>JAEOUH010000008.1 GCA_016839365.1 Candidatus Hermodarchaeota archaeon
ACGTTGAAATCATGGGCACGGAAACTCATGCTCCATTCATCTCTGCACCCTATGATTATCTCATACGTGATACTGTTTCCATCACCCTCACCAGCAACACGACACAAGCCTTTATCGGTGAATCCCTCATCATCGAAGTGCTTGTGACCACATCTACTTCAGACTATCCCAATGGCACTGCCTCCATATACTGGGATGGAGCCTGGAAACAGGATATCCTTATCACTCAAGGAACCAGCACCATACTCCTTTCAACCTCATACTCTGAGTTGGCTGGAGAGCATTTGGTTATAGTACGCTTTGGACACTTGGATACTCCAGATTTCTATTCAGAAACCTCAGCAGCAATTCAGGTCACTTTGCAAGGCATCATCACACCCAACCTTACACTAGCCATCAATCCACTCGAGGTCGATGATGCCTTTCTCCAACCCACTTTAGAAATCGTCATACAACTCTCTTACCGTAATGGCTCATCCTCATATGGGCTGTTAGCAAATCTCTCAATCCACATGTATTCCCAGGAAGGAAGCCTGCTAGCGGAATTTATAATCCCAACTAACATTTCAGGAATTGGCCAATTAACTATCATGACTCCCTTACCGGGGCTCTATTCTGTAACGGTGTATTTTGCAGGCCAACGTGGGTTCACTCCTACCTCAGCCACCACTCCCTTTCTAGTGCGTCTCCCTCACAATCCTGTAGGAGGCATCTTTTCCCCTCTCTTTCTGAGTTCACTAGCAGTAATGATTCTCGGTCTCAGTATTGGGGGTCTTCTATTCAAACGCTTACGGAAGCGTCTCAATTCCTTCCTGGAACGCCTGCAACCCATTCAGGATGGATCCGTGTGTTTGATGGATGAAATTGTAGAAGACATTAACCAACCCCCAAGTGACTCCCATAATGTATCTGATTTAGGTGACAACTAGCATGGGACGGAATTACAAAATTATCCAATGCCCCCACTGCTCCGAGTTCATCTACATTCCCGTAGGAGCCTGGCGAAATACCTGCCCTCGATGTAACGGGAAAGTGGCCCTTCACGAGTTGCGAGGCGTTATTGTGCCCACCGTCCAAGAAGCGCAAATCCAAGTCCAAAAAAAGCAAAACACCATTAATGGTCCCATAACTCCCGCTTCGCATCTCCGACCAGTGCAACAGGTCCTCAAAATCCTTCGCTCCTATCGCACAGATTGCCCGCAATGGTTTCCAATCCATGAAATCTACCAACAGTGTATTGAAGCGGGTCTTCTCCCCAAGGAGGTACAGGATGCAATTGATGTGCTCAAAGCTGAAGGATTTCTCGAAAAACGGGAGGACACGATCCGGGTCGTCCCCCTTAATTGATCCAACTAAAATGTAAATCTCCCATTACCCATTATGTGATTTTTTTTCACACATTGGTTTGTAAAATATCGTTTCTTTCAATGCTAACACACCGCTACTTGCCTTGCGATCCACCATAATGCATATAAAGAAACCAAAATTTGCCAGCACAACGAAGAACCCATGAGACGCACAAATGTCCTCACGTTAGTAATCGTAAGTCTGCTAATCAGTAGTATTGTTTCAGTGCACCCTGTCACTGAAGGTTCCTTCTCTGCGTCTCTTGCTACCCAAGATGTTTGGTCACAGACTGCGGCCCTACCCTCTCCCCGTTCCTGCTCTGTTTCTCCACCCGAATCGTCCCCTCCATCTGTTGCATATGTGGCCAACGTCTCAACTCTCGCCTACTGGCAACGCGAACTAGCGATGCGTGTGAACGAGTCGCGTCTTTTGGGTCTTCTCACTTCCCTAACAAATTTCAACAGCCGCCATCCTTTCACCAGTGATGGTAACGCATCCATTGATTTTGTCGCCTCCTATCTGATCTCTCATGGGATATCATACACTGATGATTGGTTTTCCATTCCCAAAGGGGTCTGGACTGGAACTCACTATGTGTATCAATATTACTGGACTCGCAATCTATACATCACACCATGGGGCATCAATCCGTCGGCTCACAGCCTAATCATCACTTGTCATCTTGATTCTGCACGACAAGGTCTACTCGGGATGTTACCCACGAATGCTCCTGGTGCGAATGATAACGCAGCGGGTATCGCGTCTGTGCTGGAATCATTGGATATCCTTTATCAAACTCACAGGCCAACATCGCAGTGGAATGTCCTATTTGCTTTCCTTGGAGGTGAAGAGGGTAACGGCACTCGACCCTTATATGGCTCTAACCGAGTCATCTCTCATGGACTGAATGCCCTTGGTATCAATCCCAGCACCTCCTGGGCCCTCAACATCGATGAAATCGCTTACCAGGGGACAATCTGGCCTACCATTCTTGCCTTATATCGGTATATGACTGATGATGTTACTACCATTCAAGGCTCACTCAACGCTGTTTCGGATAATCTTGGCATTGAGCTCATCGATATGCAGCTCCCCCGTGCAGAAAACCTAGCATCAGTTCAAAGTGATTTCGGTTGGTGTATCTCCGAATGGACACTACACACCAACAATATTCCATCCATAACCATTTCGACTAACCAATACCCCGATCCCTACAAGCATTCCCTTTATGATGGTCTCTCTCACTGCGCAATTAGCAATGTGGTGAACACAACCAAACTCATCATAGGGCTTCTAATTGAGCTTACATTCGACCTTCCATCCACTCCTCCTGCTCTTGCAACCGAGTGGGTACCTATTCTGTCAGCTGTCGCAAATATCACTATCACTGATTACCTGGACCCGCTCTTGCCTAAATTTCAGGCGGTTGTACTTGATCCTCTCATTAACATTGACAATACCCTTTTGAACTACTTATCCCGCCTTTCTCAACCACTATTGATCTTGGGGAATGCAGGTGCCCAGTTTCTTCACGGAACACTTGGCCTGAGCATCACTATGCAAGGAACCCAAATACTCGAGGTCCAGGGTCTCAAAGCCTTCCATCCCGTCATTCGAAGTCCATCTCTTCTCAAAGATCAAGCCGCCCAATTATTCAAAAACTGTTCATCTGTGTTCGCCGTCACTCCCAGTATCGCTGGACTAGCACTGGTCAGCAACACAACGTGGACCTCCCTCAGCTTTTATCCACCAAGTCTAACTGAAATTCCTGTCCTCTTTCTCGGGGTTTCCTCCCCAGAACACTCAATCATCAGTCAAATTGCTCAACAGGGTCTAACATGGTTACTTGAAAAAACCTACACCGGCATCTGTATGGGAGTCAACCAAGCCGATCCCCCTGTAGGGAGTACGCCTCTTCTTTACGTCTTTTTGGGAGACCTTACGAACTGGACCGGCTACTCACTAGAACCCATCCACCTCAACATAACCGCTTTGGACTTCATGAAAGACTATCAGGTCATCACTAACGAAACAGGGGCAGCCCAACTCAAGTTATTCCTAACAGCACCAACCACTTACTTAGTTCACGCCCAATCCGCTTTAGGTTTGCAAGGCCTTTATCATCTCATTTCGCATCCTGTCTGTACGGCTCACTTACAATACTCCCCCACTATACAACAAGGAGAATATCTTGCAGTCTCCTGTTACATTAATTCCTCTTGGGATACCGCCGCGACCATCAACATTAGTCTCTTTGAAGCCAACGTTGGATCCATTAACAAAACCGATCTAATCCTTGTTCCTGGCGAAAATCTTTTCCACCTCAACCTGGAAGTCCTTCCGAGCTGCCCCCCGCAGGATTATAACCTTATTCTCTATATCACCAGCCACCCGCTTACCTTGCTCATTGAACAAGTGCCCCTGATAATACAACCTGCCTTCATTCTAACATTAGCTGCTGCTCCAGATCAGACTCTACAAAATCAACCCTTTCTTGTCACAGTCAATCTCACTAACCTGGGAACACAAACACGGGCATTCGACATCGTCGCAGAGCCAAATTTCTGGGGATTCACACAAGTCATCGTTCAAAGCAACGAAACTCGGTCAATCACTTTCCAAATCCAATATCTACCTGTAGCCGTTACTGATACCGGAGTCCATCTACTATCCCTTTGCCTCCTGTCAAATAACCACCATATCCTCTCAGTGGAACATCCGCTCTTCGTTGGGTACTCGTCGATGAACCTCATCCTCAACCTCCTACCACCAGCCTTCCTCGTCGGCCTATGTGTACTTGGCATCATTTGGATGCGTAATGGGAAACGTCGCCAACAACAATCAGACTCTGTTCCGCCTGAGCTGCACCTCCCAGGGACAGATGAAGTTCAGATCCACTGGGGTAGTCAGGAGGGGGAAACTCAGCACCAACGGATTCCACTTAATACCGAAGTCAAACGACAGCTAGCCCAAATCATCCAGCGGCTTGGATTAACCACTACCAGTGCAAATCGCAATTCGAATGACCGAGTAGTGCTTGCTTGGGAGAAACAGGGGCAAGAGCTACACATTGTCCTTCAAGGCGAAAATCGACAGCTCATTCAGCAACTTCTCACACTCCTTTCTGAATCCACCATACCAGCTAACCAAGAGGGAGAACTACATCCTTCTTGACCAATACTTGAGCATCTCTGTCCTCGCTCTCTTCCCTCTCACTCATACCACTCTTTAAGTAAATATGAATGGGTGCAATACAAAAATCCAAACCGAAACTTCAACTCATCAGCCACGAATGCTTAATGTTTATACCTCCTTAGTATTAATTCACCCAGTTCTCCCCAATCTTAGCTCCAACTAAACGCCAAGTTACGAAACTTCTTATGGCTTTGACGACAAGCTACACTTAACAAACCGTTGAGGGTTACAGTTGAGCACCACCCGATTAGGCCGTGTTGCAAAGGAAGCCTTGTTGCTTATCCGAAAGTTCATGAGCCAAGGAGACTTTAAACGCGCATCCGATGCTGCACTCAAAGCCGCTGAAGCCTTCAAGGAAATAGCAAAACATTCTACTGGTTCCTCATCAAAGCTCGCCTATCGACGAGCAAGGACCCTTGTCGAAATCACCAAAGCCCTACGCCACGAAGAACCTCTCCCCATGCATCTAGTCGATGCCTTGGATAGCTTCTTCCCCGATGAGCAAGAACCAACAATATCTGCACCGGCCACCGATGATGAAGTTCCAGTTCCAAGTGAGGATCTCCACGAAGAACTGAAAACAGACGGCACCGAGGAACCTCCATCAGAATACCCAGAAGGGATTCGTTCAACATATCATCAACTCCTCAACGGCATCTCCATTGCCTGCACCCTTGTCGAGATGTTGGAACGCGCCTACCAAAGTATCCGAATCATGGTCCAAAACTTCACCGATGTCAAAACTATCACGGTGGGCACCGAGTCCTGTGAAGTAAACTTACTCGACCGGTTGATCACAAAATCCAAGGAAGGCGTTAAAATTCGCATTATAATTCGGGAACCCGAAGCCTTCGGTGGCGCAGCTACACACTTTCAAGAAGCAGTCGAGACGCTACTCAATGATGCTCCTGCGATTGAGATATTGGTCTGTGCCCAAATGCATATCAAATCCGTTATCATCGATGAATCTGAAGTCCTAGAAGGAAGTGCCAACTTCACCAATAAAGGTCTCTCAGGGATTGGGGAACAAGCCACATGGACCAATAACTCGGAATTCGTCAATCAGTTCATCGAACGGTTTGACCACTATTGGGTGCACCAAAGCTCCGAGTGTACAACCTGCAAGAACCGCACTTGTGAAGTCCATCCACTGACCCGACGCACGCCCTAAACAGTCACTAACTTGGTCCTTACTGTTGGATGGTGATAATGATATTTGACGAACTTTTTTCCATATGAAAGAATTATCAGCGGTTTATTGCCAATACCAATTGGATAACTAATTCAAAGCCATCTAAGAGCTTATTTTAATCGAAAATCTGCGGAAAACGCTTTAAACCCAGCTTAGCGCATAAATAAATTCAAAAAACCACAATAACACGATTTAGAATCTTTATTCCCACTCCCTTCGTGGACTTTAAATAAGAAACAAGGACTTTTCCCTGTTTCAAGGGCAACCGCCGAGTAGGGGGCGAATCAAAGCTTGGCGTCCACGGCACGTACACAACATGAGAAAGAAGCACTCAGTACAAATCAGCGCCGCTATTATCGGCAAGAGATCCTAAAGCAACTCAAAGGGATTCAAGCCGACATCACCCAGTTGACAGACCGTACGCCACCGCTCCCTGAACAGATCTTATTTTATGGTGATGATGCTCTCACGAGCCCAAGCTTTTGTGGGTCTTATGAGGATAGGAAATTCCGTGTGGCCAGTCAACTTCTTACTCGCCCCTTACTACTTGAAAGCGTGCTCTACCGGGAGATGTTTACCACTCTACTACCACCACTGGTACGGGCGGTGCCAGAAAGTGGTGATTTGGGTATCCTGTGTGCGTTCCAGCACACCTCTGAAGAACATCATGAGCAACTCCTTCGATTGTGGCAAGTGGTTTCCCCTCGACGATTCTATGGCGACATTGATTATAACGCACCGCTCGCTTTTCCGGTCTTCAACCAAGTCACTCAAGGCACCTTTCTTCGTCGAGTGCTCCCGTTCTTCGACGAACTAGAACCTGCCATGACACCCATGGATTCACGTGAATATGTTGACCTCCTTGAAACTTTCATGCTGAACTATGCTTCACCCCTCAATGAGCAGGAGCTCCGTGTCCTGCATCTAATTCAAGAAAATCCCACTCTATCTCTCCGTCAGCTGCAAAAGCAGTCCCATCTCTCATTGGGCACCTTAAGCAATTACCTAGCTAGTTTTCGTGAGAAACTGCTGTTCTCAAAATTCTATCGAGTAAATTATCCGAGGATACGCTTGAACCACGTGGCAGTTCTAGCCTACCCAGCACCTGGCAGTCGTGTGCGACGATACCTTGAGCAATGTCCCTATCTACGGAAAATCCATCGATTCGGTGGGGCGGGAGCTCCATATCTTCTTAGTTATACTCTTCCTCGCTTACGCCTTCGACGCCTCCAGGAATGGCTCCAAGAACTCGTCGCAATGGGTCATTTTCTCCGTTATCGCTTCTATCCCCTAAGCGGTGTATTCAACGGGTATAATTTCCGAAGCTATCTTGCCCATGACTCAAATATCCCATTGGCAGAGCGCTTCCGGTGGGTGGCTTGGGTTCGCTACTTGCGTAATGTGCTGATTCGAGATGGCTACGGAGAAATCTTGCCTCAACCCTATTTCTATGAGTATAGTGAACCCAACTCAGAACCAGCTGACTTGGATTCGTTGGATTATCAACTGCTTGCCCACATCACCCCCGAGAATTCTGCAGAGGATTTGGGGATGCTTCTGGGTGAATCTACCCATATAATTCGTCGGCGTATAAAATCCCTTTTCACACAACAGGTGCTGTTTGACCGGCCTGATCTCAGTATACACCACCTAGGGCTCAATGAGACCCTATTCATTATCTTGGAAGGTAGTGATGTGACAGTCCAAAACTTTCTTGCTGGTTGTCGTGAAGCACCTCTCTATGGAGGCTCAATATTTCATCATCCCACTCCAGGATGTATCGTAGCCTTTGGCTTACCTACAGGATTAGCCCTAAGAGTGGGACGGGAACTCAACCATCTCTTTATAGAACAAAACGAGTTTGACGCCGCGGTCTTCTATGGGAGCGGCGCTAAGGACTTTATCCCGACAAAGGTTCGTCAACGTTGTCAATTCGATTCTGAGAAGGAACAATGGCAATGGTTCCGGGAATACTTCCCAACAGCTTTCGACCACGTAGAATCTCATCCTCGTGAATTGCAGGACCCAGACCCAATCCACTTTACACGCTAACCGAAACGCAGGAGAAAAAAATGAAGGAAACCTATAATCCCCCCAACGGTCCAGCACTTCTTAAATCGGACAAGCTTGTGAAACAGCCAAAACGGCGTGGACCCGGTCGAGGAATTGGAGAAAAGCGACTTACAGAGGAAAGGTTGAATGAGCTCTCCACGCTCTTTCACAACCTTGAGCATATACATGCAATCCTTGTCCAGGAGGGGCATTCGATTATCAATGAGAGTGGCTCAATGCTTTCCTCTGGGTCCCATCAAAACCTTGATCAAATGCTTGTGCTCCTTGAGGATTTTCTTTGGATTCTCAATTGTGCTTTAGCGAAAAACGGTGGAAATCCTCGGCTTCTCAAATGAGTCGGGTCTGCCGACTAGAACTAGGCTGCACAACTCGCAGCGAATCGCGCTGTCGGTCATATTCGAGTAAGAATGCATTGAAGAGGGGTGCAGGGATAATTGGAACTCGGTCGTGAAACAGGATGTCTTCACTCATCATGGTTACCATCAATGGAATTAAGACTGGATGTTCTGTGTCAAGGCAACCAAGATCTGCTTGAAATCGAGCGAAGTTGTCAGCTAATACTTGTGTACGATGAAGCTGTTCTTCAGCGGCCGTTCGAAGGCTTGACGCTTTCCCTAACCTCACGCCATATTGTTTGCAATCAATGCATAGCAAAACTGACTGACGATGTGCAACAATATCGATCTCGAATCGGCGATTCGTTGAGAATCGAAACCTTTGTAGAACCGTGAAATCGTGAAAGGTCAGAACATGGGCAACAAATTCTTCGAATTCTTGCCAAGTCAATGCGGTAAGTACAGGACGGTTGGGTTCTCCTAATTGCAATGCACGGATGGCAACTCGAATTTTAGCATATCCTGGGAAATTCAAACGGTTTCCATCCTTCTTCAGCAGCTGGGCTGATTCAAGGGAACTAAGAAATGTTACATCCTGGACACTTTCGGGGAGGTGGTTGGATTGAAATGACGATTCTCCTTTCGTTGCAACCAGAAGGCTCCGGAGTTGAAATCCGTTTGTGAACGAGGAGAGCACCCACTCTTCGTCATTCATTGACATCAGCAATCATCCCAGACCTTCCATAAAATACGAGAAACCTGTAAGATTAGACTTCCAGCTCGCGGAGGACATCTCGGATTTTTCGCAAGGTGTTGTTTACTTGTCGGATATAGAATCTGGTATTTCGTGGGACCAGAGCCGCCAAGACCACAGGTCTACCATCCTCCAATAGAACGGACTTACACACTAAGGAGCCTTGTTCACATCGAATTGTGATATCACGCATTAAGCCTAATTTCAACTCGTCTCTAGCTCTATCAGCGTTATTAAAAACGATGCTTCCCATTACTGCGGCTACTTTTTCATCGACACCATGACCAACCGCTGAAGCGATAACAAATCCTTCCTCATCTGCGACTATGCTTGCACTCACTCGGCCCGTTTTATTGAGCTCCTCTAAGATGTCTGTTAGCGAATCCAACGTTGAAGGCATATCAATTCCACCGCTTTGGATAATCACTCCGCTGCAATACTTTCTAATTGGCGTAACCGCTTATAAATTCCGCTTGCATGTTATTTTCCTTATTTCTCGAGGGAAGATTCCCAACACGTAAGCTTTTAGAGCCTTTCCCTACCAGTGTCCCTACCACGAAGTGATTCATTATGAGCTTGGCTCTCCACCAGACTTGGTTCTATATTACAACAGCAGTCCTCATCATTTGTTCCGTTTTAATCCTTAGCCTTCGTCGTTATCTTCCTTGGGTCTTCAAGTACAATGAATCCTTCCTTTCTTTTTTTGGTGTTGAATCCGAACACGCATCTTGGGTTGTTTATATCTTCAGCTGGATCATTGGAACCTGTATGGCCACAGTCGTCTTGACCCTAGTTGTTAATGTCAACGAACACATTCTCCTCCTCATCGGACAAAGGGGAATACCTCTTGATCCAGCAATTGTTCCTTTAGCATTTGCCCTCATCATTGTGTCCATAATCCTTATTGCTGCTGCACTCATCCCTGTCCTTGTCATGCCCTTAGCACCACCTACAGCTTTACTCATCATGCTTCAACTTCACTTGCATGCCATCCCGATAAACACATTTGCCTGGAGACCTGGCCTCATTGCTGCCTTCATCTACTTCGCTGCCGTCGCAATAGGTTTTGTCGGAATCTTTCTCTCCCTATACTCAATCATCCGCACTTACCTCGCTGTTCCTCTCTACCATAGGATACGGAAAAAAGATACAATATCAAAACCTACAAAAAATGAGGAGCTTACCCGATAGCAGTACGAAAAAAGAGAAGAGGACAATCCCCCGCAACAAACTCGCCGACGAGATTGTCCCAGTCCTTACTTCAATGATAGGATCGCAGATTTGCTAAAAGTCGTAGGCCATCAAGGTCTTACGCTTGTTGGCTTTGGCTCGGTGTGTAGCCTTGGTGATGATTGCTTCGACAGCATCATCGATTGCTTTGTAAGCGTCTGCAGAAACATTGAAGCCCATTTTGTGGGCTTTCGCAGCAATCGCTTTCTTAACGATTTTATCAACAGCCAATTTTGTATCCTCCAACTTGAAGACACGGCTTCTCCTCCCATTTGAATACGAGAAGAAACGCCGCTAAATTGAGGTTAGGCGACTTTTGCTTTAAAAAGATTTCTGTCGCCTTCTTTGCCCTTATAAAGTATATAAATCGGCTTTTTTTCCGAAAAAAAGGTTTACTTAGATGTGAAAATCCAAACCTTGTTCAGCTAAAGCTTTTTCCAAAACCCGCTGCCTCTCTTCGTAATTTCGTATCGCTTCACCGAGCATTGGCAGAAGGTCTTGATCTTCGCCTTTAAAGCTTCGATTCAGCGTTTCAAAGGCCGGAATCATATCTGCACCAACCCGTTGAGCACCCAAAGCTGCCATCAGTAGGGCTTCTCGCTCCTTTTTCGTCTGAACAGTCTCACTCTGTGCAAGAAAATAATAGAAAACGCTCTTGATGAGCTTAAAAGCCCAAAGAATACCAAAGAATTGCCACATCTGTGCTTTGGGCTCTTTAGGCATCTCCAGGAGTTGTTGCAGAATCTTACCTACCTCTACTCGGGCTTCGGAAAATGTCTCTGCAGCTTTCTTAAATTCCCCTTGTTTGGCTAGCGCGCTTCCATTATTCATCAGTTCAAAATACCGTTTAGGGAGAGCATGAATCATTTTGTAGGTATGAGCTTCTCTCTCAATGCGGCTCTTTTCGGTCTCTTCATTTTCGGGCACGTCGCACATAACCTCCTTCTAACGCCAGTTCTTTGAAGATTCGATAATCATCTTTTGCCAATCGAAGGAGCTTAGCAGCCTCATCATCTGGGATTTTATCCGTCTGTGCAAGAAGCTTAGCTACTCCTCTAATCCTTTCCCGGACGGTAAGAAACGCCGTTTCACTAATATTCCGCAGTTCCACACCACTTTCTCCTAGCACCTTCTCGGCGTGTGCGACGGTATCAGCTATTCCTAATGATTTGGCTTCAAAGCCCACTGGCAAAACGATGTGTTCTTCAACTAATAGACAGGTGTATGTGAGTCCCATATTGGATGAATCTGCAAAGGTTTCCTCATAAGCGCGATTGGGGAGACTAAGAATGAACGACATGTTCTGTGGCCTATCGCTTAGCACTTGCAGCGCTGCACCTGCATCATCGAAATACATTACAGGAATTCGTCGACCACGCATCGTCTGAAGTGCTCGAATCACCGACTGGTTTCTTGATTTCCGTCCAACAGCGAGAATTGGCGTGCCCCGCAGGAGCCCATACAAAAGAATGTCTAATCCTGGACCAAAACGACGCCAAAGCCTAATAATTGCCGGACGGAGAGCTTCAGTTTCCAGAGGTTTTTCGAAAGTTGGTAGATAATCTTGCACAACCTCTCTAGCTACGGGATTGAAATCTCGAAAGGGTGCAATTTCTCCGGTCCAGCGACGTAGCTGCTTTTGATAGCGGTCCAAGAATAAGGCGTTGAGGGTCTTGAGTACTGCCATAATTGAGACGTCATCGTCTTCTCGGTCGGCGAGGGCCACGCTCAAGACGGGATCTGCGAAATCCCAGACGAACTGATAATTACCCGTTTCGATGGTTGTGACATCATCTGCAAGGAGGTCTTGCCCAAACATACGAAGAGCTGAGAGAAATCCTGAGACGAGTTCAGGACTTACGTTCACTGTCATCGGGCCAAACCCAATAGAAGTCAGCACCAGTCCGCTTTTATGAAAATGGTACAGTTGGTGTATCATGGCAAGCCCGTGGTCATGTTCGTAAGTTCGTATAAATGGGTTTCCACTGAATTTCAAAACCTAAGAAGAAATTTCCAAAGTACGCAAAACAGAAGAGGTCGATTCTGAAGCCGTTGTTAATCGGCGCGAAGTCTGCGGCGAAACCACAATGCACGAACGAGTAAGATCACGATGATAACTAGCACAATGGTCGCAATTGCAGCTGCAATGTAAATTGGTAAGGGGTTTGGCGGAGGGCTTAACGGGATGTTTGTGGAAAGTATGTGGTAATAATAGGATAGATAAATGAATGAGGAGTCAACGGAAGTAATCCGGGTTTCATTTGCTTGGTAGTAGATGCCAACATCTTGGTCAATGACGTATGTGGTCTCGGTATCTTGATCTTGGCTAGAGCTTTGGTTGAAGAATCGATAACACATTTGTTCGCTATCTCCCAGCGTGAATGCTGAGTAAGTGATGGATTGCCAAAGGCTTCCCCCAACAATTACATTTAATCCAGGAGTAATGGTGCTCAGAGTAGTGTCATCAAGGAAGAATCCAGGAAGCCCCTGGTTTATGGGGTAGTCAACGAGACCAGAGCTCACCCCCGTTGGAGCCGGAGCAGGAACAGATCCGTTTAAGGTGATCGTGGTTTGCCAGGAACTGCTATTCGACACTGTGACGACGTTGCTGAAGACTATCACTGAGAAATTGTAATAGGCCTGGAAAATAGCACCATTCGGAATAAGTTGGATCACCAGGATAGACAAATTCACATGTTGATGCCAATGCATGGTATAGTTTCCGGGAACAAGAACGAGCTCCGTCCATTGATTGATCTGGACCGAGGATTGGTTGTAGAGTATGTTAATGTAGCCATAATTATAGGTCGTCAAATGACCTTCACTTGGAACATAGGCTGTCACATGAAAGGCCTGCAATGCATAGGAATTCCATCCAGTGGCCAGGATGAAGAGAATGAGGGCTATGCTCAGTGTTTGTCGAGACATCTTGACACAAAATCCTCATACATCGATTTAGTAGGGGCTTTTTAAATTCCTTTAGTGACTTTACAGACTTCCTCTTTTTTCCCTTTATGTTCTATTATACAGGGCTCCATGATTCTTTTATTTGATGTTTCTGCCTATCAGCATACTATTTGTAGAGCATATGTCTAACCTCCGTTACAAAAGGGGATTATGATGAGCGACGAAGAACAACTCCGTCGGGCAATTGAAGAACACCTTGAGAATGCTGAAGATTTCATCCGTGAGGGTAAACGATCACGCGCCTTTTTAGAATTCAAGGAAGCGGCAGGAAAACTAGAGGCAGTTGGGGGAACCAGTCAGCTCGAACAATTATGGGCACATGCGGCAACAGGCTTTACGGCTGCAGAAGCACCTTTCGAGGCAGGTCAAAGCTTTCTACGAGTTGCGGACCTTGAAATCCAAGCCGGACGAAAAAGCGAAGCCCGTGACTCCTATCTTGCGGCAGCCAACTCCTTCTTTGCAGTTCGTAACAAGAATCAAGACCTTTGGGTGTCAATCACACAAGCTGTTGAAAAAGCCATTGATCTGTCAATCGCCCTCCACGAAAATTCGCTTGCCATTGAACTGCTTTACAAAAATGCCACTATTCATCATCGCGAAACTGGCTTCACCTTCGACGCGATCAATACCCTCGAACGCGCTAAAAAGCTGTTAGAGAAAGAGCCCAATCACCCTCTCTCCCAAGAGATTGACGATTTATTCCAAGAACTCGTCGATCATTAATATCGCTAGTCTTGTACCAAATCCTCGCGCAACCGGACTATCTGCGCCTGGCAATTTACAGTCTAGCCCAGCTGCGCGAGGGCTTGGCGGCTCTGCTGCACGATCCATTCTTGCTCTTCCTCGGTGAGGGCGGGATGTACAGGAAGGGATAATACCTCCTTAGCTGCTTGCTCGGAAACAGGCATGAATCCTTCTTTGTACTGAAAGAGTTTACGATAAATTGGAGTAAGATGAAGAGGGACTTCATAATACACTGCTGCACCAATCTTTGCTTCGTGTAGGGCTTTCTGAACAACATCTCGTTTTCGGGGAGAAAGAATCCGAATCGTATACAAGTACCAGTTATGAGTTGCCCATGAAGCCTCATTGGGTAATGCTATCCCCTCAATATCACGAAGGTTTTTCGTTAAATATTTGGCATTCACCTTCCGGGCATTTAGAAACTCGGGGAGACGGTTTACCTGGGCTAGACCAATAGCTGCTTGAATCTCAGGCATCCGATAATTATGCCCTAGCTGCACGTATTCATAAGGTTTGATTTCACCATGGGTACGGATTTGGCGTAATCGTTCAGCTAAATCCTCATCGTTGGTGGTGAGTAATCCGCCTTCACCAGTTGTGATGACTTTACTGGGATAGAGGCTATAACATCCCACATCTCCGATGGTGCCCACATCCTGTCCACGATATTTGGACCCGTGGGCTTGACATGCGTCTTCGATAATTCGGATATCATGCTTACTGGCCATCTCGATAAGGGGATCCATATTGGCGGGGTGTCCATACAAATGAACAGGGATGATGGCCTTTGTGCGGGGTGTAATTGCAGCTTTTACTTTTTCAGGATCCAAGTTGAAGGTGTCCATTGAGATGTCAGCAAACACCACCTTTGCTCCTGTCAACAGCACCATGTTGGTCGTTGCAATGAAGCTGAATGAGGGAGCGATGACCTCGTCGCCTGGCTTCACATCAAAAGCTAATAATGCTGCATGGAGTGCAGCGGTTCCAGAGTTTACTGCGATTGCGTGTTTGGCACCAACAAACTTGGCAAAGGCTTCTTCAAATCGAAGGGTGTAAGTCCCAGCTCCTGACTTATGCGTCAGCATGCCTGATTGTAGTACCTCTGTCACCGCTGCTATCTCTTCTGCACCTAAAATAGGACGGTTGGAAGGAATGAAACGGTTTGGTGACCAGCTCGACGGTGGTGGCAAAGTCGATGTCTCCACTCCATTACTATGTGCTTCCCCCATTTAAAATTAACTGTTTTTACGTAAATTCGAGTTTAAACGGAGGATGAGTGAAATTTTTCGTAAATCACAAACCTATAAGTTGAGGACAAATATCGCTAGACGATGTACTGGTGTAAACCCTAGTTCAGAATAGAGTTGAAATGCAGGTTCATTTGTAATATCAAATTCAAGCTGCATCTTGGATAATCCGTATCGCAAGGCACCTTGAAGGCTGAAGGCTATGAGAGATCGACCCAAGCCCTGTCGGCGATAACGAGGACTAACCGCGATAGGTCCCAACATCCCCACGTCCTGAATCGGGCGAACAACCGTAAGTCCCACAATCTCCTTGTTTTTGACGAGGACGGTCGTCGCTTCTTCAACAAAGGGACGTACCCGGTCCAACCAATATTGAAAGCATTCCCTTCGCTGTTTTACTGTTAGATCAAGCCAAAACCGGTCTCTACTATCATCAAACATCTCAAAGAAAGGCCCTTCAAGGTCTTCGTTGGAAAAATCTGCCAAGGGACGAAGTTGAAATCGCGGAGGAAAATCGAGTTCAGTTATGGATAGCTGTGTCAGGTCAAGTTCCAAACGAAGTTCCTCTGTTGACAGGTGCATTCCTTGTGCTTCATACCACTTCTTGTATACTTCATACAATGCTTCGTTTTGTGTGGTGATTCCAGTGATTTCAGCTTCAAAACGCTCAAAGCCCTGATCTTTTGCATGAGCAATTGCTGTTTTGAGAAGTTGTCCACCAATCTCACTTTGTCTTGGTCCAGGCTCAGTGATTGGATGCCACCGACCGATAGTAGCTGTTGTTGGAATAAAGGAAAAGAACACTAACCAACCCACTATCTCGTCGTCTGAATATGCAATAATCGGAACGTTAAACCTGCGGTTCTTCCACCATTCGATAGTATTACGAAACGAGTCGATCGTAGGGGGTTCGGTAATGAGGCTATCTCGTTGTCTAGCCTGATATGAAAACTCGGCAATCTTGTCTGAATTGACCTCGTCCCAGGATTGAATAGTAATTTTCATTAGACCAGCCGTCAGCGTGGTCTCCTACATAAATGAATTGTAAAATAAATCCAATGTGGGTCTATATCCCTGCAGATTAGTTGCCGGTTGTATTAGAGCCCTTTAATCACTTGCATGAGATAACTGTGGTGACGTTTTTCGTCTTCAAGAATGTGTTCTAAGATTGCCTTGATTGTTGGTTGCTTGACAATTTTGATTTGTTCTTGGACAAGCTCAATCATGTGTTCCTCGATTTTGATGTGTTTCTCCAGGTCACGTTTTGCTACCAACTTGTCAGTCCATTTTTCTTCGTGGAAGTCTTTGAATGAGTAAGGCTGTTTCTTCAACACCCGTTCGATAGTTTCATACATCTTCGCGTGTTTACTCGAGTCCATACCTAACTCATCAACGATGAGTTTAACCGCTGCGTTATCAATCGTGGCTGCTGTATTCTTATAGAGCTTCACGGCCTGTTTTTCGATATTGATAGCTTTTTGAATGAAATCGAGTAATTCTTTATGGGGACCTTCAGACATGATGTTCACACCAGCAGATACGTTAACACCGAACTGAGATTTCCCAGTAAAAAAGACTTCTCCTCTTCGCATTGTAGCCCTTTAGAATTTCCAAATCTCTTCTTTGAGTATCCTGTGGTGACGTTTTTCGTCCTCAATGATATGTTTGAGGATAGTTTTTTGTGTCTTATCGTCAGTTGCGACGATCTCATCTTTAATGAGTTCGATCATCTTATTTTCACGTTCGATGTGGTGCTTGATGGCTTCTAGTCCCTGGTTTCGTTGCTTCCAGGTGCTCAAATAGGTTTTTTCCTCCGCTTGCTCGCGTGAGGGTTTCTCCTTCTTTAAGGTATCAAGTAGCATCTGAACCATGCTTGCATGTTTCGTCGAATCTGCAGCGCAGATTTCAAACAAGATTTTGATGCCCGGATGATCAATGTCTTTCATTTCTTTCCGGAGTGCGCGTGCCGATTCCTTTTCCAAAGTGAGTTGGGTTTCAAGTAATTCGATTAGTCTTTCATTTGTCACGTTTCTTTCACTTCTCCTTGAGCTTATCTAGAAGAGAACTGTAATATGATTGAACTTGTGTTCCCGTTCGTGTGTCTATTGCCTTAAACTCTTTGGCTAATTCATCCATTTCTGCCTTCGACAATAATTGGCTGGCTGCTGGGAACAATTCGGTGTCTTCTAGCTTGATATGGGGCTCAATGAGGTCAGTATATTTATCTAGACAGCTGATGACTCTTTCGCGGGCGGATGGATCACCGGTAAACATTGGACGTGCAAAGCGACGAAGCTCTGCGATATAGGCAAGCAGGTACATATGCTCTTCAACGAGTTTGTCAATGGTTTCCTCAAATTCCGTTGTGCCTCCATGTTCAACAATGACTGGGAATAAGAATTGCTCTTCCTTTGAATGATGCACTATATCGGCGTATGTGCTCCAAAAGTCGATAAGCCACCAATATCGGCGGGGGCGGATTGGACCTCCTGCTTCAATTTCATCTCGGAATGACTTTGTGATCGGTACTGCTTTCGCAATCAGCCGATGTTCCTGGGCAAGATGTTCTAGCGGTTGCATATTCACGAACTCCATAGATCTTCAGGATAGTGTTAAGACAGTGAACCCTGATATAAAAACCTCTGATTTTCGTGTTTTCGTCTTAGTCTGCTTCAGACCATATGAATGAGAAGAAGGATGAAGATCTATTTCTAAGGTAAATTTTGTCTCTACACAAATAATAAGAGACTAACCCGAACAATACCTGGTTTAGGTTAAATTTAGGTGTATATAATGGCACGTTTACGCCCCCGCTACCTTGTATTCCTTATCAGCATCCTGATGATGGTGAGTGGTATCAGCATGGCTTGGGCTGCTCAAAACAACTTCGGAACCGTGCAAGCCACTGAAATCACTCTTGTGACTTCGGACGGTGTCCCCATTTCTGGCATTCTTCAACGTCCCCTTGCCGCCACAACTGCAACGCCACTCCCCGGTGTAATCGTTATTCACGGGGTCATTCAATCCAAAGAATGGGTCATGGCCTTTGGCATTGAACTAGCCCGCCGCGGATTCGTTGTTCTCACCATCGATGCCATGGGACATGGTAATTCCGGAACTAGTACAGTTCCAAATACGGATCGCGGAGGCCTGGCTGCCCTAGAATACTTGGACAGCCTCACCTACGTAAGCACTCTGGGTATGATTGGTCACTCAATGGGGGCTGGAATTGCCATCCAAACCATCAATGCATCATCCATACAAGTGGATAGTTTAGTTATTGTGGGTGGAGGTAGTAGTAGCATGGCGACGTGGGCAAACGCTACCTATCCTCAGAACCTATTCTTTGTGGTGGGGCTCTATGATGAGCTCTTTGACGTTCCAGAGCTTCTGAACACTCTTGCAGGTCCGTTTAACACCACGGCACCCGTGGTTCCGGGACAGCTCTATGGTGATTTTGCCACAGGAACTGCGCGTGGTATTATCCTCCCCCCAACCAATCATCTGTTTGAAACCATTGATGCCACCTGTATTAGCTCAACCACTGAGTGGCTCATGGCAAGCCTCAAAGGAACTCCGGATACTTATTGGATTCCAAGCCAAAATCTGCTCTATCCCCTCTGGGTTGCTGGTGGGTTTTTGGCCTGTCTTGGAGCAATCCTTTCGGTCTTTGCCCTGTTCTCAATTCTCATTGGGTTCACTGTGTTTCGAAAAATCCAACAGTCACCAAACTCATTATATCATGCGAAAAACTCGCGCTATCTAGTGATGGGTCTTCTCTATGGTCTCCTTGGCCTTGGGGCTTTGTTTACTATGCTTCTTGTTAATCTCCCCTTTACATATCCACAGAGTCTGGGTTTTCCTGTGATCTTGGGTTTGTTCTTCGGAAGTCTTGTTGCAGTATTACTGCTTATCGGAATCAAATATATGATGAATCGAAAAAGTGCTACTCCCACCTGGAATGATTTTGGAGGTTTTAACGGAGGTGAACAGAAAGACTATAGGAAGATCGGACAAACCATCAGTATCGGATTTCTTCTTGGTTTCATTGGGATTGCTTGGCTTAACCTTTGGGTTCTGCCAGTAGATCTGCTCCTCGCCTTGGACTTTCGTGTTTTTCTCCCATTCATGAAAGCCCTTTCACCACAGCGAGCGCTCTTTCTTCCTCTCTATTTCATACTTTTCCTACCCATCACCTTAATTGATGGACTCTGGATAATGGGCTACCTTCGTACGAAGCCCATGGAGAATTGGTGGAAAACTCAGACTTCATGGACAACGAAAGCTATCTTCATCAAAGTCCTCGTCATGGCATTCATTCTTCTCATCCAAACCATCGCTAGTCTCGCCATTGGTGGTCCTTTCCTCTCAGGATTCATGGGTTTCTATCTACTGTTCCTCTGGATATTCATCCCAATGTACGCGGTTTCCACGTCTTATTTAGCCTGGTCCTACCGTTTGAGCAATCGATTCTATATCTCTGTCCTGTTCAACGCATTCCTCTTCGCATGGCTCATGGCTGCCATCCTTCCCATCATGTGAATCCACCTACAGGCAGTCGCGCAACAGAGATTACGAGCGTAAGGTTAAAGCCAAAGGAGTTCCCCTAACAAATTGGACTGGGTGCACATACTGTGTCGGCGGATCGTTACTGGCTATTGGATGCGATCTATTCCGACGCCGACCAAGGAGTCTTACTCACCTTCCTCCAGACTCCCTCGCAAACTCTCAAAACAGTAAAAGTAGATTTCAAACCCTATTATTATGTACAGCCTGCAAGTCTGGGCGAAGCAGTTAAACGAAAAGACCTTATGAAAGACGAGTTCATCAACGTGGCACGTATACAGTTAGAGACTAGCGTTCAAGTGGATCGAGAATGGGAGAAAGACATCAAACCGGGACTTAGTTATATCTACGACCAAGACCAACGGTTTGGGTGCCCCCACGTAAAGTCTGGATCAGGATTCAAACTCGATTTACAACTGCCTCAAAAACAACTGAAGGAATTTGAATCGCTTTTTATTGAGACAGCTGAACAAGACCCACTGAAATACGAATTTCTGAAGGAATATTTTCGATATGTGGTCCAGCCAGTTCCCAATATTCCCCAAGAGCTCTTGAACCTGGACTCGACCTATAATCAATCCCAGATGCTATGGGCCTGGATGCTTGCACGGATCGCGAATATCCCCTTCAAGCGAGCACTCACGAGCCGAAGCGTCTCCGAGTGGATTCGATCCATGCTAAACACCACGTACCGCAAACTAGGACTCCTAATCCCTGATCCTAACGAATTAACCAAAGGTCATACCCCTCATCGTGTGGAAGGGGCGTTGACCATTGCGCCTACACCTGGGGCCTATTACAATATGACTGTGTTGGACTTTGAGTCCCTTTATCCGAGCCTCATTGACACATACAATCTATCTTACGAAACGATGGATTGCGACCATAACGACTGTCGCACATTCAAAGTTCCTAACGAAGCCCACTATGTGTGTAACCATCGACGGGGGATTTTCAGTGCCCTGATTGGAGCTCTTAAGGATTTACGGATTCATTGGTTCAAACCACGAAGTCGTCAAAAGAACATCAAGCCAGACCAACGAACTAAGGCCAAAACCATTTCGGATCTACTCAAATTTCTGTTAGTAAGCAGCGGTGGCGTTACCATCCGAATTCATGGACTCGCAAGCCCTCCATTAGCAGAATCAATGATGGCCTACGGTCGGTGGGCGCTTCAGACAACGTGGGATTTAGCCATTGAACATGGCATGCACCCAATATATGGCGACACCGATTCGATCTTTCTAGACAAACCCAGCCCCCAACAAATCAACTGGCTAATCAAAATTGTACGAGACGAACTGAAACTGAAACTCGCCGTGGATGTAGTCTATTCCCTTTGTGTCTTCAGCTCTGCCAAAAAAGCTTACTTTGGCATCCTTCCCGATGGAACCCCAGATATTAAAGGGATTACGCTTGGCAAATCCAGTACACCTCCGCGATTCCGAGAAATCTTTATGGAGGCGGTCAAACCTCTTGCAGGTGTCGACACTCCTAAAAAACTCAGGGAAGCCTCTCCGAAGATTATTGGGTTTTTGCAGCGGGAAGTAACTCGGCTAAAGCGCCGCGTTTTCAAAGTTGAAGAGTTAGAATATCGAGTCAAGGTTTGGAAAGCTGATAAAGATCGGGACAAGGACGCGGCATTAGCGCAACCCTATCAGGCACTTCAACAACTCACTGATAAGGGGTTTAAAGTGAAAAAACGCGCAGAAATAGGATTTGTCAAAGTGAATCCTTTTCGGTATGGCCCCAAGACATTCACAGTGAAACCCACACAGATGGCAACGAAGGACGAAATTGACATCAATGATTATGTCAGAAAACTAGCAATGGCATTTGAACAGGTTTTAGTTCCCCTAGATATTAAGTTTCCGAGTCAGAAATCCCATCATCTTGATGACTATCTTTCCGATGAAGTTCGTAAACCATTCAGTGAAGAATTTTCGGAACTCGAAGCCCGAAGACAGGTTGATCGACAAAAAAGATTATTCGACTTCACAAACGATGAAGAAGTAGACGATTAATTTACTTCTCGAGCTGTCCGGTTTCTCCATCTTTAGTAACCGGATTGCGAAGAATCCCAATGCCTTCTATCTCTGCTTCGACTACATCACCTGGCTGTAAGAAAACTGGTTTCGGTTTAGCGACAAAACCCACGCCTGCTGGAGTACCGGTCGCAATTACATCTCCTGGCTCCAAGGTTAATACCTTCGAAATATCGGTTATCAGTTCAGCTACTGAAAACACCATATTGGCTGTGGAACTATCCTGCCGCTTTTTCCCGTTTAGGCGTAACTCCAGGTGAAGGTTTTGGGGATCATTGATTTGGTCAGGTAAGGTGAGTACTGGACCCATTGGGGCAAAAGTGTCAAAGCTTTTTCCGCGGAACCATTGGCCATCGCGGTATTGGAAATCGCGGGCGGAAATATCATTGAACACTGTATAACCACCCACGTGATCCAAGGCCGTCTCCTTCGGAATATTACGACCGCCTACTCCGATGACGACGCCTAATTCAACCTCATAATCTATCTTGGACGATTCATTCGGGATGACAATGGAGGCTTCGGGTCCAATCGTTGCCGTAGGGGGTTTTGAAAAAAGCACTGGAGCCTTCGGCATCTCTCTTCCGGTCTCTTCCACATGGTCCTTATAATTCAGCCCAATTGCGATGATCTTTGTTGGACGAGGAAGAGGAGCTAGCAAGTTCACCTCATTGATCGGTTTCGCACCAATACGCCCTATCAAAGCGGCTTCGATGGTGGATTTGAGTGAGGAATCACTCAAGTAATCGAGCATAGATGGAATCCCTGGAGTCGGTATCACCTCTCCGTTATCCAAACAACCTACACGCGGTCCGGCATCCGTTGCGTAGCTGACCAGCTTCACCTGTTGGCTTCTCTCCAATCAAGAACTACCTACGACTACTCATCAATTCTGGGTAGTTCAGCCCTAAAAAATTGCCCCTATCACGACTATCTGTCGACAAAAATCACTCGCCACACCGGAAGAATAGCCAACCATTTTCGACCTTTTTAAAACGAATCAGGCAATATCTTCCCTGTAATCGCTTACCCTTTATTATAACGATGATTTCGTCTTTTTCCCATTTTTCCGTCTCATATTTTCCTGTATCCCAAAGCTCAACGATCCCGGCTCAGTATTCACCTTCAGCAATCTCTCCCTGAAATGATCCGTACTCAATCGGATGATCTTCTGTTTGGATTGCCAACCGTCGAATGCCTTTCTCCGTTGGTGGTTCCTTGGGTACTGCCCAACTGATGAGTACACCATCTCGCTCTAACCGTAAATCCCAATGTAGGTTGCGGGCTTGGTGACGTTGGATTACATAAATCTGATTTGAGCCCAGCTTTACTTCTGGTTTAGGTTCAGTGGTTTTTGTAAAGTCTCGTTTTTTCTCATATTCTTCCAAACTCATCTTGAACACTTCTTGTTACTTGTCTTTCTGAGTTCGAATTGATGAGAGTTAGTGTTGGTGGGTAAATAACCATTCGGCGAGTCCTGTTCCTGTTTGTTGGAGTTCTTCGCATTCATGGGTTACCAATATTTCAAATAATTCGGTCTCTCCGCTAGCGAACGTCCGGGCGTATCTAGCAAATGCGTTGGGATGGATGCATTCGGAAAATAATGTGAAGGTCCGATTATCTGCGCCGGTGATGTATGTTTTCGCCCTGATGGGTTTACGTATGGTTTCTTCCACAAATTCGGTTTCCACGATGATGTTTTTAATCGGCACATTACCTTCTTGTGAGCTAATAATCCCCGCTGGATGGCTTTTGCCTTTGACTGTATCATACCGCAACCCGATCATGAATTCATCAAATTGGGCATGGAGGGCAAACCATTCTTCGATATGCCAATCGCGGACACCCCAGCTTTTATCGCGTTGACCGTATCCAGTGAAGTGGTGTGCCCGACCATTGGGATACTCTATATGTCCGGTTATACGACCGGATTGTTCGAGATGGCGGCTCCAACTGGTGCCACTCCCTTTCCCGAAGTCGCCGGGGGGAAACCGCGCTTCCCAATGAATTTCTGCGGAAACTCGGGGGCTGGAATAATGAATCCGCCAATCGGTATGGGGTTTGACCAATTCGTAAGCGAGAGTTGCATCCCTCATAGCTGCATAGAAATCCTTGGATATTGGTTCTGTGGGTTCGCTGAAGTAGAACTCTGGTGTGCCTTTAACGAAGAGGGCGAAGATAAACTCTCGTCGTGGTATATTGGGGACAAGCCCGATAGTGGTGAATCCGCTGACCTGTGCCTTGAGGTCAACCCAGTTGAAATAGAAGCTTTCTCGCCAGTCTTTATGTTTGGTGGGTTTGTGAAGAAAGTCGTCTTGATCGGTGAACTCTTTCAATACCTTTTAGCTCCATATTGTGTAATGCTATTCGGGGAGTTTGTAGAAGGTAGGGTCTTGTGCCCGTTCTTCTGGCGGTCTAAACATTCGGGCAAAGGCGTTATCACCGTCATGGGTCATGAAATAGGGAACATATTCTTTCATAGCGTGGGGGGTGAGGCCCCAGTCGATTTGATCGGTGATTCCGACTTGATTGGTGTATCGGGCAAAGCCTCGCATGTAGGCTTTGGCTCCAGCGATGAGTCGTTGCTGCTTATCCCATTCCGCAAATCGCATGAACAGTTCCTGTTGTGATGCATCAGCTGCTTCTGCATAGGAGGCTAGTTCATCTAATCCCAAGGATGTGATTTTGTTTCCACGTTTTGAATAGGCGAGCATTTGATGGACATAATCTCCATATTCTGCGGGAGTAAGGGTCATGGTCCCTGTATCGCTGAATTTGGCTGTTACATCGCTGAGTGTCATTGCGATTCCTAATGAAGCGGATGGGAGTGGGGTCTCGGTTTCTGACCAGGGTAGCCAGAGTTTTTCCTTGCCATCATAGAGGTTGGTGTATTCTGTTATGACAAGGATTTGGTTGTCATCGTGGGGGTAAGGTCCATGTTCAATGATTTTAGCTCGGGCTTCGCACTCATCCATGAAGGCGTAGAGGTCAACAGTTCCGATGGATTTGCGGTGGTCAGCCACTTGGGCAGGGTTGACTGGTTCAAGCCGATCCTTAAGCCACGTTAGAACTTTTTCATCAAAGGCGAGGTTCCTGTTACCGGAAGCCTCGATTGTGGCTTGTTTTGTGTTGAAGTAGTTTGTGCTTAACTGGTACCACTTTTCGAGTAGATATCGCCACTCTTGTTGTTTCGTCTCGGACTCTTTGGCTGGATCATTGTCGCATTGGTTGAAGATAACACCCATCCTTCCAAGGCCATAATATAGCCACTGGTACATGATGGCAAGACCTTGCACTTCTGAAAGCAGAACCTTACTTTGTTGAGCTAATACTTCTGGAGAGATGCGATTCCAGACTTGCCTCATTATATCATACTGGGCTTCATAGGTGTTGTAGCAGGCTAGGGAAATGTAGGCGTTTACTGGGAATAATTGGGATTCTAGCAATCCACGATCCAATAAGATATTGGTAAAGACATCTGAG
This sequence comes from Candidatus Hermodarchaeota archaeon, assembly GCA_016839365.1. Lineage (GTDB taxonomy): Archaea > Asgardarchaeota > Hermodarchaeia > Hermodarchaeales > Hermodarchaeaceae > Hermodarchaeum. The sequence continues at coordinate 25,179 of JAEOUH010000008.1, forward strand.
AGATGAGCAATTTGATGGTTAACAGAATGTATATCCAAGATCCAATCACAACCTGAAATTGATCAGTAGGATACATGAAGGTTATTCAAAAGAACAGGTGCCCGTTCAAATTCTCTACGTTACCGCTTCCTTTTTTGTCTTTCAACAATGTCCTTTTCACGGCGCGTTCTCGGTTTGGGAGGCCCTTTCACTCCAGGAATAATGCTTAGCACGCCTCCAACTATTGCGAGAATGGCTCCTGCGAAATGGGCAATCCCTGGGTAAAAGAGTGCCCCGTACATCATCCAAATCCCGCCAACGATGACAGCAATGCCAAAAAACATGGCCAGGAACCCACCGATGGCTCCACTTTTGAAAAAGGCAATCACACCCGCGATGATGACAATACTCCCAGAAAGAATCATTACAGTAATCATGATTAGCAACATTTGAGCAACAAGTTCCAAGATTCCTCGAATTTCTATGGGATATAAAGGAATTTCTGCAATGAAGGGGAGGATGGCAAAGTAGATGGTTATTTGTGCCCCTATTACAAGCACTCCACCGAAAACCTGGACTAGCCCTCCTAAATCAGAGAGACAGGGTTTCTCTTTTGGTTTTGACATTGATTTTAGTCCATCCTGGCTTACTATTCTGTCTTTCGATGTGCATCTCCTTAAAAGTTCAGGTATTGGTACACGCTTGAAAGTTCAACGTCGCTAGGAATAGAAAATCTGAACCACTCGAATCCTAATTTTCCATTCACCTTCACTCTCTTGGGTCTTTTCCGAACCCTGCGGTTGCCATGAATAAATAACGTACTACAGTGGGGTTAATTTAGGAATGAACAATGAATGCCGAAGAATTGATGAAAAAATACCATCAACTCTCCACCAAGCCCTTGGCTGCTCCTTCTTTAGAAAACGAATCAGGAGAATCAGTGCAAATCCTTTACCAAAGTTCTTCGCTGCGAATCCTGTTGCTTCGGGCTACAACAGACCCTGAAATGGTGACGGTTGAAGTTGAGGTGTGGTTACCGGGTTCTAAAACCAATGATAACCTGGCTTCCCCTTCAAATATGGAAGGGAAAGAACAAGACGAGAACCTTAGTGAAATGTTAGCGCAAATGATTGCCCATCTTCAATATCTTTATTCATTGCACCAATACGGATTTTCATTGGATGTAATTAAACACGATTGTTTATGGACAGCCTCTTGCACTTTTTCCAAGCTTCCTGATCGTGAACTTTTCAATATACTCCTTCCACCCTAAGCATAATTTGCACGTTTATGCAGCTATGATTTACTTTAAATGTAAGATGTTTTGAACACATGCTGCTTACGAGTAGAGCCTTCGCTGAGAAACTGGAACTCAGCGTATAAGCTAATTCCCCTACTCGAATGGGTGCTCTCCCCTGCTGCGTGGTGTCTGCATTGGACTTAATTGACAAAGGCATCTTCTATGCCTTGGATGGCAATTGTCGCACATCCTATGAAACGCTAGCGCGACAATTCAACATCAGTGCCAACGCCATCAAAAAACGAGTGACAAAACTTAGAGACTCTGGAGTACTCAAAGCATTCTCTGTCTGGCTAAGCTTGAGCATGATTGATGCAGAGATGATTGTCGCCTTCATTAACACAGACGGCAGTCAAGACGATGAACTACTCATCAACACCATTGGAAACAACCCAATGATTCATCGAACAGCATCACTATCCAATGGTGGGATAATGGCCTTCGGAGAATACATATCGGCTCAAGGTCTGGGAGAACTAAGCCGATTTCTTCGAAAACAAGAGGGTGTTACTGATGTTGAAATTCACACCCTTCTAACGGATAAAGGTGGCAAAATTAATTTTACAGATCTTCAGATGAAGGTATTAAATGAACTTCGAAAAGACGCTCGTATGTCCATTGTAGAATTAGCAAAACGCACGGGATTAACAGCACGGACTATTCGTCGTGTATTGGACCAGTTAGGAGGGAATTCCGCAACAGCCAGGGCTTTTGTTGTTCGAGATAATCTACTACCCAACGAACGCGCTTCGTCGGAACCTGTTCATTTCCGAAGCATATGGAACCTAAACGCGGGGGGGTGTATCTCCTATGCTGTCCGCCTCACTTACGATGAAGACCAGGGCAACTCCATCGATGTTGATTCTTGGCTACGCAAAGAATATCCCGTGGCACATTGGTACTCTTATGCCTCAGCAACTGAACCGCTGGTATTCAGCACCTTTAATGTTGAGAGTGTTGCTGCCTTTGAAAAAATCCATCACTCCCTCAAAAAAGGACAAATGATTGAATCCAGTGAAACCCTTGTATTATATCCCCAACGCCATTTCAAAGGATTGCGTGAAATTTGCCTGGATGAACTACTTGAAAAAGCTGGATACTAACCAATTCCTAGCTCATCCCAAATAATAGATCAATCTTCGATTCGAGGATTATTGAACCACCAAGTTCGGTTTCTTGTTAAACTCCAGGAATTGAAGTGCACTTTTCGAACTTGCCGGTTTCCACGAGTATTAATCCCTGAATTAAGCAGATGCTGTCAACCTACTCTGGTAAGGAAGACTTTCAATTATGCTAAAATGCTCTAGCATACTCCTCTGCATTCCCCTTGTACTGCTTTTCATAGTTATTATACCGACTAGTGGAGTGCACCCTCAGACGGCTTGGGCTCCCGATTATTGGCCCACCTCTGGATGGCAAACTTCTACACCAGAAGCTCAAGGTATGGATTCAACTTACCTGACGGCAATGGATGATTACATTGAATTAGTTGATTGGGGGTTTGCGGTGGTGTCCACAGTCGTCGTCAAAAATGGCTATATTGTCCACGAATCCTACTATGGTTCATCCGATGAAACAACTCGGCGAAATATCTTCTCATGTACCAAAAGTTTCACCTCAACTCTTCTGGGGATCGCCCTCTCTGAAGGCTATATCAGTAGCCTTGATGAACTGGTCCTTGATTACTTCACTGACCGCACCATAGCAAATATGGATGCCCGAAAAGAGGCAATAACCATTGAACATCTCCTTACAATGACTGCAGGATTTGATTGGCCAGAGAATGATTATGGTGTCGAAGACCCCTACACTCTCATGACGAGTAGCACAGATTGGGTGCAATATGTCCTTGACGCACCCATGGCCCACGAACCTGGTGAAGTATGGAATTACAATTCAGGCGCTTCTCACCTCCTCTCAACCATCGTTAATATCTCTACAGGGCAATATACCCACGAGTATGCAGAAGCCAAACTCTTTACTCCCCTAGGAATCACCCATTATGACTGGGGTAAAGATCCCGATGACAATGCGTTTGGTGGTGCCAGCCTCCGGCTAACACCCCGAGATATGGCAAAATTCGGCTTCCTTTTCCTGAATAACGGCACCTGGGATGGTGCACAACTTGTGCCTGAGAGTTGGGTTACCACAGCCACCGCTAGCCATATGACGCTGAATGCTCACACAGGTTATGGCTATCAATGGTGGACCTCACCTCTCATTGAATCATACTCTGCCCGTGGTTATCTAGGGCAACTCATCTACGTGTTCCCTGTGGTGAATATGGTCGTGGTCTTTACTGCACAGACTAACTACCTTCAAGATGATGTCCTTCTTGAAGAATACATCTTACCCGCTGCAGGATATACCGTCAGTGGCCACCCACCCCCTGATGGAAATCTAATCGCTGCGGCAATCATTGGTGCAATAGCCATCATCATCCCGGTTACTGCAATCAGTGTGTATCTCCTGTATCGGCAGAGACACACACCATCAACTTCAACATGACTCCTCCAACGGCTCCCATCGGACATCTGAATTTCCGGCTTTCCGAAAATCCGTTGTCCACCAGCAGTAGGCCCCAAGCATTGGAAAACCTTGGATCTTTGGACCGAAAAGCTCCAATCCCCTAACCTCTTGGTCCAACTCGGGTGTCCTGGGAGCCGTACCATTTCCATTTCTACTTACCTATGTTGATACGTAGTCATAAATCGAAGGTTAAGGAAAGAAGGGTCGAAACCAGGGTGTGTAGCCGACTAACAGCGCAATGATGAAAATGATAATTATTAGAATCGCACAGCAGCCAATTGCTTTTCTACGCCTTGAGGGTTCTTCCTCATACATTTCGTACTCGTCGGGCTCACCTTCCTCAAACGTCATCTACTATTCCTCCTCCGCTTTCAGCCTTAATGAAGGGGATTAAGTCTTTTCAATTGAACTCATTTTCCATAATACAATTTACCTCAACCAAAACCCCAAATAGAAGGCAAGAACCTTTAGTATCTGAAATTCGATGGTCAACTACGACGAGCTTGCCCAAGATTATCAGCGACATCGTCAGGTTCATCCTGAAGTCTTGAAACAACTCATTGCTACTAGTGAGGTTCGTCGTGACTCAACCGTCCTTGAAGTTGGATGTGGAACAGGAAATTACATTCATGCCTTCCACTCTGCAACGGATGCAAAGTCGTGGGGAGTCGATGCGTCCGAACAAATGCTTACTCAAGCCAAGCACCAGTCCCCTGATATTGTCTTTAGCCAGGGGCTAGCTTCTTCCCTTCAATTCGGAGAAGCATTCTTCGATTTTGTATTTTCTGTCGATCTAGTTCAACACCTGGAAGATATCATCCCCTATTTTTCCGAAGTTTTTAGAATCCTGAAACCAGGAGGGCGTATTTGTACGGTCACTGATTCAGAAGAAATTATTCGAACCCGTCGACCACTTGCCTTCTACTTTCCCGACACTATCACAGTTGACATCGAACGATACCCATCACTCCTCGTTCTCCGGAAACGCATGGGAGACGCCGGTTTTCAGAACATCAAACAAATACAGGCAGAATTTTCATACGAGCTGAGAGACATCGAAGCGTATCGAACGAAGGCGTTTTCCTGCTTACATCTTATCTCTCCAGAAGCCTTCCAGGCTGGCCTTACTCGATTGGAAGGGGATCTCGCTCAAGGACCAATCCCTGCAAATAGCCGATACGTGCTCCTTTTTGGTCATAAACCAACGCAAATCGTCTATCTCTAGCTTGGAAGCCCCATTCGGGTTTCCGAACCAATGATTGCGGAAATGGGCATCACCACATGGGTTTCCCGGTGTTTTCCCAACCTGTTACTATCTCTAACTTTATCACTGAGGATTGACCTCAAAATTGTGGATGATAGCAATGAAGCTAAAACGACTCGTGATGGCATCACTTCTCCCGCTTCTTCTTGTGTCACCCTTCATCATTCCTGGAACGGTACCTGTGAAGGTCCAATCAACCGTCCCTGACTATTGGCCCACTGAGGACTGGTTAACGGCGACTCCAGAGTCCCAAGGGGTGAATTCCATTATGCTACGGCAAATGGAACAATATCTGGATGGTCAAGTCTGGAGCTTCACCTTAAGGTCCATCCTCATTATCCGCCACGGCTATCTTATTTACGAAAACTACATGGGACTTCCAGACCGTGTAAACATAACCAGTAATATCTATTCCTGCACCAAGAGTGTCAGCTCAGCTCTCATCGGCATCGCAATCGATCAAGGCTATGTAAGTCTTGATGATAGACTTGTAGACATCTTTTCTCATCTCACCATTGAGAACTTGGACAGTCGGAAAGAAGCGATTACCATAGAACACCTGTTAACAATGACCTCCGGGCTTCCTTGGGATGAATGGACCTACCCGTATGGGAATCCAAACAACGACTGGGATCGCATGACAACCAGTCCCAACTGGGTGGAATTCGTAATTAATCGACCCATGGCCTATGCCCCCGGGTCTCAGTGGGTCTATAACACTGGTGGCTCACATCTCCTTTCATCCATCGTTCACGAAACAACTGGTATAGCCACACAGGACTTTGCTGAGGAAAACCTGTTTGCACCCCTCGGTATCACAGAATATTATTGGTCCCGAGATCCTCAAGGCAATGTTAATGGTGGTTCATCCCTCCAACTTCGAGCCCGAGATATGGCCAAGTTCGGTTTCCTTTATCTGCATAATGGCACCTGGGATGGCGAACAGATCGTATCCGCTTCCTGGGTGGCGGCTTCCTCCGCGAGCCATGCAACTGTGGACAGCGTAACCGAATATGGCTACCAATGGTGGATTCATCCTAATATCGGCGCCTTTGCTGCACACGGGCATATGAACCAACACATCTACATTATCCCGGACCAGGATATGGTTGTTGTTTTCACGGCCCGAAGTTCGGAGTTTAATCCAATGCATCTAATTGAAGACTATATTCTCCCAGCAGCACAATATCCGTCCAACTTACTGCCCTTGATACTTGGTGTCACCGCCATATCTGCTGCCGTGGTTTTGGGTGTAGTAGCGGTTGTCCTGATTCGACGACGACATACTAAATAGGTTCAGTCGGCATCACACCCACGGCTTTTTTATTCTGAACCACTCAATAGAGGTATTCAGGGTACTTTACCATGTCCATAGAAACCATCGTGAAGGAAATTGCTTGTCCGAAGGGCGGAAACCCACGTGCCATCAAGGCGGTGATTCGAAAAACCCAACTTAGCTTCATGGAACGAACCGCCAGTGAGGCCCTTGAAAAGGAACACCATAAACTCTCACAGACAGATCCTGATGAGTTCCAACGAGAAATCCATAAACAGCTTGCTGAAGCCCAGGCGAAGATGCGTAAGGAAGGGTTAGTGAAACTCGAGCTCGTCTGCCCCGATCACCCTGGTGAGGGCGAATATTCTTTCTTTTTTGAAAACCTCCCCGTTTACGCACCCGTTATTAAAAAGAACGTAATGCGGTGCCTCAAGTGTGGCACTCCTGTTACTCTTGAAAATACCAAAACCTCAGGAAGCTTCAAGCTGCTAAATATCCGATGTCCAGAACATGGTACTGGGCAACGCAAAATCTCCGCAGTAATCCATGATATCATCATGCAAGCTGAAGCGCAGCAACCCACCCTCTCTCCCCCTCCTGCTGAGACAGATTTTACACCACAACCAGCTATTCCCCCTCCAAGTGCTGTCGATGATGTCACGATTAGTTTCTGCTGGAACTGTGGAGCCAAAACTATTGGAGCCACATCTCAATACTGTCACAAATGCGGCGTTTCCCTCAAGCCTCCCTAAGATTTCCACAGGTATCATAAAACCGGAGTCTCTTTAAGATTTAACTTCATACAAAGTCAACTGCTAAGTGATTTAAGTGGAGGAAACACTATGACCAAAAATCGACGTAAAGAGGCTCTTAAAGGAATTATCAAGGCTTTGCATGATGGGGCTACTGTTGAACAGATGAAATCTCAGTTTGGTGATCTACTCGCAAGTTGCAGCCCTCTGGAAATAGCTCAAATCGAAGAAGAACTCATCAAGGAAGGAATGCCCGCAGAAGAAATTCGTGCATTATGTGATGTTCATCTCGCTGCATTCCAAGACGCTTTAAAATCAACCCACCTCGATCTAGACGCCTCTCATCCGATATGGATTCTCATGGAAGAACATAATCTTTTGTTAAAGAATGCTATCGCGGTACAAGAACTTACGAAACAACTTTTCGGATTTGACACTCTTGATGAGGCGAAACCACAATGGGATTCCCTGAAGAAAAAAGTATCACGATTCCGTGAATCCGAAAATCACTATCTCAGAGAGGAGAATGTTCTCTTTCCCTACCTTGAGAAACATGGAATCACCCAGCCTCCGAAAATCATGTGGGCTGAGCACGACGAAATTCGCGCTATCGAAAAACAACTCTATACTCTTATCGAGTCCCCTAACCAAGCTGATCACCGTAAATTCGTTTCTCAACTCGATAATATTTCCTTAGCACTAGCTGAGAAGCTTGCCAGTCATTTTCAAAAGGAAAACAACATCCTGTTTCCATCTGGTCTCCGGGTTATTGCTGCCGAGGAATGGTCTCAGATTCGTCAAGAATTTAATGAAATTGGTTATAGTTTTTTCACTCCCAAACCTTTCATCGCAGAAACACCCCAACCAAAAGAACCTGAGGTTAGTAAAATTATGGAGAAACTCGTTCAATTTGAAACCGGAACCTTGTCACATGAGGTTCTTCAAGGCATTTTTAATACTCTACCTGTCGACATCACCTTCGTTGATAAGGATGACAAAGTTCAATTCTATAGCGAATCTGGAGGACGAATTTTCGTTCGAACCAAAGCAGTCATCGGACGTACCGTCCAAGCCTGCCACCCCCAAAAAAGTATCCACAAAGTCCAACAGATCCTTGACGACTTCCGCGCAGGCAAGCGGAAGACTGCCGCCTTCTGGATTAACCTAAAAGATCGTTTCATCTACATTCGGTACCTTGCAGTTCATGACAGCAAGAATAATTATCTCGGATGTCTAGAAGTCACACAAGACATTACTGACATCCGCGCGCTTGAAGGCGAAAAACGCCTCCTCGACTAGCCTTGGAACCCTCTCTGACGCTGGTTTCGTGGAGTATTTCAACCCCACTGGGAATATCCTTCCGCTAGAGAGGTGGAACCATGTTCCTCGAACTCACCATCGGAATTCTTATCCTAATCATCGTTGGGCTCATTCTCTACATTTACTATCAAAGACGACTAATCGAACTCCGCGTCAGTAAACGCATCCAAGAAGAAACGGATCGAATCAGAAAAGATGCTCTCAGCAAGAGCCGGGCTGTATTGAAAGGCAAAATCGGCGAACAAATGGCTCCCCTACTCGCTGCATTTCCCTTCGAGCCTGCTGACGCTCGATTCATTGGTGCTCCCGTTGATTACATTGTTTTCGATGGCTACAGCAGAAACAATCCCACCGAAGTAGTCCTTCTTGACATCAAAACAGGTAATGCACAACTCAGTACAATCGAGCGCCGTATTTCCGAGTTGGTTAAGGTGAAACGAGTCCGATGGATGACCATCCGAATTTAGCGATCCTGTGTTTACAAATGTCCCAATTCGTGTAAGTTATGAATCCTTTCCTCTGATTCTCATTCAATTTACCGGTATAGCAGCAATCTTAAGAAAAGATAACTCCATCCATTATGGGAAGGGAAAATATGTCTAAGAAATCCCAACGTTGTTACAAGTTTTTCTTGGGATATGCTCTGCTCTTCATCCTTGGTTGCTTCCTGATTGTCTTCGGTTATTTCTCAATCCTTCAGGCATTGAGCCTAATGCAACAATATCCTGGTCTAATGATCAATTATAGTGGTGCTTATAGTATAGTTGGAATTGGAATTGCGTTGTTATTTTTCGGTCCAATCCACTTGCTCTACGAACGGCGGATGAAAGTGCCTGAGTAGATCTTCTTGTAATCTAACAACTCAGCTCCTTTTATCATGCATCTGAGATGCCTTGAGGAATTATAGTAAACAGGGCTTCGCCTTCCGGGAGGTAGGGCGAGTCGATGAGTGTGGCAATCCTGCGCTCAGCCTTACTCTTCCGCAAATAAATACGCGTCTGTGCTGCATGCGCCACAATATGCCCACCAGTCGGACGGTCGGGCGCACCGAAGAAGACGTCGGGCTGGGCGTGGACTTGGTTGGTTGTGATGACAGCGATGTTGCTGATTTCAGCGACACGGAGTAGGTCGTGGAGGTGTTTGTTGAGTTTTTGTTGGCGTTCGGCGAGCATGCCGCGGCCAAGGTATTCGGCGCGGAAGTGGCCGATGAGGGAGTCGACAACGAGCAGTCGAACTTTTTCGAATTGGGGGTTGTCTTGGATCTGTTGGACGAGGAGCATTTGGTGGTCACTGTTGTAGGCGCGACCGACGATGATGTTTTTAAGGGCTTGATTGGGGGGGATGTTTTTAGCTTGGGCCATGTTGATGATGCGTTCGGGGCGGAAGGTGCCTTCAGTGTCGATATAGGCCGCTGTGGCGTCGCAGCCTCCTTGGTCTGGGGGGAGTTGGACGTTGACGGCGAGTTGGTGGCACAACTGGGTTTTCCCGGATCGGAATGCGCCAGCAAATTCGGTCATGCTGCCGGTTTCGACACCTCCACCGAGGAGAGCGTCGAGTTCACGGCTATTGGTGGTGATGCGTTCGATGGTTTGGCGTTTCTTCCAGAGCTTGTCTGCGGTTTCAAGGCCGATGCTAGCGAGCCGCTGGGCGGATTCAATGATTTTCTGAGCAGTGCTAGCCCCGATACCAGCCAGGCTGGTGAGTTCTTTGACGGAGGCGGCGGCGATTCCTTCAATGGTACGGAAGCCGCATTCTTCGAGTTTTTGGGCGACGGTGGGTCCGACGCCCTCGATTTTTTCAAGTTCTGAGGGCATTGTGCTTCCTTCCGAAAGGTTATGCAAGCGTGTGTGATAGACACGTTGGGTGGGGAGACCTCGCCGAAAGTATTCGGAGGTGTAGCCAAAGGGGAGGTCCCAGGTGAAGTTGTGTGTGGTGTCCCCTATTATAGCTAATGGTTTTCCAGCTGGAATGCCCAACCCAGTGTTTTCTCTTCCCCTGTTCCGAACTGCACCCTTATAATCCTTAGACACCCCTAAGTGAAAGTGAAAACCACCAGCATTGCTCTTATGGATTACTGAGTGCTGTTAAATTCAGGTTCCGGAGGGCTTGTTCTGTTGGCCACCCGTCTGCATCACATCCCCGTCGTTGGTAAAGCTCTGTCAGGGAGTCTTCAAAGTCCTGCGGGCTCGTGAAAGACGTATAACCCTTGGTGGGCCCATCAGGAACAGGATCGTGCATGAACCGGTAAGGCAATAGATCATACTTGCGGGGTGTGTCTTTGTATTCGCGGATATTGAACATCCGAGCAAGCATCCAGATGCGATTCGCAATCTGTTCAATTGCTTCCAAGCTGGTGTCCTCTCCTGTAGCTGCCGAATAGAGCGTCACACAGTCTTTGATACTCAGTCGTGGTGAAATGGAATGGGTGAAATGACAAATCACAAGGGAGTCTTTCAAAATTTTCAGGTTCTGTTGTTCAATCAAAGAATCCAAGATAGTAACTGCACTTACCTCAGGAGGTTTTGTAGTTGAGGGCCAACCGCGCAGATGACTCGCACCTGCAGCCGCTGTTGCATAGCTTAATCCTAACCCTAATTTTCCCCTAGGATCCCATGCAGGATATTCTAAACCTTTGGTGTGCAAGGCTAGTCGTGTGACTTTCGGCCCAAGTTCACTGGCAAACTCACGAACACCTTTGGCAAGTTGCTCACCAATGCCCACACGTGCTGCAATTTGTGGTATTAGTTTGATGACGCTCTCAGCATCACCGAATTCGATGCCATTAGTTTGGAGTCCCTTTGGTAAAAGTCTCCGTTGGGTGAGTTCCATCAGGAAGCCGATGACATTTCCTGTGCTAATTGTGTCTAATCCCAAACGGTTGCAAAGGTAATTTGCACGGGTAATCGCTACAGGGTCATCAATACCAAGGTTACCACCTATTAGACCAAGCGTTTCGTACTCGGGGAGTGCCACAATCCCTGGCACATTCTTATCGACCCATCGATGATCTGGCTCCTTCACAGTCCAAGCACAGCTTATAACGCATCCCTCACAAGGCATCCGTCGTTTATTTTTGTGGTATACCTTTTCCAAGCTCTCATCACTAATCTTCTTGTGTCCTTCGAAGTGAGTGGCTTGAAAATTTCGGGTGGGAAACATCCCAATACTATTCGAATAGTCAACCAGCCAAGGTGTGCCGGTGTAGTGGAGAGAGTGTCCTTTCTCTTTGGCCGCTCGGGCGCGTTGGGCCAGCTGCTTTACTAACTCGCGTTCAATATCCGGATCCGGTGTAGAAATCCTGTGTCTTGAACCCCGTATTGCAATGGCTTTCAGATTCTTAGCACCAAACACCGCTCCCAACCCGCCACGACCAAAGTTTCGGAAATAATTGTGAGTCAAACATGCAAAACGGACTAAACGTTCTCCTGCTGGTCCAGTAGAAATCACCTGGGATTTTGGATCCTCTTTCCGAAGACCTGCTTCAGTCTCGTGGGTAGTTTTCCCCCAGAAATGGGAGGCGTCTTCGATAGTTGACCCGTCTTCGTTTATGTTAATCCAAACTGGTTTTTCAGCGTGCCCTTGGATAATTAGGAGATCATACCCTGCTCGCTTTAGTTCAGGACCAAGATAGCCACCCATGCCACTATCGATGTACAGCTGGGTCAGTGGGCTTTTCGAAATAGCTGAACAACGCCCTGTGATGGGAATACGCGTTCCTTGCAAGGGTCCTGCAGCGAGATAAAACCGGTTTTCGGGGCTAAGGGCGTCGATGCCAGCTGGCACCTCATGGTAAAGAAAATATGTTCCTAGCCCCTTTCCTCCGATATAATGTGATAGGACGCTTTCAGGTATTCTCTCTTCCTTGATTTGCTGAGTTGACAAATCTATACGAAGGAGCTTTCCCATCCATCCGAACATAGTTCTTCACTCCGATAGGTTGCGGAATAGAAGCGCTCAAACATAAAATCTTACTGATTCTTCTATCAACGACTGTAAGGATAACCGTCAAATCAATCAACAAAGTAGTTTATCATAATACTGGTTTTGTCGAAAATCACCATTTTTAATTGACATTTCTGAGTAATTGCTTTGATTTTTTAGTTATTTTTCATATTCATTGAGACAATCTTCTTTCCTCTTGAGGGTGAAAAACGCCTTGAATCTTCCCTAACGGTAAGTGATTTAAGGAACAAGGGTCCTTTTTTGACGGTATCGTAGCATTAGCTACGATTCAGAAAAACGCCAAGAGGTTTAAACCAAATTGGAGCGAAAAAACACTTACAAAATTTTTGCTCTTCTGATCCTCGTTTCTTTAATACCGATGTTTCTGGCGTATACAGGGAATGAACCTATTCCCTATATTGCCGCCGCTCCTGCGCAAGACGGCGAATGGAACCCAGTCGGTCCCTATATCGATAAGGTTATCTTTCGCGTGATCGTAGGAGAAGACATTCAAACTGCTGCTTTGGTCTCTGGTCAAGTTGATCATCTCACTGATGATGTTCAACTCGACTACCTTGAGGATCTAGAAGCAAACCCTGATATCTTCTTGTCACAAACCGATCGTCTCGCGTTCGGTCACCTGACAATCAACTGTCTCAACTACCCATTCAGCATCACCGCCCTCCGTCGAGCCTATGCCCATTGTTTCGATAAATTCGAGATGGCGCAAATCATGAAGGAAGGTGTGGGCTATGCCGTTGACTCTCCACTGCCACCCTCTGCTGGTATCTGGTATAACAACCAGACTGAAAGCTTCAAGGAACCCAACGTGGCTGCTGCTATTGCAGAGCTTGATGCCGCAGGGTTCGTTGACCTGGATGGTGACGGTATCAGAGAAGCACCCGACGGAAGCAGGTTCGCCCTTGATGTCTGGTACGGAGCATCCGCTCCTCAATGGGGTGCTGCATTCACTGCTCAAGAACCACGATGTATTCAAGCAGGTCTTGCCATAAGGACAACAGCGATTGACTGGACCTACCTTTCAGGAGAACTATTAGATGCTATTCCACGTCCATACGATGCGGTCTCGTACGCCTGGCTCACCGGCACCAATCCATTACTCCTTGAGATGTTCACAACCGAGAACATCCCTGTGCCCAACGGTAACCGTTGCAACTGGAGTAATTCCAGCTACGACGATGCAATCGAGATTATGATGACGGCTGCCGACTATGATACTGTGCTTGATGCTGCTCATCTCGCTCAAGACATCATCGTCGAAAACTGTCCAATCATTCCCTTCTACAGTAACTTCATCATCAACGGTCAACGCATCGATAAATGGGACCAAGATTCCTATCTAGTTGCCACTGGTTGGGGTACAGGCCCCATGAACCGCTGGACTGCGCGCCTTGTACAACTCAAAGAAGGTCAACCTGGGCGCAATCCAACCACTGGTACTGGTGGAACGTGGGTCAGTCAAGTTGGCTCCGCGATTACTGGACAGAATCCTTTGACCTCCCAAGATGCTGTAACCAACTATGTCATGGCTAATATCTATCCTGAAGGTCTCTCTGGTTATGATCCCATTACCCACACTCCGAGTCCCAACGGTGGACTCGCCTGGGACTGGACGGTCACAGAACTCGCTGATGGTCTGCAGTATGACTTCACACTTCGTGGAAGTGATGATGATCATCCACCTGCCTACTGGCATGACATGGGTGGCGAATATGGCGGTATGGTTACTGCACACGACGTAGAATTCTCCTATAACTACATTAAAGACAACATGATACCGCTATACGTCACAGAGATCAGCTATCTTAATTCGTGTGTTGCCCTTGATGATTGGCACGTGCGGATTATCAGTAACGGCAAGAGCTATTGGACCTTCGATTATCTCGGTGGCTGGGATGTTCTTCCGCAACACATCTGGGAAGGCGTTATTAGCCCAATCACCTTCACCAATCCGCGACCTGTCGGATATGGTCCTTTTGTATGGGACCAACGACTTGAAGGTGAATTTATCCAGATGGTCTTCTGGGAGAATTACCACGCAGGTGTACCTGGACATACCGCAGCCGAAGAAGTACAACAAAGCTATCTAGCCCTCTACATTGGGGTTGGAGTACTAGTTATTGTTGTGGTGCTTCTTGGCAGTGTCTGGTATCTCCGGAAGAAGTAATCGAACAAATTCCCCAATACCCATTAGGTGCCATAATGGCACCTTCCCTCCTCTTTTTTCATCTAATGAATTTCATTCACCTCAACTTATAATTGGTTTAAGACCGACTGCCACTAGCGGTAACATTATAACTCATCTCGTTGCTGAGGGCTCTATGAATGCCGAGGTAGCTATAGAAGCGAGCCAAAAAGAAATGGAACTAACTGAAACTAGTGTACGGTTAAGTTGGCGTGAACGTCTTTATTACATCACACTTCCCATTCTCTCAATGGTTTTTTCCATTTTCATCACTTATCTAGTTATACTGGCAAATCCTCTTCTGGAACCCGGCATCTTCCCCCCCATAACGAATGTGTTTGAAACCCTGCTAATTCTGTTCGTCATTGGCTTCGCGGGTGGTTTAGCGACTTTTATTACATTCATTATATTTCAACGGGGGAGCGAACGGATTCATCGAATCCTTATTGCTGCCTTTGTTTCTCCCCTCTTTTTCATCCTCACGGTCTTTTTCGGCCAGGCGATTTTTCTATTACTCCTCTTTCAGGGACTAAATTTCCTGCATTTATCGTTGCTTGCTCTTGCATCAATCATGTTTTCAGCTTTCTCAATCGTTTTCATCTTTACAGACGCTATCGGAGGAGTGGCACGAAATATTTTGTTTGCAGGATATGGAATCATTCTTGGAGTATTTTTAGCTGTAAATTTTACATGGATAATCTCTCTAGCAATCCTTCTGATTCTTGCTGTGCAGGATACGTTTTTTGCCATTCGCCTTGGACCCACAATGATTGAGGCCGATCGAAAACAACATGCTCGAACAGCCTTTACCTTCGTAATCGGTCCTTTAGTGATGGGTGTGGGGGATCTCATTGTTTATGCAGCACTTGTCGCCTATGCTTTTCGATATCTGGGCTGGTTCTTTTCAGGTTGGACTTTTCTTGCTATCGCCATTGGATGTCTCATAAACACTCAAATCGTTGCGCACTTTCCCAATAAAGCAATCCCTGGATTACCAATTCCAATGATTTGTGCACTTGTTCCCATCGGAGTTGGATTATTGATGGTGGTCTTCTTAGGAATTCCTATTCCATTCATGTTCTAAGAATGCACTCATTTTCCAACAATTTAGTAAAACATCTAAATTCTGAAACGAAACCTTTATGCATCTTTTTAGTAAGTACAGCTTAGGGAACAACCTGGGAAAGGGTGACCGTGTCAGAGAAGCTGGCTCCCACTGATATCCATGAACGATTCAAAGATAGGCCCACAGATTTCGGCATAAAGGTAGTCATGATGGGCGACGGAGCCGTAGGTAAAACTTCGTTGGTTCTCCGCTACACTCAAAACACATTCTCACCTGAATACAAACAATCCCTTGGCGCCAGTTTCGCTGTTCAAGATCTGGAAATAAAGCAACAAAAAGTAAAGCTCGTGATTTGGGATGTCGCTGGACAACCTTCTTTTCGGCAAGTCCGCCGACATTATTACAGCGGCGCCCATGGGGCGCTACTTGTTTTCGATGTGTCAGAACCTAGTTCCTTTATGACCTTATGGAATTGGTATAATGATTTTCGGCGCATTGTTCCCCAAGGAGCGGTTATTCTTATCGGAAATAAAGTGGATCTCACGGAAAAACGAATGGTCCCCTCTGAAGCAGCGCATATGTTGCAACGATGGTGGAACATCCCTTATATAGAAACTTCAGCAGCAACCGCCATCGGAGTTACTAATGCTTTTCTCAGACTGGCTAACCAAGCCTTAGATCGCGCCTTCGCCCAAAGGCAAATGCGGAACAATTCAGAAGCCCCTTAAGAATGGCTCTTGGTTTTTTCCGGGTCGAGTGGTGTTGTGTTGACCAGAAGTGTCAATCCGTTGATTCCATGAACCCAAATTCGGGTGTTTTTAGTAATTACTTCTGAAGATTGGGCTTTCCAGGTCTCACCTCGGACAATGACTTTTCCTATCCAGCGTTCATTTGTTCCAGTCTGAAACTCTGTGATCGCTGTTCCCTGCTGACCAATCAAAGGATCATAAACTGGAATACTCGAAGATGACCAATATGAATAGATCTTCACTAAGGTGAACAAGACCAGACCAATTCCTACAATAATCATCCCTGGGATTAGAAAAGAAGGGAGAAAGACCAGAAGTAGCACAAAAGCAATGAGTGCAATAATTGCCTCTTCGAGGATGTTGAAAAGAATAAATCCGAATAGCCGTCTCCGCGAAGTTTGCTTATTACTCATTGTTGGTATTCTCACAATCTTTTTTATAACAACCTTAGCATTTCGCAAAAATAATACTACCGATGGAAAATGCTGAGTTATCGGTAGGCTTTTACCGAATCCGTTACTGCAGATACATCTGGAGGTCAGCAGGTCATGGAAGAAGAACTTGCATATGAACTCAATCTATTACGTAAATTAGTCGAAATCAATACCACAGTGACTAATGAAAGTCGCATGGGATATGCGGAATGCTCCGAGATGATCCGTCTTACAGCCCAACTATTAGGATTAGGGACTGAAGTATTAGACGGACGTAATATGACGGTTGATGGTGAATCACGACCTAATGTTGTGGTTTCTCTTGATGGAACCTCGGATGTTGATTTGCTCCTTGTCACCCATCTGGATGTAGTGCCAGCTGATGAGTCAGAATGGATGACGCCTCCCTTCCGCCTGCGAGTTACAAGTGACCGTGCTTTCGGACGAGGAGCTGCAGATAATAAATCCAACATCGTTGCAGCCTTAAGTGCCATGGGAGAACTGGCCAAGGGGGAGCCTGAAGTTAATATCAAATTACTTGTTACCGTTGATGAGGAAATTGGAGGTCGGGCAGGTATTGGTTACCTATTTGATGATATTGGTATTAATGGTCATGCAGGGGTTGTAATAGACAGTGCTCCCAACTATATTAGTATTGGAGCCAGCGGGGCTTTATGGGGTCGTTTCATCGTTAAAGGCGCTGGAGGTCACAGTGGGTACCCCGAACAAGCAGATAACGCTATTTACCGGGCAACATCATTCGTTGAAAAACTCAAACGCTATCACGCTAAAGTCTCTAAGATTCGGAGTAAATTCAATGCACCCCCGGAAGCACCTTATCCTAAAGTACATGGACGGTTCACAATCACCATGATGCATGCAGGTGAAAAGGAAAACGTTATTCCGGGTGAATGCGAAATTCGATTTGACCGTCGCTTGACTCCGGAAGAGAATGCTAAACAGGCAGAACAGGATTTGCACGCCTATATTACTGGCCTTGCGGCTAAGGAGAAAACCATTATTGACGATTTTAAGATTCACAATAAGGTGGATGGATATTTCACGGATACAGGTCATCCCTTCGTCAAACACTTCTCGTCCATTGCCAACAAAGTCGTGGGTGAATCGTTACCGATTGCAGCAGATCTGGGAGGAAACGATGGAGCCCACCTTGCCCAGGCAGGCGTCCCTGTCGTATCTTTCGGGACCATTCGCCACGACACAAATTACCACGCACACAATGAATTTGTCTACTTGAAAGACATGCAAGTCGTTCGGGACGTACTTATTGCTCTGGGTAAGAGTTCCGCAAATATATTCAATTCTCACTAAGACTCCCCCTCATGTTTAAAAGGCGGATTACTTCCTCCCATCATCATACATACAAACATCCACGCTTCATAATATGGCGCCAGCACTTCTAAGTGTGGCAAGTGAAGGGCTCTAGCGGCTTTAGACAGTTCGGAGAAGCATTCTAGCCTTAACACAAAGATTTAAGGTCACTTCTCCCTTGTCATCACGTTTAACGGTTTTAGTCGGCGCTAAACACCAAGCGGGGTAATAACTGATGGGAAAATCTACACCTCAAGCCAAACCAACTAAAACGCTAGAAAAGAATAGTGTAATTCGTCGTGGCGAAGTTGCCGAATTCTTTCGCAAACGCACACAACTTGTCGGCTTCTCCATGGAAATGCATAAGTTCACCCAATATTGTGCAGAGTTCAGCGACAATGCCCTCGATGCCATCGAAACCCATTACTGGAAACGAACTCCAAAGTCCAAAAGACAATATGCAGTACCAGTCGTTCTTCCAGAACCACCTGAAGCCGTGACTTATTCAGAAGTGCCACAATCATTGAAGACTACCCAACGACACAACTCAACCAATTTAATTTCCGATCGCATCAGACTGCTAGTTAATCCAATTCGAAGTATCATCAACATTGAACCTGTCTTGTTAATGATTATGCAAGAACTTGAGAAACCGGAGATCCTACCCTCAGATGTGGCCGGTCGAAATCTACACATGTTTAGTTTTGAAGCAATCGACACAGGTATTGGGATGACAATACGTGACCTCCAGGAGTACGGTCTCTACCTAGCGAGCAGCAAGAGCATCAAATTACGTCAAACACGTGGCAGCCAGGGATTTGGAGCATCTAGTGCTTTTAGCGATGCGCAGAACACAACTGGTCGACCGATTGTTGTGGCTTCCCGCCACTCCGCTGAACGCCAAGGCTATGCCTCTATATTCTTTACAACTAGTAAAAACAAGAAAGACTATCTCCTAAAAGAAACTGAGACGCCCATTTCCTTTAGTCATGGGACCTACATTCAGCTGTCCTTTCTCAATCTTCCCTACCGCCGCGGATACGCTGACGAATATGTTCGTCAAACTTCCTATCTTAACGCCCACGTCAATATTATTTTCATTGATCCCTATGGTGATGTGTACATTTATCCACGGCGTGTACACGAATTTGTACGAGAACCTGGCTATGCTATGCCCCATCCTTCATCCACAAGTATTGGAGATTTTCAAGATCTCATTCGGAATAGCACTCATACTTCGCTTACGGACTTTCTCTCGCGGAGTTACTGCCGATTGAGCCGTCGTAAAGCCCAACAAATCCTTACCAAAGCGGCAAAACGGATTCAAAGTGATCCGATTACATCTCGATTATCACCCAAACAGCTCTCTCAGGCCCAGATTAAAGCATTATACGCGAGTTTCATATCCGAGAAATATTATGCCCCACCGACAGAAACGGTGGTTCCAGTGGGAGAAGAAGTCATCCAAAGAACCTTGCAAGAAATCTTCGATGCTGAGTTTGTAGAAGCAGTCAGTCGTCCACCCACAAGTAGCAAAGGATTAGCTTTTGCTGTTGAAGTTGCCGCCGTCTATGATTCCAACCTTTCCAATCAGTCCGGTGTTGGAGTTTTGTATCGGTTTGTCAACCGCACGCCCAAACTCCGTGATAACTCCGATTGCGCCATTTGGAAGGCTGCATCTTCAGTGAATTGGCGTAATTATAGAATGGATGTAGCAAGTAATGGTCTGCCCACAGGATCCGTAAGGCTTTTCGCCAATGTGGTTGGTCCCTTCGTCCATCTAATTTTCAAGGCTCAATCCAAG
Organism: Candidatus Hermodarchaeota archaeon; assembly: GCA_016839365.1. GTDB lineage: Archaea > Asgardarchaeota > Hermodarchaeia > Hermodarchaeales > Hermodarchaeaceae > Hermodarchaeum. The sequence goes on from JAEOUH010000008.1 coordinate 45,132, forward strand.
CAAGCCCTCGCTGAGGATGATATTTTATTGCGAGAACTGAAGCTTGGATTTGAAGAGGTGGGGCGGAAGCTTCGTCGACATATTGTTCGTGTCATCGCACGACGGGAACAAGAACGACGTGCTGACGTTTTGCTCCGCTATTCCCGCATGGTTGCTCAGTCCATTGTAAATATCCAGCGCACGGATTCGAAGATGCCCAGGAAGCAACTTGAAGCTCTTCCAGACCAACTGGAACAAGTGATATCCCGGGTTGTTGGAATTGAATCGCCTTTACCAACAAAAATGCAAGAATCAGAAGAGGTGGTGGTTGAATGAGTGCACGGAGTCGTCGACGCAATTCGAGTGCTAACACGACCCTTGAGGACCATGTGACAGGTTCAGATAGTTCTTCCACTGATCAATTTGCTGCAGTGCAAAAGCTCCGTAGCAGTCTGCAGAGTAATCAAGTTAGTTCCAAGTTACCTCGTGGTGTTAAGCTGGTTACCGAAAAAGACACTGAAAACCTACACACAGAAATCCACTCTCTGATCCGATCGCTAGTGAAAGAAATCGGAAAGGGGAACCCTCCATCGCTAGAATTGCCCCTACGTGGAAGTGGAAACATCATTTGGGATGAGGAAAACGATCTCTTGTTACTAGGAGAAAAAACGACGGTCCGGTCGCTTGGTAGCCTTCGCACTGCGAAAGATGTAACACGTCTCATTAGAGTATTAGAAATCGTACATGAACTCTTAGAGAAGGATATTCACGCAACTAAGCGAGAAATCTTCTATAACGATGTCAACCTCTTTGAGGAGCAACGGCAAAGTGATACCGCCATTGATGACATTGGTCCCCTCCTTGGAACGAACCGCGAATCCACACACATAGTCGCTAGTGCGAAGGGAACTGTGTTGGGACGGCTGGTTCTTGAGGATAGTGGTGATCGCATCGATTGTACTCGACTGGGTACTGGTGGTTGGTCAATTACCCCATTTCTGGATAGGGTAGAAATCGTTGAATCGGATGCTGAGTTTCTATTGATTGTGGAAAAAGATGCTGCAATGCTTAGGCTAAGTGAAGTCAAATGGTGGAATAAATATCCCTGCATTCTCTTGACGGCGAAAGGGTCTCCTGATATCGCGAGCCGAATCTTTGCACGTCGCCTATCAAAAGAACTCAAACTCCCTGCTTTCACTCTGGTAGATGCCGATCCCTTTGGACATTATATTCATAGTGTCTATCTTCGCGGCAGTAAGCGTTTAAGCTATGAGAGTCCTTTCCTTGCAACGCCCGACCTGCGATTATTGGGGGTTCTTGGCCGGGATTTGGATCAATATCACATTCCCAAGGAATGCCGACTTCGTATGTCTTCTGAAGATATCAAACGCGCGAAAGCTATGATGAATGAGCCCTTCGTGGCTCAGAATTCCAAGTGGGTCGCTGATATCCGGCTCATGGTGAAACGGAAAGAGAAAGCTGAAATCCAGGCGTTAAGCAGTCATGGTTTCGAGTTCCTTGCAGATACCTATCTTCCAACGAAACTAGAAACTGGAGATTGGATATAGAGCCGTGTAGTTTTGAATATCACTTCAAGTCTGATTCTAGTGAGAGGTGCGAAAAAGTGATTCAAGCAATATTGATGAACACAGCCACTCTTGGCCTACGGTTTTAAATAGCGCTAGTGGCAATTCATGAATCTGGGGTAGTTGGTTAGCAGTCAGGAGAGGGATGAATTCGATGGCGTCATAAAAGCTTGTTACGGCTTGCAACGCATTAGTGAAGGGAACCAATGCTCCTTGAGGAAGATTAAGGGTTACAAGTAGGGCAGATAGGTTCGGGTTTTTCAAGGGTGTGAGATGCCATGCTTGAAACATTGGTAACAAACGAATTCCAGCAATCAATTGAGTACAGGAGTCCTTTGAGGGGCAATGGATCAACGTCATGAGTCCTTCAGGTAGTGGTGGGTTTCCAAAATACAAATACGGTGTAATTACTTCTGGTATTAGTCGACTGTGATGACTTGTCGCTGTCGTTACAGAAGTTTGGGCTAGTTTTGCAAGCTGCCGTCGGCTGATTCGCATATCGTTTTCGAGGATTAGGAGAGTACGTAAGGCTTCCCTTGTCAACTTTATTGATGGCGGATTATAGTGGATGGAGGAAACAATGTTGAATTGTGAACCTTCAGGACGAAGGCTACTGCTTGCCAGAATTTTCCATTCTTCAGATTGGAATTCTTTCCAATAGGTAAAATTCCATCCTCGATCAAACATGTTAATTTTGAAGAGTTGAGGTGATAATTCGGCTATTTCCTGCCATTGGCCTAGAAGTCGTTGAAAGTCATAAATCGCTGAATCAGGGAGCGCTAGAATCGCATATAGGATGGGTTTGTTTAGTGTGTATGGAGTTTCTAACCGCAAACAATAAGGGAATTTTATAAGTTGCTGACCCAAATTGCTTATCTCCGAGATTCCAGTTTGGGTTCCAGTGGTAGACTGCACGATGAGTAAGAACGATGTGAGCCCGAGTTTTTGGTAGTTAATTTCACCAGGAACTCTAAGATCGAATTGTTCTTGCAGAGTGCTAAGATTACGGTTGATGGTTCCTCTGGCAAGTTGAGTTGATTTCGCTAGCATGCGTTCACTTGCCATTGGATTCCTGGCTAGGGCAAGGAGTATCTGATGTTGGGGGTGGCTAATTACTGATCTTGGGGCTAATTCGTTAAAAAGCTGCTTGGCGATAATTGTTAATGATCCTGTGGGTACTTGAGCTGCAAGGGTATTTATGCGATTCAATCGTGTGTAAAGTGATGGGAGTTGCTTATTCTCGATGAGTTTTGGAACGATTGACGCAATTGCTGTCACCCATTGAAACTGCTCGTGGGTTGGGGTCGTACCGTTCCATTTAATTTGCGACCAAAGCTGCTGTTCTTGTGGGTTGAGTAGCTCTGAAACAAGGGTATTCGCTAGCTCTTGGACATCAAAGGCGTTTTGAAAGCTGGGTGGCAAAAAAATGCGGACTGCCTCTCGAAGGACTAGGCTTTTCCCGACATCTTGGAGGAAGAGGAATGGGGGATGTATATTGACGATGTTAGATTCCTGGTGATAACTGGTCCCCCACCAATCACACTCAGAGACAAAAAAAGAATTGAGTTTTGGTGTGGCTGTTGAGATTCGGCGAACCTTGAATAGGGTACGAAGAACATGCAGCCCCTCCTGGAAGTATTGGGTTAAGGTTCGTAATTGCGCTGGCCAAAATACGGTTGGGTCAAATGCTTCACGAATTAGTCTCTTTGTTTGGTTTTGTAGCGCATCAGGGAATGGTTTTCTAATGAGGAGATCGGGGTTCTGAAAGAAGTCGAACTCATGTAATAATGAAACGAGTTGAGGAGTATCTGGATTCATATTTTGAATTGCTCGTGCAATCAGACAGGCACTGAAACGGGCCGTCGCTCTTTGCTGACCCATTGCATCAGGGATTTCAAGGGGTCTTTTCAGTAACTCTTCGAGGAATCGGGCATCACCTTGAAACGTATCGGGTGCAACTGCTGAAACCCACAGCATTGTGTTACTTGGTTGAATTGATTCCTTAAACCATGTTAGGAACATCATCTCTGAACTCATAGGGCGCCCACTTGTCAACTAATCATGCTCATCAATAAGGTAAAAAGGAAAGGGGTAAGGGCGACGAGCTTCCTTGAAGGCTCATCAAGGACGTTCTTCGCCCAGGTTGCGTTATATCCTAGTCAATATCTACCTCTATTCGTCGAAGTAGATACAGAATCTTGATCTCTATGGTATTGATGCGAGGGACATTGTCGAGTGTAATGGGCGCCTTGCGTCCAGGAACGGTGAAACTCAACCGGCCTGATCGAAGAAGAAGAAACTCGAATACATCTGGAATCTCCTTGTGAACCATCACATTGGAGGTTCCATAACGTTCTACGTCACCCATGATTCCCTTCTTGTAAATGATCTCATTCGGTGTTATTTTGAAGTAGTAAATGCGAGTCTTAATCCAGGAGAGGAAGAGGAGGAAGGCAAAGATAAGGAAGAACGTCAAATAGGCCTCAACGCTGATAAAGAGTCGAAGGGCGGCTGGATTAATACCAGTTAGTGGACCAATACCGTACTGGGTCAATACCAGGACTACTACTAAGACAATAATGACAAGTATTAGTGCAAGTGCAACAATTACCGATTTTCCAAATTCAAACGTAACGATTAGTAAGTTGAAAAAGAACAAGACAAACCAAATAAAGCCGATTGTAAAAAGCCAGGTCGTTTGCAGTATTGGATCTAAAATAAAAAGTGACACTAGCATGGCTGCTATAGCGAGAATCAGTGATATGATAATCATGGGATAAAGGAGAACGGTCTTCGGATATTCGCGAACAATCACATCTTGGAGTTCTGCTTCAGGTTCTTTTTCTGGTTTTTCTGAAGTCAATGTTGTTTCGGAGCTTTCCAAATATTCTTCAGACATTTTATTTCTCACCACGAATTGGGCAGAGCAGAGGGGGTTCTTAGCCGCTAATTTGCTGGAACCTACTTAATCTTTACTCCGGAATTGAATTTGGCTTCGAATATTTACTTAGAATTGGCTCAATAATGCCTTGGGTGAGAATGATTGCTATTGCAATCCAGATTCCTGCTTGAACAGCATCAATACTTGCTGCGAAAGCAGCAATAATTGGGAGAACTCCAAAGACCAAAACTTCGATTGTGAAGGTGGGCAGGAATCCACCGATAATGATGGCGGAGATTATACATGCTACAATCCATGGTGTTTGATGAAGTTTATGACGATAAAAGGTAGGGATTCCGGTGCTTATTCCAAGAGCGACGTTTCCTAGAAGGGGAATCAGGATAGGTTCCCACAATGCCCCGCTTATCCCAACAAAGAGACCACACAAAAGCCCTCCGATTGGTCCTAGCACAATACCGGTAAGAAGGGGGATGAGAAACCCTGGGGTTAGTGTGACGTACGGTGAGAAAGTAGGAATTGTTAATTGTCGAAGCACTATACCTATGGCAGAGAAAATCGCTAATATGGCAATCCAGAGAGTGGTTGGTAAAGTGCCTTGGTGGGTGGGTTGGAGTAGTGGGTTAGGGGACGGCAATGGTTTCTTCACTTTGCCATTGTTTAGGTCTCTTTCAGCACAATTTCTTGGTCAGATTCGAAGAACTCCTTAGCTGTCTTTACAACCTTATCAAATTGCTCAACTGGGAAGGTTTCCTCTTCTTCATCACAGATTTGGATCTCAAGGCTTTCCTCTCCCAGATAGAGAAATGCGCTGTAATACCCCCAAGCCGATACAAGAACGAAACTTAGGGAGGGTTCTTGAAGGTGAAGGTTACCATCTCTGTATATTACGAAGAATTCGTTTCCCTCGATCCCTCGTCCGCCATGCTCACGTATAGCTGCATCAAGGGCAGTTAGTAACCGTGTGACCGATTGCAGCGAGTATCGAAGTCCGTAGTCCATTGTCCAATTATAGACTTCTGCTGTTGTGGTTTCAGTTTCTATTGATTCACCTTCGAACTTGAATTTCACTCGACGTTTCGAAGGTCCAATCGCTGCTTCGGTTTTCGTCTTCAACTGGTTGCTAATATCGTTAAGCAGTTCCATCTGTGTCGCGGTTACGGGAAGATCGATATAACCCCACAAAGCCTTACCAGAAACGACAAATAGGTTCAGGGTAAGCGGATCCATGTCTTGGCTAGCACTGATTCTCATTTCGACCATATCCCCCATATGATGCATCCGCACTTCCCATTTATCACTCAGTGCTTGGTGGACATTCGCTAGTAATTTTCCAGTTTTCCAGACAAAAAGCGGACATTGGTATTTTATCGCCATTTGTACTCGCCTCGAGTTGATGTTGCCTGTTCAATGGCTCATATAGTTTTCGAAATCACAGTCTCATTGAAGATCTGCCAATCGGTTAGATCATATTACATTGAAGGCATTATTAGGTGCTCTGCGAATGAGCTGCAAGGAGGTCTTCATTACTCTTATTAAACCGTTTTACTAACTCGGCAATGATGCCATCTAAAAAGACAGCAGCTGCAATTTCAAATTGCGTACCCTCGGGGGTTAAGCTTGCATCTTCGCCTTTTTCTTTTCGGGCTATATCGATTTTTGTGCGGCCTTGAAGCTTCACGACCAGATCACTCATCCGCCCAATCCAACTCTCGGGATAACTGGTTATCGATAAAATATTCGGGTTTTGATCAAGATAACTCTCAATAATAGCCTTTACGATTGCTGTCCTCCCACTACCTGAGATTACGATCAACACATCACCCTTATCAAGGTGCGGAACAGATCGACTATTTGTAATAAAATATACTGGCACGTTCAGGTGTTCTAAACGGGTCTGGAACATTTGGCCTACCATGGCCGAACGACCGCTCCCAACCACGAATATGCATTTATCTTCCCGCGCTGCTTTTTCAATGACATCAACGAATTTGATTACATTGCTCTTGTTTTCACGGAGGAAATCGATATTCTTCTGAATGTTATCTGTGATAAGCTGCATGGCCCGAAGATAGGTATCATCTTTATTTGATCCCACTTTTGCTGGCAAAAAGCCTTGTCACCGCTGCCAAAAAAGATGTTCTTGTATAAAAGCACTTGTTTTTTATGCTAACTTGAACTTGGACTCTTTCTAATCGAGAGAAAAGAACTGGTCATAAACTTATTTATTAAGAAGGGGCTGAAAATAACGTCGAGCGATTTCCACCAGCTTATCTTCGGATAATGAAATACAAATTGGACTTATTACAATCTTTTTTTCTTTCAAGGAAAAGTAGACATCAGTTGCTTTTATTGGCTGCGAGTTCTCTTTTCCATGTATCCAATGATATTCCATTCCATGGGGATCTATACGAGATTTTAGTCGATTGGTGAATCTTACTCTTTGCGGTTTGGCAACTTCAATGGGTGTATTTTCATCTACATCAGCTGGAAAGCTTATGTTTAGAAAATCACTTCCTGCTGGCAACCCCTTGTCTAGTACAAGATCAATAATCTCACGAGTGCGTTTAGCTGCCTCCTTATAGTTCGCGTCTGAATCCTGTGGAATGAACCAAGTATTGCTCGGAGTTTCAATTGAAAAAGCAATGGCTGGAATTTTCCAGAGTGCGGCTTCTATGGCCGCTCCTACTGTTCCACTAGTTAGAATGCTGTGTAAACTAACGTTCAAACCTAAATTAGGTCCTGATATCACCAAATCAACATCTGGGCAATAGGTAAGACACCAGGTAATGGCATCTCCAGGAGTTCCTGAGGACTCGATGATGATTTGTTCTGCGAGACGGGGTCCTTTTGTGAATCGAATTGGTTCATTGAAGGAAATTGCTTTTGATATTCCACTCCGGGGGCGATCTGGCACAATGACTGTAAGTTTGTAATGGGGTAAAAGCTCTTCAATGAAAGAGGGCAATGCAGGTGAACGAGCACTATCATCATTAGTAAAGAAGATGTGAGGTTGAGTTGTCAATTCAAATACAATTCCTATATGTTATTAGCCTCTTCTGTAATGTAAGAGCCGGAACATGTAAAAAAAGTATTAATACGTGAAAATATCGAACTGGATAGGAAAAAAGGATTCTATGTCATATTATTCGGGTATCGTTGAAGGCCCTGAAACAAGTCAGAAGCTATTGATCTGTCTGGCAACCCATATTCAAGCACAAATGTTTCAGGGGAGTTTTATGACCATAATTCATTCAGGTAATAATGACTACATTCGTTTACTCCATATCCTGATTTCTAAGCTTCTGCTAAACAAACATCGAGTGTATGTTTTTGATTATCATAGACGGATTAAGCTAGTCTATCTTCAACAATTGCTTTTCAAAAACCCTGAAGAGATGAGAACGGCTCTCCAAAAGCTAATGATTCGCGTGATTCTTGATGAGAATCATGCACTAGATGAGCTTGTGCAATTACAACGGCGGACGCCTTCTCGACATCGACCCCCTGCTCTCTTTTTCATCGACCCATCAGGTCTCTTTAACCGTCTGAGAGGTGGCGTCAAACAGTCATCAGAGGGACTCCAATTCCAATATGAGGCTGCAATGGCATTCGCACAAAAAGGATACTCTGTCGTCGTTTCGGATTTTGGTGGCCGACATTTTCATCGTATGGAGTCAGTGGTTCCAGCCCAACTAGCTAAGCCATCGACACTGATCATTCAATTTCTCCCTCGACAAATACTGCTGTCTTCGAGTTAGGATGAATTTAGATCCTTCACAATTGATTGTCCGCAACGAGTGCAGAAAGCTATTCCCGGTCTCCCTTGATGTCCACAATGTTGGCATATATTCCCGACATCAGGAATTGCTTCCTCGAATGAGATATATCGAGGTTGTTGCGGTTTTACTTGTCTTTGTTGGCGCATGTATTTTTTGTGTTGTTTTTCACGGTATGCTCCACGTGCCCCTGCAAAGAACGCAACCGAAAAAAGAGGGGTCAATGGTGCGACCATCGCTACTGGTATCTGGGTTAGGAGAATGAGGAGAACGGGGGCTGCTAATCCAAGGGAAATTCCATAGAGGTTGAGAACAGTCTCTAAATTAAGATAAAACGTCACACCCAGAGTGCCAGCGAAAAGATTTAGGGTGAAACCAAAAATCAAGGCTCCAAGAATACGCAGCCAATGGTGAACCCGAAAACTAAGACTTATGGTAAACGACTTGGTCAACGAAAATCCTCCAAGAACTAATAACATTGGAATGAAAAAGAAAAGGACTTGTAGGAAGGGAACGATGACCACTAAGATGCTGCCAGCGGTAAGAACGGTTGCTGTGAGAAAAGCCGCAAGCACAGTGGAGAGAATAGGAAACCGCAGAGCATTTGGGTTAGAAACTAACACGAGCAAGGATGGAACAGTTCTCAGCACATGATACACAGTGAAGGTTCCCAAAAGAAATGTTCCAAAAAATATCACAAAATTCTGCACCAGCCCCAGAGTAAAACTAGCCATGAGCAAATCAAAAAGTAAGAGAAAATCTGGAATAGGCGCAAAAATCTCATTGGTGATCAAAATATCAAGAATCGCAATGGTGGAGTTCACCGGAATCAGGATAAGGGATAATATGAATCCGCCGATGAAAAATAAGAGGACTAGCCAACGGAACTGATGCCGGAGGAGGTAGATACTCCGTCTAAAAGCGTCTCCAAATGAGGTGTTTGCTAGCCAATCCTTTCCCTGAAAAGAAGACATCTCATCCGGTGAAGGGGAGATATGGGTTACCTGCGCGAGGTTGGGCTCCGACATTCATGCCCCTCATCATGGGTTTGTGGAGTACCTGCGTGGGAGACATCTTAAACTTGATGGTAATTATCAACATACTATTGGTTTGATTCCTAGAAGTAGGAAAAAGATAATCTAGTTATCACGATATGATTTAGTCATCAAGAAACATCAAAGTCAATTGAGTGTATTTCTATGCCGAAACGACTGACCATCAATGATACCTGGGTCCTCGAACGGGAAGGATCGTTTAGTTCAAGCTTTTCTGGATTTCTCCATAATATTACCGGTGGACTCAATCTAAGAGATACAATAAAAGCAGGATTAGATGTTGCCCGAACTATGACGGATTTTGGGGATACGGGTTTTGTTAAACCATTACTTGATAAAATATGGGGCACCTTGGGAGTTGATTTGAAACCCGAAATGAGAGAGAAAATCCAGAAAAAGCTCGATCAGAGGCAAAAGGAAGCCCACAGAAAAATCGATGAGGCTGAGAAGCAAGCTCAACAAACGATCGAAGAGACTGTAGTAAAAAAGGAAGCCAAGTTTGAGGCACTCGAACAACGAATAGCACAACATGAAACCGATTTAGAAACAATGGAAACAACCGTGGGACAACAGGTCGCCAGCCAATTATTTGGTACCAAAATGGACTCATTGGTCGAAGCTTTGTACTCGGTGGCCAAGGAACGGGGAATCACCAACGAAGAGATCTTAAAAATCATCAAAGCCCTCCCTGAGTTTGAAGCCCTCATGTATTTCATGAATGTCCGGAAATTCTATCGAGATCACACAGCCCATTCCCTGCGTGTTGCAGCACTCGGGGATTTTATCCTTGATAAAGAGGGATTCGCTGGAGGGTTGGAAAAGTTACTCATGGAGCAGTTCCACTTTTCGAAGGAAGAAGTGAGGACAACCTGGTGGTTCACAGGGTTGCTTCATGATATTGGAACGCCTTTAGCGAAGCTTTTCACTTCCCTAAACTGGTCAATGATCAATGAAATGACTCGCTGCTATTCATCTTTGGGTATGGAATTTTTCCCCCTAGGAATCAATGTGAATCATCCAGATTTGGGGAATACAGATTATTTGAAAATCCTCTGTGAAGGCTATCCCAAATCTTGGCAAAAAATAATCACGAACGGCCTTGGAGTTACTCCAGACACTCATGATGGTTTTCAGTATTTAGCACAGAGCAAAGAACATGTTGAATACAAACCAACTTCTACCCAAATCGATCATGGCGTTGTTGCTGCTGTTGCTTTACTTCGAACCCTAGGATCACCAGAAGAAATTTCAAATGAGCAGCCAGAAAACCGACCCCTCATTGAAGCCGCTCGAGCGATTGCCCTGCATGATAACATCGAGAAATTATGTCCACTACCCTTCGAGGAATATCCCCTCCTCTTTCTCCTTGCAATAACTGATGAATTACAGGAATGGGGTCGTCCAATTCCCGTCTCTTCCGAAGAGGGATATTTCACCACATCACTTCAGAAGGTCACCCTCACTGATGCTATTTTCCACGATACATCCATTGAACTATGGGATGTTCCCTTTACGAACGCCCAAGCTAAGACCCTGATGGGGTTTGATTTCAATCGGATCCACCACGACAAAGAAGCCAAACTCAAAGGACTCGACTGCACTGAACAGTTCCCTGAAACAGACTTGCTTTTAATCGACTACGACAAAGATGCTTCAAAGGTTGCAGAAAAATACGAAATTAGAATCAAATCTCTATGAAGCAAAAGAAGAATAAATGAATGGATGCAGTTTCTCCCGTAACTCCGCTAGCCGATTGTAAATTAGCAACCGCGTCACCTGATCGAAGAGCTCTCCTACATTCTCACCTGATCGGGCTGAAGTTTCAAAGTAGTTATCAAATTCAAGATTAATGTGGCGTTGGTAGGCTTCAGCCATTGAAATCACTCGCTTCGATGCCAAGTCGACTTTATTTCCCACGAGCACACTCGGCGTTTCATCAGGCACAGCTTGACGGAAGGCTTGTAACCATCCTTCAACATTATCAAAGGTTTCTGCTCGGGTTAAATCAAAAGTGACGATGACAGCATCACTGCCCAAGAAATAGAGTTTTCGCACACTCTCAAACCGCGGTTGACCCGCAAGGTCCCAGATTATCAGGCGAATAAGCACGTCACCAACGACGATCTCTGAGCAGTTGAGTTGAGTACCAATGGACATCTTATAATCATGGTCGAATGTCTTGTCAATGAATCGAGTAATGATGCTGGTCTTACCGACCATTGGGTCCCCAATGATTACTAATTTGAACGTATGCTCATTCATTGACATGGGGAGTCGCTCGCTTTTCTCGCCTTGCTTTTCTATTCGTCTAGATTAGAAATTTAAAGGGTGTTAATACGAAATATCAAAATCTTGAAGTTGCCTAAATGGCTTTTCCTCGCTTAATGTCGGTATTTTACGCGGTTCTAATCCGGAAGATATAAAAAAAAATCAGAGTCAACCTCAATTATTCGCGCAAAAACACACGTGGTTATTCCCGGATTTATGGTTGCGATATATTTAAGCTGAAAAGCTCGTAGTGCCATGCAGGAGCGTCAACAGTGACTATACAGATCGATGATGCTGGATGGGGTGACCCCATTGGTGGTGTAATTATTGGTATCTACCGGGTAGAAACTAGCGAATATATAGCAAAGGAGATTGAGGTCATTAACTTTCAAGAACAGAATTTTTCACAAAAAACGTTTTTGACCCGAGGTTTAGAACTAGTCCTAGAAGCCCTTGAATGTCTACAAGTTCCAAAGGAAGAACCAATTGAAGTCTGTCGAGGAGCAGTTCTTGATGGGGTTCGTGATGGACTTCAGAGTCGAGGTTATGAGGTGATTCCCAAAAAAATCGAAGGTCAACTGCAGGAATTGGTTGAAGCGAATTTTGTGTCTACACTGGAGCGACTTGGACTCAATGATATTCCAAGGGTTAGTGGGAAAGAACGATTCTTTCGACAACTTGAATGGGTTCAAGAGGATCATAAACAACGTGAGAGGCACGTGAAAACTGGTTGGAAGAATTGGGAGAAAAGGCTACGGAACTGGCGGCCCAAATGGCGTCAATCTCAACGTCAGAACTTCAACCCACCGGTTATCATCAAATTGGGTGGCAGTATTATTTCTGATAAATCCAAACGATCGACTCCTCGCCTTGACACGATTAGGTTGCTAGCTAAAGAGATTTCAGCAGTGAAATCACATCCAGTGGTCGTCGTGCATGGTGGTGGCTCTTATGGTCATTTTCCCGCAAAAGAGTATGAGATTCATCGAGGAGGACGATCTCGTAAAAAGAAAATAGGTGTGACCGAAACCGCTCTTGAAATGACAAATCTGGGGCATCTTATTCATAGTGCCTTTCTCGAAATTGAACAACCAGTAATTCCTATTCGCTCCTCTTCCATCATTGTCACACTTGAAGGACGCATTTCTCATATGGATCTTCAGTCCATGCAAGAATTCTTACGGCAGGGGTTCATTCCGATCCTCGCGGGGGATGTTGCTGCCGA
>JAEOUH010000046.1 GCA_016839365.1 Candidatus Hermodarchaeota archaeon
GCATTGAGAAAGTCCTTCTTGCGTTCGTAGCGTCTGGCCTGGAATTTGACCGCAGGAACATCCAAATGAGAATCTGAGGTATGCAGGATTTTGATTGACACAGATATTCAGACCTCGGAGAAGGATCCGTCGAGTTTCTTCTCTTCTTTGCGTTGTTTCATAAGCTTTTGATCAATCCCAACAGCTTTTCGTGCTTTTTTAAGGCGGTCAACCACATCAATATCTGCTCCGCCTTCTTTTGTCATCCGGGAACGGATTTTCACCATCACAGGGGTTCGGGTAATGTCACCAACAACTACTGCTTCACCAACGTTCAGACCAGGAAGGTCATTAATGAGGTCAGCACTCAAGCGCTCTGAGGATTGTTCGATAGCAGTTTGATCCTGAGGATTTGTAATCTTAAGTACTATTTGACTATTGCATTGGCTGAGGCTGTCAGGATGGATTCGACCTGGGCGTTGACTAATTAGAATCAAAAAGACTCCAAACTTACGGCCTTCTTGAGCAATCCGTCGGATAATATTAGCGGAGTATGTGAAGTCTTTTGGCGGAACAAAATTATGAGCTTCCTCCACTACAACAAAAACGGGATAGTTGAACTCGTCTGTGCTTACAGCCTCGAAGACATCGCGCAAGAGTCTGCTGACAATATAGTCGATGCTTACGTTACTTAGTCCAGATAAATCCATAATCGCTGCGTGGTAAGGCTTGATGATCTTAGTTAGGGGAACTCCACTTCTTGAGAAAACGCGAAGTCGTCGGAGGCTTTGAATATATTTGATTGCATTACGTGCACCAGTGCGAATTTCTCTGTCGATCTCCTCATCATCTGCCACTGCGGTTAATTCTTTCACGATATCTTCCCTAAGATAGACGACTCTTCGTTCCTTGAGTCGATTTAGGGCAGTCTCTAAACCCGAACGAATGTTTGTAAAACCCGTTCCTATTCTACAGATGCTGCAGAGTTCATCGAAGTCCAAATCAGCCAACTGGACAGTGTATTCTTCGACCTGTCCGATATCTTTCTTGCTATAACGACCGGTGCTTTCAGGGTTTTGAAACACAGTGACATAATCAGAAAATCCGTGTTTTCCACCCTTCTCCGTCTGACTCAGAAAAACATAGTCAGCATGGGGATCGATGATAACGACGGTTGCGCCTTTTTCCATTAATTCCTCAATAAGAACACCAGTGAGATAGCTTTTCCCAGCTCCAGTTTGGGCTAAAATCGCAACATGTCGGCGAAAGCCGTTAATTCTAATGTTGACTGGGATTTTGGGGCGTGAAATGAGGTTACCAATGTAAAGACTCGCCTCAGGGGGATAGGCGTAAAACTGGCTTAAGAGGTGGTCTGATGCGATGTAAATTGGGTTTCCTGGTGTAACTGCCCTCCTTGGAAGAAGGATACGTGGCGGATGGCCTTCCTTTGTAGGTACGAGGTAACCAAGTATACGGGCTACACCCCATGTTTTTATGTCATCAATTCGCGCTTCTTTGATGCGAGTGATAGCTTCGATATCCAAATCACGGCGTAAGGCAAGGCTTTGGGAGATAATACGTTCGACCTGTGCCAGCACTTGAACTTTTTGAAGCACTCCATCGACTAGTTCTTCAGATTCCACCGTTAGATACTCGAATTTCGGTGGATACCTTTTCCGATCACTGGCAAAGTAGAAGTCGGTAGCCTTGGCTTCCTCAACAATAAAGCCTACTGGGTCATTCTCAGATTTTGGCAAGGCGAATCCTCCTGTCTCGACGCTTGGGTGTTAAGGGGATTTTCAACTCTTTCTCTATTAGGGGTTCATATAATGTTCTCACATCCTGCATGGGAAGGCGGGCTTGTTGGTCTGCTTTGACCAGATAGACATTATACAACTCTAATCCGCCATATTGACCCTGTAGGTTACCTAATACATCAGTGACGCGGGAAGGTGGGGGATCAAGCAGGCGTGAGGAGTTTATTTGTGATAATCGTGTTGGGAGTCCAATATTGAAGGCGGGCATGTCAATTCGGAGTGGGGTATCATTGTATCTCAGTTTCGTGCAAAATGTTACGAATGTGGGAATCTGGAAGAATTCTTTCATAACTGGGATTGCCCATTTTTCGAAATCTTCTTCTCGTTCATAGTCGTTGTAGGCGCTCGCAAAGCGTCGTCGAACGTAAGCCGCAGGATCCTTGGACTCATATTTGAAGAGAGGAACAGCTGGGTAAGGTTCGATTGGAGTTGTATAGCCAGCGGTTTCTGTCCACGCATGAATAAGAGAGAAGTCGGGTCTGGGTCGTCGCAGCTCAGATAACAAGTCCCAAACCAGGTCATATTGGTCACTGCTAATTGGTAGGGCTTTGAGGATGCTTCGAGCAGAAAGAGACTGTTTCTTCTCGGTATCCAGTAATTGCGTTAGTTGATCTAACTCGTGGTTTGAAAGTGCCGGGCTGAGGTCTGTGAGAATTTCAGTCTTGAGTGAATCAAGAAGGAGCCTCGTCATGTGGCGCGCTACAGAGTCTTTGCTAATGCCCAGCAGCAGGATCTTGCGTTTACGGCATTCTTCAAGGAGTTGCATAAAAGTCTCCAAATAACGCAAGTAAAGATCGCGTTCTCCTGGATAGTTGAATCCAATAGGGACGTGGGTGATGCGACCATATAACGAGCCGTCTATAAGCAGCATGTCTACCTCAGATGCCTCTCGTACGGCTTCGAGAGCTACCTTATGTTCGATGTGTTCTGATCGTATGCTGGCTAGGTCGATGAGTTGTTCTCGGGGAGAAGAAATCATGTGAACGTTCGATGAAATCTGCCGGTGTGTGGTGCCCCATGAGGTAATGGCGCTTGCCCGGCAAATATACATGAAGGAGCCGGGTGCATACTCTTGGGTTGATCGACCACTATCCACTGCAATGACTTGGATATCTGGTTTCGTTTCGGCAGGAAGGTCGTGCCATTCTTTCTGAAAAACATTCTTTAGAAGTCCATCTAAGCTCGTGGATTCTTCACCAGTGAGCCGACGACGAAGCGTATCTCTATTTTCCTGTATCTCGTGGAGGAATAAATCTAGAAAATGTGGCATAGCACCATCGCCCTACTGTATGACTCAAGGAAGCCAGATTTACGCCTTTAAACATAACCCCCACACTCTGATAAGTTAACTAGACCGAGTACCACGTCCTCTATATAAAACATCAATTTTCTTTGCCAAAGCTTTATGGGATACAACAACTAAAGGCGGGTATAATCAGAAAAAATCGGTGACCAGTGTATTGCAAATTGAGATATTGTTACTACTTATCGGACTATTCGCTCTATTGTTCATTTTAAGAGTCGGAGCATTATTTGTCGCCTTATACTTTGCGAGCCGTATCGTTACCGACCAAAAAATGACTCCAAAAGCAGCTTTACTCGGAGCCCTAATCATATCAATTGTATATGAAATATGTGCGGATATTTTCTACTTTATCAACCCGGCCTTTTCTGATTGGGTTGCCCTAATCCTTTCATCAGTAGTACTCCTAGGTTTACTCCTTAGGTACTATGATTTAGGGCTTTTCAGCAGCATTGCATTGGTTATGCTCTTCATCAGCATAGTGTTTACGATCATCGCATTTCGAACGGCGATTGAGTATCTTTTCTTTGTTCCCCTTCCAGGTTAATTTGTTTCTCAAATCAAATTACAACTAAACTATAAATGGTAGAAGCGAATATCACAGTATACCCACTAAAATTGGTGAGTCGAATTTATGCAATTAGTAGAATTGATCGTTGAAGTGATTATCTTCCTTATCCTTTGGCTCTTTGGTTCACTAATCCTTTGGCTAGCAGGAAAAGTTGTGTCTGGGTACAATGCCAAATTCACAGATGCACTGATAATTTCACTACTTGGAGCTCTCATTACTCGGGGCCTAAACTGGGTTATGGTAACATTTGTAACTCCATTGCTTCTTCCTCTAGGATTTACAGGCTTTATCATAGCGCTTCTTGTTCCGCTAATCATTGTGCTCATAATATACATCGTACTTATCATGCACTTCTTTGACACAGGATTTCTCGGCGCTTTAGCAGTAGGGATACTCTACGTCATCTTCATGATCATCATTTTAATCATTCTTGGCCTCATCATTGGAATCTTGATATTGCTTTTGCTAGCAATATTCCCTTAGGAATAAAGGAGGGAACCTGATCCATGGGCTTCCCTTCTCCCTCTTCTTTTTAGGTTTAAAATTACATTCACTCTTTATGAAATTTCCTTGCATATATCCAAAATATCGGAGTATAAATGACCGCTGGCAGGTTCCACTCTAGCCCTTTTTCTTGAAGTAATTGGGCCTCAGATTGAATCTCCGTTTTCATAGCTTCAGCGTCATATGTCCAAGAGAGGATTCCATACTGGATTTGATCGAACGGTAGCTGCCTCAATTCTCTTGGGAGGTGACCTCCGGTAAAGGGGTCTGCGCCAAGTCGAATTAGTGCAGTGACAATCGGAAATGGGGGTTTGGGAGACAGAATTGTGGTTTTATTAAAGAGCTCTATTCTTCCAGCGTAATCAGGTTCAATACATGCTAGAATTCCATGAGAGTGAAGGGTTTCCGTGATTTCTTTAAGGGCTTGCATTCTATTAGGTATCCAGAGCAAAGTGAAGTGGTCGAGAGCAAAATCTATTATGCCAGCTCGGAGGGGAAGAGATGTGGCATCGGCAAGTAGGAAATGTAGTGCATGGTTATTTTGCGAATCATGGGCTCCTTGTGTCACTAGTTCGTGGTCGATATCGAAACCTACGGCTGTGCTTTGAGGTATCTTTTGCGTCATTTCCGGTGTAATAGCACCTGCTCCGCAACCGATGTCCAAACATATGGGAGCATCGTGCCAAACTGTTTGTTGGTAAAAAAAGTAGCGAGTTGGTGCGGTGCGTTTAGCCTGGTCGTGAAGGTATTGGGGGGTATAGGGTTGCACATTCTGTGCCTCCCGCTTTTTGTCGAGGGGGAATTTATGGCATTTGGATTCAGCCACCAACGTTGTGATGGCAGCAAACCTCTTTATATTCGGTGAAGAGTGGGCACCCACCACCGCAGGCTTTGAGGAGGTCACACGACAAGCATTTGTCGGCAAGATTGGTGTGTCCTCGAAGAGCCTTCGCTGTGGTGTGATTCCAAATGGCATCCCAAGAATCGGTTAGGATGTTCCCTAAGGGTTCAAAGTAGCTTTGGCAGGGGAGGACAGCGCCGTTGGGTTCTATTGCAAGGCTCGAATAAGCTGCACTACATCGCCGTGGACCTAGCCCGTATTCAGTTGGATCAAAGTGGCAGTACATTGTAGGACTGTACCAGATCAGGCGAATGTCGTGCTCAGCGGCTTCCGCCAAGATGTCGGTGATGATCTCGTCAAGGTCCTCTTCGGGAATAGCAAGATCATCTGCTACAGCTTTTCCACTTCCCGAATATATGAGCCCGTTCATGGCAAATTGCTTCTGCCCTAACTTCGCAAGGAAGGTGACGGTTTCTGTGATTGTGGAACGATTTAGCTGGGTCAAGGTGGTATTAGTCAAGGTATAGATGTCAGTGTCAATAAAGCGTTTGAGTCCTGCAAGAGTGTCTTTCCAGGCACCCTTTACTCCAACCATTTGATCATGGATTTCGGGAAGATGTGACTCGAACGTAATCTGAACATAATCTAATCCTGCCTTGACCAAATCATTAACCAGAGTTTTTGTTAATCGACGTCCATTTGTGACTAGACCGGCGATGATGCCGATATCTTCTGCATATTGTACCAGATCGACTAAATCATTTCGAAGCGTGGGTTCACCCCCAGTAAAGGTCACATGGGGAATAGCCTGGTCCAAAAGGGTATCAAGGACTTTCTTCCATTTCGCCGTTTCCATTTCGCGGGTTGCATCCCAGCTTCGTCGCTCAGGAGGAACGTAGCAGTGAGAGCAGGCATTGTTGCAGCGATAGGTGAGTGCCAAGTCGACGCGATAAGGTGCAGGTGGTGCGTGTGAAAAGGGTTCCACCTCACCAAAGTCGAAAGTTTCGATGGGAGATACGTCAGGTTGAGCGATGAAAGAAAGGATCTTTTCTTTCAATTCGCTGTAGTCTGCCCGAATCGTGTCCGGTTTAGCCCCGCGATATTTCTTGCGAATGAATTCGATGACTTCATCCTCAGAATGCCCTTCAACTGCTGCAATTGCATAATCGTATCCACTTTCATTCAGAAAGAGCAGTCTAGATGCATCGATGACGATAGTTCCACCTTTGGGGTCCTTTCGGAGGTGGAATCGGTGGCCTTCTAAGTCTCCCTTCCCAAAGAGGATTTTGCGTGTTTTGGTTTCCATTAATGTTGCTCCTGATATGCGTTGTGAGTTCTTCATCAGACCATCAACAAAAGTCTATCGAACGGAAGCCCTTTCACCTTTTTACGGGATTGAGTGTTTGGTTCTGAAATGTCGTAAGGTTTTAGGGGGATTATATTTAACAAGATATGACGGAAGTCGGTTACTGTCATGTCAAAAATTGATGAAATGGAGCAATTAGCTCGAATTTCGAAAGTGGGACCAATTGCTCGACGTTACTTCGCTATGAACGCTTTTGATGGCACCCTTACCATCCTGGGAATTGTCCTCGCTTCCCATTTTGCCTCACATTTTGATGCCCGAGCAGTGGTGGCAGCGGGTATTGGTGCTTGTCTAGCTATGATGTTTTCAGGGCTTGCTGGGACATATCTTGCAGAGAAAGCGGAACGCGAGCGTGAATTGCGCGAAATGGAAAACGCATTGCTTCGGAACCTGGATTCGACGATATACAAAAGGGCGTCGCGATTCGCCATCATAATCTCTTCGATTGTCGATGGATTTGCCCCTTTTATCACAGGTCTAATGCTGCTAGTTCCCTTCTTCTTTGTGCTCTTCAATCCAACCATCTGGGGCATTGGAGTGATTGTGTCAGTGGCCACAGGATTCATCCTTCTATTCCTGTTAGGGATTTTCCTGGGTCGAGTGTCTGAACAGAACCAGTGGCTTTATGGACTACAGACCCTTGCGGCAGGTCTTGGAACCGCAGCAGCAATCATCCTCCTTGAAATCTTCCTAACCTTCTAATAATTCCCTTAATGATCCTGGGAGCCCAAATCCCCCCCATTCTCGTAGGAACTGATGCACTTGCCTAAGTTTGGGTGCAGCTTCTTCAAAATCACTAAGGGAGTGGCTATCCGAGCCAACGTAGAAGTGAGCACCAGCCTGAACTAATTCTTTAATTAGTGATTGTGATGGGTGCATTTTTCCCCATGGATGATTCAATCCGCGTAGATTAACTTCGATTAGGATGCCTGTTCGTTGACTTAATTTGCCAAGTTCAAGGGTTCGTCGTTGCCAGATTTCATTGACTGTTGGATTAGCAGGAAATAATGGTATAAACCGCATAACACCATCGATGTGGGCGATTCCGTCAAATAGCTTTGATTGAATTGCACCTTCAACCTCATCGAAATACCGTTCAATAATCGGGGGTAATCCGATTCGTGATACAAGAACATTCAACTCTTCGAGGGTTGTAACAGCTAGACCATCAATAACATGCACTGTACCTATAAGATAGTTGAAGTCGGTTCGAATGTCATCACAAAATTCTGCAACACCAGATGCATTATTTGAATAGTAATCTACCTCTAATCCCAATGACACATTCGGATAGGTAGCCTTGGTTCGGTCAAAAGCGTCAAGGAGACGAGGTAAAGTCTCATAATTGAGATGGTGTGGACGATTAACAAAAGCCAATTCGAAATGATCTAGGAACCCTACATGAATTTCTAACTTCTCAGCCAATTGCGCATAGGCTTCTAAAGAAATAGTGGAATCGGGGCTAAATTCAGTGTGCAAATGTAAATCAAAGAATGATGGTTTTGCAGACATTAGGGGGGCAACACGGGCATAGTGGATTGCTGGTGTGGATGTTGTTAGTCTTTGATATAGTATTCGAACCCTTTGCGTTCGTATGTGTGGACTTGTTCATCGAATGAAAAGCCACGATTTTTGACGATTTGAATCTGGCGGATGGGTATTTCATCTGGCGGAGCAGGTAGTGCTGTGAACCGGATGATACTATCGCTTAATCTTTCAATGCTTTCTGTGAACTGAGGGGTATGCATTTCGGGATAGAGTGTAGCAATTACGGTTAGTTTTCGATGCTGGATTAATGGTAAAAGTGCTAACCAGAACTGCCACGCAGCACGATCTGACTCCATGGAATGGAGTAGAACGCTTAACGAATCAATATACATTCGAGCAATGTCGAAGCGCTTGACAGTTGTTCGTAATTCTTCATAGAATTTCGCTGCGTATCGGACGTTAGAACATCGAATCACACCTTCTTTAGGTGGAAGCGATGGCACACCATAGGCAAGGGATGATAACCCGTCCATTAATAATATTTGATTTGGTTTCGCTTTTGCATAGAGAGTTTCAACGGGTGGAAGAAGATCGTACTCTCCAACAGTATGTTCTGAGAGGAGGATAATGGCACCTTCTCCATGTTTTATGCCCTCATAAAGAAACGAGACACCTAAAAGCCCGGATATTCCTCGAGATTCACCTCTCAGCTCTTCAACGAGGCATGTGCTTCCGCGTCTTAAGCCGCCGCCAAGAAGACGATTAATTGCGTCCCATTCACATTTAATCAATTCTTCTTCTGTTGACATGAAACAGAGTATCCTCCTAGGTCTTTGGGCTTAAATCGGTAATTAATAAATCTTAGCCGTTTTCAAAAGACCGCTCACGTTATGAGTGCCTTTGATTATTTATATAGGGGGAAAGTTGAGGTGAGGAAGGGTGTTATCGTTTGACTGCCCAACCAACTCCTGATCAACCTGTGTTAGTAACCGGTGGAACTGGGTTCATAGGATCCCATCTGGCTAAACGCCTGGTGGCAGACGGTTACCGGGTAATATTATTCGAGGCTAGACCGAATCTAGCCCGAATTGAGGGTATTGCAGATCAGGTAACAGTTGTAAAAGGGGATGTGGCAGATTTAGATAGCATCCTCACTACCCTAAAAGAGTATGACATCCAACACATCTTCCACACTGCAGCGGCCCTTTCCGTTGAAGCGGAACGGGATTGCGACACGGCTTTTTCCTGCAACGTATCGGGAATCTATAACGTGTTGGAGGCAGCACGTGCTTTTGGCGTGCAACGCTTCATATTTCTTAGTAGCCTAGCGGTGTTCGGAGCAAACACTCCATTTCCCTTTCACGAGACGAGTTATCGCGACCCTGGGAGCTTTTACGGTGTAAGCAAAGCCTTTGGAGAAATGTTAGGTAACTACTACCATCTGCGGCATGGATTCGATTTCAGGGGAGTACGATTTGCAGTGGTCATCGGTCCCGGGCGCCGTGGCGCAGGAGCCACAGTAACATACTCTAACTTCATCGAAAGCGCCGCCCTTGGAAAAACTGGCGTTATCGACATTCCTGACACAACTATTCTACCAATCATTTACGTTGAAGATGCAGCTGATTTTCTAATGGCCCTATGGAAGGCGCCCAAGCTCTCACGCCGCGTTTACATTGCGGGAGGAGTACCAATTCCGATTAAGGATCTCATTGCTGAGGTGAAGACTATTATTCCCGAGGCGCAAGTGATGTTTCAGTTGGACCCAAATGCCGAAAGGGTAGCTCAGACTTGGTCATTTCTTACCACCCTTCTAGTGCAGCAGGGCAAAGAAACCCTGTATCGTGACATCGAAGATTTAGGATGGAAGCTGCAATTTGACTCGATACCAGAGATTGTAAAACATTTCATCGAATATGTACAAGCAAGAAAGGAAATTTATTCGAGATTTTAGTGGAGTTGGAATACATGAGTAAGATATCACGAACCACGGTTCTTGGTGCAGGAGCGATGGGCCACGGAATCGCCCAAGTATTTGCTCAAGCTGGATGCGATGTTGAACTATACGACATAGATGCTGATGCGCTCAGCCATGCAAAAGATCATATTAACGCTAACCTGCTTCAGCTGATGGCCCACAGTGCTATTGCCAGGGAAACTATTCCCTTCACTTTATCGCGAATTCATATAGAACCAGATTTTAATAAGGCGGTATCGAAGGCTGACTTGATTGTTGAAGCAGTACCCGAACGATTGGATCTCAAACAGGAAGTATTCACAAAGGCTGAAAAAGCATGCTCGAAGAAGGCGATTCTGACTTCAACTACATCAGTGATTCGGGCTGGAGATATTGCAAAAGTGCTGGAAATGCCCCAGCGCCTAGTGGGTACACATTGGATGAATCCACCCTTTATCCTTCCTCTGGTTGAAATCATTCGTGCCCCGAAAACCTCTGACGCAGTAGTAAATCAGATCAAGACCTTTTTAGAAGAAGAATGTGGCAAACGTACAATTATCTGCAATGATACGCCTGGGTTTGTTGTCAACCGATTGGCAGGGGCTGTTCTAAAGGAGGCAGCTAACCTCATTGAAGAGGACGTGGCTACTCATATTGAAATCGACAGGGCTTGGAAAGAGCATCTTGGACCAGTATTCCTACAATATGGACCTTTTGGGAACCTTGACTATATCGGGCTCGATGTTGTGGTTCTTGCGGCCAAATATCTGGCTTGGGCACTCAATGATGAAGGATACAAATTACCTCAATGGCTAGAAAACACCGTTCTCAAAGGAAATTTAGGAATCAGGACTGGCAAGGGCATTTACGAATATCCTGATCAGACTCCTGAAGACCTACGGCGTAAACGAGCAGAAGAGCTCTTAGTATTACTCCAAAAGGTAGGATTAGCGACGGTGCATAAGTAGTGTTTAATAGTCCCGTTTAGTGGAGAAAATTTGGGATAGTAGTGTCATGTATTTTCGAGAGACACGGACATCAAGCACATAAGGTTGACCTGATTCCGTAGCTCGTTTGAGTGCAGGTCGGATTTCGTCCGGTTTTGTAACCAGTTCGCCTCGAGCTCCCAATCCTTCAGCAAGCTTGTCTAAGCGGGCGCGTTCGTTTAGTAGAGTGCCACAGGAAGCCCGTTCTTCTGAGCGAGTTTTGAGTAGACGGGTGTGGTAAACGAGTCCCCAGGCACAATCATTGTTGACTATAGCGACAACAGGGATGTTATGCCGTACAGCAGTGTCTAATTCACTGACATTGAACATGAAACTACCATCCCCTGAAATGAGATACACAGGGGTTTCAGGACGTGCAAGCTTAGCAGCCAGACTAATTGGCAATCCAGCACCTAGGTGTCCGAGAGGTCCTTGTGATCCAATGATTTGTCCCGGATGGTTGGCACGAAGGTAAAGATAAGCCCATGCAGTTGTATCACCCCCGTCTAACACGAACAGGCTATTCGATGAGGCGAATTCTCGGATTTCCTTCATCAAACGCTGTGGTTTAATTGGCACTTCATCAGAATCCGCGTCTTTTTCAAGTACTTCGAAAAGCTGCTCCCAGGCTACCCGTGATTGTTTTGCAAAATTACTGGCTTTGCGCTTTTTTGTCAATTCCTTTGCTGTTTGAAGCATTTGCATCAATACTGCTTTAGCATCACCAAGAATCCCCACAGAAACTGGCCGATTCTTAGCGATTGCATCAGGTTCAATATCAACGTGAATGAAGTGTGTATCCTCCGAGTAGAAGCTTGGATCACGCCCAAATCCAAGGAATTCGTCAAGTCGTGCACCTACAACCAAAATCATGTCTGCTTGTCGTGTGAAAGGATTAGCAATAGCATTTCCGATTGAGAGGGGGTGGTTTTGAGGAAAACACCCGGTTGCCAAATACTCTGCGGCGACGGGAATCCCGAGGTATTCGGCGAATTTCACAAGTTCCTTGCATGCTCGTGACCAGTATACACCGCTTCCTGCAATGATGACTGGACGTTCGGCTTTTAGAAGCAATATAACTGCCTTTTTGACCAATATTGGGTCACCAAGGAGGCGCCCCATCGGGCGGTATTGGGTAGGTTTCAGGAAGCGTTGTTCAGCTTCTTCGCTGGGAGCGGCGATGATATCTTTGGGGATATCTAAGAGTACTGGCGCCATTCGTCCAGTTAGCGAAGCTTTGAAAGCTTTTTGCAGGTATTCGCTGATGCGGTGAGGAAACACGCATCGCCGTGTCCATTTGGTAACGGATGATACAAGAGCCTTCAAGTCTAAGTCTTCAAAGGCATCCATTTCTACTAACTTATGAGAAATACTCGAAGTAATGGCGACGACTGGGCTGCCCATCTGATAAGCCTGTGCAAGCGCGGGGACAGCATTGACGATTCCAGGTCCCATTGGAAGAAGGCAAACGCCTGGAGTCCGTGTAACTCGAGCCCATCCATCAGCGGCGTTACCTGCAGCCTGTTCGTGACGTGTCGTAATGATTTGAATCCCTTCGGCTTCAAGGGCATCATATATGGGAAGGATTTCTCCGCCTGGGAGGGAGAAGACATGGGTAATGCCTTCAGCTTTTAGAACTCCAACTACTGCTTTACCACTATCAGTTTGAGGCATTGACAACCTCACCTATGCACCATATAGGCATGCTATATTGGTTCTAATTCTTTGCCCTTGGTCTCGGGTAAAAGCCATGGCAGGATCAGCATTAGGACAAACCCAAAGCTTCCCAGCATCATAGCTTGTGCCATCGGCCAACCGAAGAAGTCCACTAGAATTCCAACGATTACAGCTCCCAGTGCAAAGGCACGTGCCGTGCTGAAGATGAACGAAGCAGCCGCGGCTCGAGAACTTGTTGGAAAGATTTCGCTAGTCCACACTCCAAAAAGTCCATGAGAACTGAATCCCAGTGCCAAGATAAATAGCCCTCCGACGGCTACGAAGGGGTTGATCAGAATAAACATCGCTATGGCGAATATCACTGAGCCAATAAGCCCGAAGAACGTTGGTACCATGAAGCCTTTTCGTCGTCCAATCCTATCGCCAATATAACCTACCAGAGGAAAGACGAAGAACAATATTGTGGCTATCAGAAGGAAGATTAGTAATGCTAGTGTGTTACCGAATCCAAGTTCAACATTGATGAAGTACACTCCCAAATCGACATAGGCATGATAGACGAATTCTGCAGCCCAAAAGAGGAGAATGCAGATTAATATGAGCTTGAGATAGCCCGAACTGACCAGCTTCTTAATCTGGTCCACCATTGGAATCGATTCTGAAGATTCAAGTTCATGGTATTTGAGCCATAGTTTAGATTCGGGAAGGACAAAATAGAGGATGGCAATGAAGGGCAGGGGAATAAGGGCAATTAGAAACACAGGTCGCCACCAATTAACGCTAAAGATTGGAAGAAGGATTGGTTCGAGAAGTAGGGTAGTGATTAGTACACCGACAAAGCCGATGATGAACATCGCGTGGACAAAGCCACCCCAGGTTGCTCGTCGTTTTGGAGCATAGACTTCACCCAGAAGAGCGAATGCAATCCCCCATGAAACGCCAAGTCCAGATAAGATTCGTAATATTGCAAAGACTATGAAATTAGGAGCAAACGCAGATAATCCTGTTAAAATCGCATCCCAGGCGATGGTTAAGAGCAGGATGTTCTTTCGTCCCATTCTATCAGCTAACATACCAAAGATGATTGCACCAGGAACTGTGGCGATGAATTGGGCAGACATCACAAAGCCCAGTGCTGAAATTGGTACTCCGAATGACAGTTGAATTGGTTCTGCGAGAGCTGTGATGAGCGTTAGGCCAATAGCGTCATGGGCCCATCCAAGCGCACAGGCAAAGAAAACTATGAGTTTCTCAGTTCGTGTAAAGGGTGTTATCTCCATACAGAGACCTCCTATTGAAGAGATGAGAACTTAATCTAGCGTTTTCCCTTCTATGCCTAGCATCTACCTAAAGGGTTTTTGATGAGTAATGATGGTAGAAAGAAAAATCATAAGATACGGGTTAATGGGAGACTTCGCTATTTCAAGAGTTCAAATTCGTTATCTTTCAAAGAGTAGCTATGCCTTCGGTCATCGAAGGTGAATCCTCGGTTCTTTATCACTTGGATCACACGCATAGGTTGACCATTCGATTTGGGCTCACTGGTGAATTGAATGATAGAGTCACAAATCCGTTCAACGCTTTCAACAAAAGCGGGAGAATGCATTTCAGGATAGAAGGAGGCCACCACCGTAAGCTGGCGGGATCTAATTAGTGGGAGTAAACTGAGCCAAAAGCGCCACGCAACTTTATCCGATTCCATGGCATGTAACAGGACGCTTAAAGAATCAATGAACATGAGCGGATGGTCAAACCGACTCACTGTGATTCGCCACTCTTCATAGAATTTGGCTGCGTACCGGACGTTGGAACAGCGAATTATACCATTCTCACTAACAATGGGGATTTGAGCGGGTTCCCCGTAGGTCATTGAGGAGAGGGCGTCCATGAAGATGAACTGATCTGATTTAGCCGTTGACAGGATTTTATGACTGCCTGGAAGGTCTTGAAATTCTTTCACGGTGTGTTCGGAAAGTAACAGGACTGCACCTTCTCCACGTTGCACACCACTAGAGATGAAATCCATTCCAACAATTCCGGTTAACCCACTGGATTCGCCGAGTAATTCTTCCAAAAGGCAGGTGGTTCCTCGCCGTATTCCTCCACCTAAAAGTGTGTCAATGGCAGGAATTCCTATCGATATGATGTTCTCATCCTTGGACATGATCGGTGATCCACCTAGGTACTCGTCCCACTAATTATTATGGATTCGTTTCTTAACGATTTTTCCCTTCCTCAATTCTCATCGAACTCAGATTGAGAAATTATGGGGGGAGGACTAATAAATCGTACGGGCGATGTCTTCGATGAAATCGGTCCGATGCTCTATCAGAAGCTGGGGATTTTCAACGAAGATAGTGATAGCATAGGTAAGCGATACGGAGCTGATTGAAACCAAGGAAAAGACAGGTTCAAATCCAAATTTCTGTTCCCATCTCTTACATATGTCACTAAGGAACTTTGCGTAGTCTTCTTCTTTCACTTCAATGGGAAATTCCAGTTCTAGGGTGTATTGGATAAGATCAGAAGGATCAATGACTTTACTAATGCTTTGCCAGATACGTGAAGGCATCGAGGTCCCTTCTGCTGGCTCCATTTTTTTCTTTTTTCTCCGTTTTCGGTCAAATTTGAAGTTCGTCACCGAGGAGCTCATAACAGTGTTGTTGGGTATCAGTGTCACAGAGCCATCGATTTGTCGTAGTTTAGTATAGTTCATACTTACTTCAAGAACGATGCCTTCGTTTCCTCCAATGCGGACATAATCACCTACATCAAAAGGATCCGTAAAGAGCACATAGATTCCAGCAACGAAGTTACGCATTGCGGCACTAATAGCAATACCCACTGCAAGACCAATGATTACGGAAGCGTCTCCCACTATCAAGCTTACCCAAAGTAAGAACTGAGGAGGAAGAAAAGCGGTCAAGACGACAATCGCAATCCAAATGAAAATGAGGCGTATCCCGAGGATAAGCCCGTTGATTGCATCAGCGGACATGCCTCCGTGCACTGCTCTTTTTCTGAGAAATCGGGTGATGAAGGATGAAATGATCAAGAGAATGATCCAAATGCAGATTACTACAATAATATTCAGGAGAAATGGGCTCCAAAATTGCAACCATTCTATTAAATTTTCAATGATTATTCCGATGGGGTCTGTAGCTTGTAGCATAGATTTCACGGGCTTTGATGAAATTGGTCAGGTAGTTAGGGTATTCTGAGATTCAGAACTCCGGCCTCGCGGATGGATGGTTCAAATCCGGATGCCCCGATGGTGGCCAATAGCCATTGCAGTAGTTCCAGCACTTAATCAATTCCTTTGGCTGAGGTATTATGCATTTGTGAACCGGGTTTATTTCAGCCTTTGGCTCATGATGCTTTTTAAAGAACTAGAATTGCTAGTCGGCAAGTTTATTCAGCCCCAAGTTTTTTCAATTTGCTAGGGTAACGTTACAGCATAGTTAAGGATGGTTTAAATGATGCAGGAGCACAGTAAACGGCGATTAGACAAAAGCGGGTCCACCATTTTCATCCTTCTGACTTTGATTGTGGGCATTTATGGCATGAACCTCCTTAATATGCCTGAATATGCCTGCCCCTTACACTTACCCCATCTTGTTGATCGCAATGCTCTGTATCGGCGTAGGATTAGTAGCGTATTTCCGGAAAAAGCGATGGTTCTAAAAGTAAGAACTTTCTGTTGACCGGAGTATCCGATTGTATCGTTATCCCAAATGAAGGGTGTTGAACTGAGTGGCTGAGGTCAAATACAAGAGCGCAACTGGCTACCAATTGGCGGCTTTAAGACGATATCCAGGTGTCACCATTGTAGCTACAGCTCTAGCTCTCTTTGCCTCTTATCTGCTAACCCTTCCTGCCATCCTGATTGGAAATGCCATCAACATCCTCGACACTGAAGGATTGGGCTTCGCCTTTATCATGCAGGTGTGGACCATTCTGGGAATTGCCCTTACCCTCTTCCTCACTATCTTGCTTGCGGGTTACGCATTCGCCATCATTACTTTACGATGGGAACGCGATGCACGTCAAGAGTTCTTTGAACTTATCCAAGATAATAGTATGACCTTCCATGACCAAGTAGACAGCAATCAGCTACTTGCGGTCGCCATGCAGGACGTACGTTGGGTAAGATTCTCGCTTAATCCTGCCCTACGCAACATCATTTCAGCGATTGGCACACTGATTATCGCCTCCATCTTCCTTGCCTTGATGGATGTGTGGCTGGGTATCATTGTAGTGATTGGTGCACCCTTGTACCTCTACTTGGCATACCGGTATGCTGTGAAAATTGAACCGGTCCGTCGTAAACGATCAGAGCAGAACGAGAGTATCACTTCAATCAGCCAAGAGGTATTCCGCGGCATCGAAGTTGTACGAGCCTTTGGATCCGAAGAGCGAGAACAAGAAAAGTTCAATGACGCCGCGGGAGTCTACGAGGAACTAACCGCGCGTGAAGGGAAACTTGGAGCTTTTTACCTACCAACCTTGATTCTTATCGCCATAACAACGATTGCTTTTGTATACGGGGCGTATCTGGTCTTAGTAGGGACTTGGTCTGTTGGTATGCTTGTCTCTGCCCTTGGGCTGTTTGCGGCCATTGAAGGGTTTAGTTTCATGCTCCCCCGCTTCCTACTTGTTATTCGGGGTGGGCATGTTAACGCCCAACGAATCATTAAGGTGCTTAATTGGCAGGACCCCCTTGAAGAACCTGAACTCGGAGTGACGGAGGTCGATTGGACGGGCGATATTGTATTTGATAACGTCAGTTTTCAATATGCCACTGATAACGGTCACAACAATTCCTATGCTCTGAAAAACGTTAATCTCACAATCCCAAGTGGCTCTCGGGTAGCACTAATTGGAGGACCCGGAGGAGGCAAGAGCACAATTCTTAAACTGCTTTTGCGGCTCTACGACCCCACTGAGGGGCGCGTTCTTGTTGGAGGGATTGATCTTCGTAACGTATTGACGCGAGACGTACGTGCGGCAGTCGGGCTTGTTGAGCAAGATATCTTCCTGTTTCGGATGAGTGTCCGTGATAATATCGGATTCGGTTGTGTTGAAGCGTGTGAAGAGGAAATCTTCGATGCAGCACAAAAAGCGCAAGCACACGAATTCATCATGAAATTACCCAAAGGGTATGACACAATTATTGGCGAGCGTGGGATGACATTGAGTGGGGGACAACGTCAGCGTTTAGCTATCGCACGCACCTTAGTCCAAAATCCGAAAATTCTGCTTTTGGATGATTCGGTGAGCGCAATTGATGCCCAAACCGAATATTCACTGCGAAAAGCCCTCGACGAAGTGATGAAAAACCGAACAAGCATTACTGTCACTCAGCGTCTTCGAACCCTTCTTGAATCTGACTTAATTATAATCATTGATAAGGGCGTCATTATCGCAACAGGAACCCATGACTCATTAATAGAAAACTCCGAACATTATCAGCGAATTTTCAAGCGACTTCCCGGTGCTTTGCCTTACGCTCAGAAAAAACCAGGTAAGGAGGCTGGCAACTAATGGCGATACGCCGGGGACCTACTGCATTGGCTGGAGAGAAATTCAAACGCAGTCGACCCCTCCGACGTCTCCTAGCTGCACAATTCGGTTATCTTGGACGGTTCAAAAAAACCATTGTAATTGCAACAATCTTTGCCATCATTGCCACCATATTTTCTGCAATCGACCCCATATTCTTGGCGACTGGAATTAACCTCGTCCTCGTCCCAGGGGCCCCCTTGGGTGCGATTTTGTTCTTAGGAATAATCTACGTGGTTTTACGGGGTGCTAGCTGGCTTTTGAGTTCATCATATACGTGGCTACTATCGGGGGCGCAAGCAGGTTACATTCGTTCTCTGCAACAAGATATTTACAGAAAACTTGTTCACACTGATTTGTCTTATTATCGCGCAAAACAGAGTGGGGAGATTACATCACGGGTGACAACAGATACGGATAATCTTGCTGTCGGAATTCAGATTATAATCGATTTCGCTAGTCAGATGCTCTTATTGGTTGCTACCTTTATGATCATGTGGTTGGTAAACCCGTTAATCGCACTTACTTCACTTGTCGTTGTTCCGGTTGTTATCATTATTGTTGTGCTTTTTGGTACCGTTGGACAGCGCACAATGCTTGCCTCGCAGAGGGCAATCGGCCTTGTCTCCGGGCAAGTTGCAGAAAATCTCAGCGGAATTCACATTGCAAAGGCCTTTAATCGAGAAGATGAAACCGCCGCGACTCTGAGTAAATTGAACCAAGAATCATATCGGTATGGGTTCAAGTTCATGATGCTCATGACGCTCATGCAGCCCATGGTCCGAGCAACTGGCATTGCAGCGGTAGCGGCTGTGCTATTTGTTGGAGGAAGCCTCGCGATTGGTACGACACCGCTCCTTACCCTTGGAGAGGTATTTCTGGGAGTGATTCTTGTTCAACGATTCTTGTGGCCCCTTCTTACTCTGAGTATGATGGCCACCCAATTCCAAGCCTCCCTTGCATCGATGGATCGGGTTCTTGACATTCTCGAAGCTAAGCCATCAATCCAAGACACCGAGACTGCCGTTCCACTGCAGGCAAGCAGCGATGGAATCAGCTTTGATAATGTCACTTTTAGCTATATTCAAGGAGCTGAGGTATTGGAGGATGTCAATTTCACTGTTTACCCAGGTGAGTTGGTCGCTATTGTGGGGCATACTGGAGCAGGTAAGACCACGATTGCCGCCCTCATTAACCGGTTCTATGACCCTGAGAAAGGGAGCATCCGGATTGGTGAACAAGATCTGCGCTCAATTACCTTGGAATCGCTTCATGAGAATGTGGCTCTGATTGCCCAAGAGCCCTATCTGTTTGATGACACGGTGATGGAAAACATCCGGTATGGACGACCTGAGGCCACCAACGAGGAGATCCTCGAACTATCTCGGCTAATTGGTGCACACGAATTCATAGAAGTTCTTCCTCAAGGATATGAGACTAAGCTCTCTGAGGGAGGGAAGAACCTGAGTGCCGGACAAGTTCAGATGATTTCCATTGCTCGGACCATGTTAGCAAATCCAAAAATTCTCATTTTAGATGAAGCTACCAGCCGATTAGACGCCTACTCGGAATCCTTAGTACAGACCGCCCAAGAACAGCTGTTTTCGAACAGAACCACTATCGTCATTGCCCATCGGCTAACCACAATTGCCAACGCCTCACGCCTACTCGTATTTGAAAATGGTAGAATCATTGAACAGGGTACTCATGAAGAGCTCCTTGCGATGAGAGGCCACTACAAGGCCCTCTATGACACCTACTACGCCCACCAAACAGCAGAAGAAATCTCCGAAGAAGCCCTCAAAATTGCCCAAGAAGAATTAGCAAAAGAAGAACCACCCAAACCCCCGCTAGGACCCAGTATGAAGAAAGATAAGAATGGTGGATAGCAGGATACCATTTGGGCATTCTCAATAGGTGTGTCCACTTCTTTGAAAAGAGAGAAAGCCGACCCCGGTGGTCGGCATTACTTCGTCGAAGCTTCTTTTTACATATAACTGCTGATCAGCCAATTACCGATACTGGTGACGATTACATTGATACCGATGAAGACGATGAGCCAACCGCAAAATGTTGCAAACGCCGTGACTGGGAGATAATTCAGGCTGTACGCGTATGCAGCCCAGGTAATACCAGCACTCGAAATGATACCGCCGATTGATTCGATTTGGCGTCGATATGAATCGCGAAAGACTACTCGAAGGACTAGTACGATGATGTTAATGATGATGGTTCCAAGGAAGAAGAGATACATCGCATTGTAAACAATGATATGTGCTGCTGGTGTTGCTGGTGCCCACCACCAAATCCCAGGAGTTACCTGGGTCCACACCATATCGAAAAGGAAGTTAATGATCGACGGGAATAGCGTTGGAATGGCAACTATGAGCCCTGCCAGTAGGATGAGGATGAAACCAAAAGTAACTATGCCAAAAACATCTGGATCTTCACGCTTTCTTCTACTCAACACAATTACCTCCTACTATGCAACCTCCGTCCTTACACGACGTTTTCGTCGTATCGCGTTCAACGCGAAGAGTATGAGGATGACTCCGACAGCAATAGCAACAATTGGGCCGATAACAAACCAAATGGGGATTTGGTAGACTAATGCTAATCCTAGAACGACAATGACGATGCCGAACAGGATTCCAAAGATGGCGCCTCCACCGGTAACACCGAAGCACTCTTCTTCAGCTCGCGTACCGACACGCTCCCTCCAGTGACGTTTTAAGGGAGCTAAAGGAGTACCGCACTTTTTGCAGAAGTCTGCCTCATCGGCGTTTTCGGTACCGCATTTCTGGCAATACACCACGAGAAACACCTCACCCAGCAGTAGCAACCTTAAACTTCTTAAGACTTTGGGGAACCCGCAATCTCTCTAAAAACGAAAAACCTGTGAAAGAGAAGTTTTTATTAACCTAACCACTAGGACTAAATTGTTGGGGACCGGAACAAAAATTCGGACCGGGGTGGCAAATATTCAGGCACCACTTACTCCCCTAGAAACCATTCCCTCTCCCCTCCAATTGTGTCCTTTTTGTGGGGCCTGGATTGCCATTACCCCGGTCTTCCCTTTTCCTTAGCATAGCGGTTGGACCAAAGGGTTTTATTTTCTGATTTGGGATAGCGGATGCACGATTCGTAGGGTTTGTGTTGTTGTGAGAATCCTGTTTGTTGAGCCTCCTAAGAAGCCATGGTTTGTGATGGGCGAATATTTGCCACCACCTTTGGGATTACTATGTTTAGCAGCTTACGTGGAAGCGAACCTACCTGGTGTTGAGATCCAAGTGATGGATTGTCAGGCAGAGCAAGCAGGGTGGGAGGAGGTCGAGCATCGGATTCGGGAGTATGGTCCAGATATTATAGCTCCCAGTACGGTGTCGACGTGTAATGCCAATATTGTCCTTCGCGTGGCAAGTCTTGCGAAGAAGGTGGATGAAGATATTGTGACGATTGCAGGGGGTCAGCATTTTTCGGTACTGGCTCAGACAGTGTTAGAGACATACCCCCAACTGGATTTCATTGTTCGAGGTGAAGGGGAGCAAACCCTGTTCGAACTTGTGCGCGTAATAGATACCAGTAGAAGTTTTCAGGGGATTGATGGGATCTCTTTTCGGAAGAAGGGTCAGGTGATCCATACGCCAAACCGGTCGATGATTCAGAATTTAGATAGCCTCCCATTTCCAGGATATCATTTTGTCCGAGAGCATATGGAGAAGTATCGGTTTCCAGCAGGCAAGGATTTGCCTTATGCGTTGGTGGAAGGGAGTCGGGGGTGTGCGCATGCGTGTTCGTTTTGTGGGCAGTGGCGATATTGGGGACGCTGTCGGCGTAAATCCCCTGAACGAGTGGCAGATGAGTTCGAGTATTTGTATCGAGAGTTTGGGAGTCGGTTTCTGTGGCTAGTTGATGATTTCATTCAATTGGATGAGTGGATGGCTAGACTGTGTGATGAGCTGATTGATCGGGGAATTACTGAAGAGTTGATGTGGTTCTTTCAGACTCGTGCTGATGAGATCATTTCAGGGAAGGAGCTGCTTCCGAAGCTTCGAAAGACCGGGCTCAAATGGATTATGACAGGATTAGAGAGCCACAATGAGGAGGTACTTGTGCAGTATCACAAAGGCATTGATGTGGCCATGGGGAAGAACGCCATCGACCTATTACGGGAAAATGACATCCTCTCGCAGACAACGGCAATTATTGGACACCGTCAAGAATCATACGAATCGATTGAGATGTTTCGAGAGTGGATTGATGAAGTGGACCCGGATATCGCGGTGTTCATGACAATGACGCCATTTCCCGGGACTCCGTTGTATGAGGAGGCGCTGAAGAATGGGTGGATGGCGGATCCGCGTTGGAGTCAATTTGATATGGTTCATGCTATTATGCCCACTGAGCATTTGACTCGGGAACAGGTGCAAAAGGAGCTTTACGCCACGTACCGCAACTTCTACGGTTGGCGACGGCGGATTGGTGGGACATTATCGATTAATGAAGTAAAGCGTGCTTACTACCGGCACATGATGTGGAAAGGGTTTCTAGGCACGTTGAAGGGACTCAAACGATTATGACGGCACGTAGACAAGGGTCAAGTTATACGCTTATCTCTCTGGCGTTATCCTTAGTAGGATTAGGCTTGCTGCCATTTTTAGTGTTGACAGCGACTCCATCCCTCGGTATTCCTTGGCAAAATCAGCTTATTGGCATCAGCTTTGCTGTTATCTGTATACTGGGTATCATTGCGGGAGTTTCACCGTCACACTGCTCATGTCGTTCGAAAGCGAAGGAACCTCCAGTAGTAAAAACAGCGAGTAGAGAGCTGTCCAAAGATTCTACTATTCAGATACGAAAAGAAGGACATCATCCCACATGCGACCAGTATCACGGTCATGTCCTACAAATTCGTAATCGTGTCTTATGTGCTGGATGCACAGGATTGGTTACAGGCGCTGTGCTTGCATTAATTGGCACTATTTTATTTTTCTTCATGAATTTTCGGTTCATATTGCCCGATATTGTTTTCGGTATTGGGTTTGTGCTGGTGACATTAGGGTTAATTCAACACTCAGTTTATCGTTTGGTATCGGTAGAGCGTGGAGAGGTTCGGATTCTAGTGAATGTATTATTCGTCTTTGGGGCATTCCTGCTCCTCGCTAGTGTCGTGCAATTGACCAATAGCCTCGTTGTTAGCGGATACCTGCTAATTCTCACTCTCTATTGGATATTCACACGGATAGTCATGTCTCGTTCGTCGCATCAACGCATATGTAGACGATGCAAGGTGGCAGATTGCCCTTTGTCAGATGGCTAGTGGATCATGAGGTTTGTCTTCGGCGGATTGAATAAACCGCACCAGCAACAATCAATACTCCAACAGTGACCAGGATAATGGGCCAGAAGTAGTCCCAGATATTCCATCCGAGAAGCGCTCCGACTGCCCAGAGGATAATGATAATCCCAATGAATAGACCACAGATTGCTCCGCCATATGGAAGCCCGAAGCATTCATCCTCTTCGGAGCCGTAGCAGTCTTTGTCTTCTGCAGGAGCTTTTGGTTTTACAGCTTTGCCAGCAAGGTGGACACCGCAGCGAGCACAAAACTCTGCATCACGTTCGTTTTCATAACCACAGGCATCACAGGTTTTCATGAGAAGCCTCCTTGCACTACAATCAGGGTTTAACCTCTTAAAATTTCAGGTCAGCCCGTTTCTTTCCGAAAAATAAAGGTTAGGCGTAAAATCCGGGTTGCTGTGGTTGCTCAGTTGGCATTCCAAAATGGTGCCCAAAGGTCCAGATGACAAAAAGCATGCTTCGGAACACATCGTCGATGGCTTCGAGGAGCGTGGTTTTGGACAAATTGTCATCAAGTAAACGAACCTGAAACTGTACAGCATCCCAGACGCCCTCATTTTCCTTGACCGAAAAGCCCGGCCGTCGAGACAGAAGCTGGAGTTTAAGATCGTGAGTGAGTGGCTTTCGTTTCTCCGGTGAAAGCTTCGAAAGAGCAGTCTTGTGGGAGGGGGCGACGCGTAAGATCGAGACGATTAGAACGCCATCTTTCATATCACGGGGTTTAACTATTTCAATATGATAAGGGGAGCCGACTGGGTAGTTAATGCCGAAATGGAAACCGGCCTTGGGATCATCAACTTCCTTGCGAAACATACCTTCCTCAGCTAGCCAATCATAGATTTTTTGTTTCCATTTGGCTGCGTCGTTTGTTAGTTTCGCTGATTTTGACATGATTATCCCTTCCAGGCAGTGTTCGCTGAGTTCATCAAGTAAGAGTAAATAAGAACTTTCTTATCATTGGTTCGGTCCAATCTTTACTACCTAAAAACTACTCTCCCTATCAAACAGACTTTGAAAAGAATGCAAGTTTAGACCAGGAGGCGGATTCGGGCTGGTCGATTTGGATTAATCTCGGCGACTTCAACGTAGGCTAGAACCGCAGCGAACTGGCTGGCGGAGCTAGCCCCGGTTGTATGTGGGCGTACTACAGCGGC
>JAEOUH010000047.1 GCA_016839365.1 Candidatus Hermodarchaeota archaeon
CATCATCTATGCCCTTAAGCTGTTTATTTACATCGCGCTTAGAAACCTCGTCAATTCGCGCACGAATTTGAAGGGTCTCTTTATCGAACTCTAACTGCTGTTTGCGATTTTCAAGTTGGGCTAGCCAACGGTTTGCTAGAGATATTTCATTATCAAGTTGCTGATTGATTTCTGTAAGCTTACCTTGGTATTCGTTGGATAGCCGCTGGTAAATTGCGTTATCAACCTCTCCCGATTTCTGAAGTTCTTCTAGCCGTTGAAGGCGTCCTTCTTGGACCTCCTTTTCCTGTTTAAGCTGTTCTAAGGGAGTGATGGCCTTGCTTTCTAACTCTTCGATTTCTTTTGTTATCGGATCTAAGCGTTGTTGAAACTTGTCAGATTGGTTTTTTGCTTCTTTTTCGGAAAGTTCACCAACAAGTTGCTTGACTTTCACTGTTTCTTGCTCTTCGTCAAGAGCTGCTTTTTGGAACCGTAGTCTTTCCAGTTTTCCCCGCATAATCAACGCCGATTCAACGGCCGGAGGTATTTCTGTTACCTCTTGTGAAATATGGTTGTCCGGTACCGGAGCTGCAATTTCGGGTTGAGCCTGAATAGTTTCAACGACTTTTTTTCGTGCAGTAAGGGAAACTCCGCAGTAGGAGCAGAACCTTGCATTAGGTTTTAGTTGTCGGCCACATTCAGGGCATTGTTGGTTTGACATGGATCTCCGTCCTATCAGCTATCTTGAAAGATAGGGAACGGACTTATAAAGTCGGGGGATTGGAATCTCATTTGATTAGATGAAATAATAAATTCCGACTATTTGAAGACACATCAAGATTGTTGCGGTAATGAGAGGAACTGCTAGATTGTCATCCAATGGAATAGGAAGCAGTTCAATAATCGCAGCTATAATCGTAACAAGTAATGCAGAAAGAGGAGATACAATGAGCAACAGGATAAAGAACGCAATTGAGAATCCGATGAGGGTGCCTTCAAGTGTTTTCTTGGGATTGAAAGGATAGTGGTGCCGTCCAAAGAAGATACCGCCAATTGTAGAAAACGCATCACCAATTAGGAATACGATGACACTGGCGGTGGCGATGAAAGGCAGGTTCAATAGGGTGCCAAAGATGAGAAGGGGAAGTGCAACACCTGCAGCAAAGTAGATGGGAGAGAGAACGTATCTGTCAATCTCATCTTCGCGTCCTGCCGCCATCACTGCTTTGGAAATGATTGGAATCTGTATCCCAAAGCTTCTAAGGACTTCGGAAATGGTGAAAAGAAGCGTTAGACTTCCAATTAACATGTAAATTGGGAAATGCCATGAAAGATCCCACAGCCAGAGTAATGGGATGATAACGGCACTTGCATGAAGAAGTTGCCGCAAGATTTCTTGCCCCAACCGTCGCGGAACATGAATCCGAACCGTAGGGGATGAAAGGTATGGTAGGAGCCCACGTAAGTCAGGTGTTTTTACAACCGCCCGAACATGTCGACGCGCGACTTGATCTGGACGAAAACCAACTGGAAGGTTAACGAATTCAAACAGGGGGACATTGTTTCGATCGTTAGCTACACCGATGGTTTCATAGTCGTAAAGATTGTGGAGGTCGATGATGTTTTGTAATGCATCAACTTTACTCTGTCCCTGGCAATCTAGAGCAGCTATGTGCCCTGTGAGACGATTGTCTTCAAGTTCTACCCGAATACCGCTAGCGAAATGGGCCCCCAGATTTTTAGCTAGCCGACCTACCGCGAAATCGGGTATCCCGGAACTCATGAGGACGATAATGTGACCTTGGTCGCGGAGAACGTTGAAAGTCTCTTTCACTCCCCGATGCAAATACACCTGATCTGTCATGCGAATAAGCCAGTCCTTGGGAGCCCCGCGGAGCAGCCGGTACGAGTATCGCATAAAAGAAGCAATCTCCATAATACGGGCTTCATAGAGAATACCCAACACACCAAAAACAAATGCCTTGAGTAAACCAAACCTCGCTATGACTTGAGAAAGCCAGAAACCGTTAATTACTGTTCCGTCAACATCAAAAGCAATGATACGATGTCGGTCAATAGTGACCATGATACCTTTTACGACCCCTCTGCCCTTTTATGAATAGCCCAATCTTCAAGGAGTTCATCTATTCCTAGATTGATAACAAAGTTTTACCCCTATTGAGTCTAATTTTGGATGAAAGTGATGAGGTGCTAGCATATGCGAAGATTTCTCTATGCGGATCCAACTGTGTGTGTTGGTTGTAGGATTTGTGAAGCTATATGTAGTTTGCATTGGGAAAAGACAATTAATCCGAAGAAATCGCGGAACCGGGTACGTCGAGTCGATCCAGGACTTGATGTTGTTGTGGCGTGCCGAAATTGCGATCAGGCGTGGTGCATCGAAGCGTGTCCTGAAGAAGCCCTGCGGAAGAACCGGAATGGCATTGTCATTGTGGATTCGAAGAAATGCCGTGGGTGTGGGGCTTGTGTCGAAGCATGCCCATTTGGAGCCATCTTCTTACATCCTGACACGCAAAAAGCCATCAAATGTATCGCATGTGGATTTTGTACGAAATACTGCCCAGTGGACACTTTACAAATTCTTACCGATGAAGAATTGGCAGCTCTGAAGCAGCAGAAAGTGATTCAGCACGAATGTGGGAATCTCCTTGACGAACTTCGAGTGGAAGAGGAATCAGAAAAGAGGTGATCTATGATGGTGAAGAAAGGGAAACTTGGCGGGTATGCAGGGCAGCATCTACACGTGGATATGACGAAAGGAACGTGTAAACCGATTCCAATCGACAAAGAGTTTGCTCTCCTGTATCTTGGAGGTCAAGGATTTGCCTCACGAATCATGTATGATCGGGTAGGACCCAAGACAGATGCATTGAGTCCAGAAAATATCCTTATTTGGGCAACCGGACCCTTCACCGGAACTCTATGGCCCCAGGCTTCTCGCTATGTGGTTGCTGCAAAATCACCACTCACAGGCATCTTTGGTGAAGCCCATTCTGCGGGACATTGGGGACCAGAACTGAAATTTGCTGGATATGACACCATTATTGTCACAGGTCGATCAAAGATTCCGAAGTATCTGTTTATTGATAATGGAACTGCTCGATTACTCGATGCAGTGGAACTGTGGGGTCGCAACACCGCAGAAACTGAAGACATGATAAAAGAAACGCATAATGATCGAAATCTGCGTGTATCTTGCATTGGTCAAGCAGGAGAGAATCTTGTCCGATTTGCGGCCATTATAAATGATTATGATCGAGCCGCGGCACGGTCTGGAATTGGAGCCGTAGCAGGGAGTAAGCACCTTAAGGCGGTTGCGGTTCGAGGTGGACAGGATATTCCCATTGCCAAGCCAGACCGCTACCTCGAAGTGATAGAAGAGCTACACCGAAAAATGCTAGCAAGCCCATTTACCGCTAGTCGAGCGATGTATGGAACGACAAATCTGGTTGAATTGATGCAAGAAATCGGGCGACTACCGAGTTATAATATGCGTTCGGGAGTATTCGCAGCATATCAGAAAATCAGCGGCGAAGCGATCAAAAAAGACTATTTAGTGAAACCCCGAGCTGATTTTGCCTGCCTGCAACGGTGTGGTCGCTATACGCGCGTTAAAAGTGGACCTTATGCTTATTGTGGTGGCGCTCCTGAGTACGAAACCCAGTCAGCCATGGGAAGCCGATGTGGGAATGACAATCTCGAATCAATCCTCTATGGCCACCACCTAAGCAACCTCTACGGTTTAGATACCATCTCCACAGGGGCAACGATAAGCTGGGCTATGGAGGCCTGGGAAGAAGGCCTCATCACCGCAAAAGACACCGGTGGGATAGATTTAAGCTGGGGCAATCATGAGTCCATCATCACACTCATCCACATGATTGCTAAACGGGAAGGGTTTGGAGACATATTAGCTGAGGGGAGTTATCGAGCAGCCCAACGCATCGGACGTGGGACTGAGAAGTTTGTCATGCATTGCAAGAAGCAAGAAATCGCAGGGCAAGAGCCTCGAGCCCAAAAATCTATGGGGCTGGCTACCGCTACAGCAGCACGGGGGGCTGACCACCTCTATGCATTTCCTGTTCTGGATGAAGTGGGATTTGATCAGGAAATTGGAATCCGTTATGGAACTGATTATCTCCCAGAAATCGGTGATCGCCTTAATCCCAAATACAAAGGAGTCATGGTAAAAGAAAATGAGGATTTCTGTGCGGTTGTTGAATCATTGGGTGTCTGCAAGTACGGCACATTGATACCCCCAGTCCTTTTTTATGAAGACATTGTCAAAGCCTTTGACGTTACTGTTGGTCACTCAATCAGTGAGAAACAGTTGCGAACAATAGGTGAACGGATTGTGAATCTCAACCGCGGTTTCAATGTCCGAGAAGGAATTCGCCGGAAAGATGATTCACTTCCAAGCCGCCTAACCAAGACTCCAGCCCCAGAGGGACCATCGAAGGGACAGGTTGTTGAGTTGGAACAAATGCTCGACGAGTACTACGAGCTTCGTGGCTGGAGAGTTGAAGATGGGCTTCCAACTAAGCGAACGTTAAACCGATTAGGACTAGATGATGTTATTGTAGACCTGACAAAATTAGGTATAGAATTACCCGAATAATTAGACCACAAAATCCCTCTCATAAGCAAGGTTTAAATTTAAACCATTTCAGAGTGAGATACGCGGGCTAACTAAGTACATGCCCTCCTCCTCATTTTAGAGAAGACGAACCTTGAGGATTTTGATAATATGAAAGTGCTTGTAACAGGCCCACATCTATCAGGAAAAAGCACACTCATTCAGCACCTAGCCAAGGGGAACGTGATCAACATTCAAGTAAACGGGACAACTGTTGGTCTTGATCATGGTGTCGCCGAATCCTTTGGAATACCAATTCGGTTATTTGGTACACCCGGGCTAGCCCGATTCAAGGTTTTACGACGAATTATTTCTGAGGGAGCTGACGGAATCCTCTTTGTTGTCGACGCGAGTAAACCCGATGGAGATGCTGAAGCACGCTATATTTGGACAGAAATTAGTGACCTCCTCCCCAATGTTCCCTGTATTGTTGCTGCAAATAAACAAGACCTCCGGGTAGCTCGAACTCCAGAAAGAATCCGCCATGACTTGAGTTTCATGGTTGGCGTTCCTGTGATTCCAATTAGCAACACCACTGATTACAACTTGGATAAGCTTCTCCCCGCCATGGCTATGCTCATTGTTTATGAATGGAGCCCCATCCTACGAGCTTTCGGCGCAAGTGGAAAAACGAGCTTTTCAAACCTCGCTAAAAACTTACACATCACCG
This sequence comes from Candidatus Hermodarchaeota archaeon, assembly GCA_016839365.1. Lineage (GTDB taxonomy): Archaea > Asgardarchaeota > Hermodarchaeia > Hermodarchaeales > Hermodarchaeaceae > Hermodarchaeum. The sequence goes on from JAEOUH010000047.1 coordinate 5,307, forward strand.
AATCTAAAGTCCGAAACTATCTACGGTGGTTTGAACTCCGGAAATTAGTCGTTGTAGATTGGGACAAAAACACGGCATACGTTTCGCCTGGGGTAACAAAGATACTCGCTCAACGGTAGCAAGCTTTAAAGTCAGTAAGCCGCATGCATGAAACCGGGGTAAAAGAATGCCAAATCCAGGTCCCACATGGAAACGTATTCTCAAAATCATCGAAGAAGAACGCATTGCACACCTCACCCTCATTGATCCTGACCCCATAAAACAATCTGCTGATACGGCCGGGCAAATCGCAAGCCTCGCAGAAAAAGCAGGAAGCAACGGTATCATGGTTGGAGGGTCAACAGCATTTGGAATCATCGATGAATCCGTCCAAGCGATAAAAAAACAGGTTGACATCCCCGTCATTCTCTTCCCTGGTAACGTCTCTGGGCTTTCACGCTCTGCAGACGCGGTCTTCTTCATGAGCCTCCTAAACTCACGCAAAACCTATTGGATAATTGAGGCTCAAACCCTTGCTGCTCGACATATCAAAAGCTACAACCTTGAACCCATCTCTATGGGCTACCTAATCGTCCAACCCGGTGGTACCGCAGGATTCATCGGAGATGCAAGGCTCCTTCCCAGAGACAAACCTGAAATCACCGTCGGCTATTCACTTGCGGCCCAATACATGGGCTTCCAATTCGTCTACTTAGAAGCCGGCTCTGGAGCGGAAAATGTGGTCCCCATTCCTATGATTAAACTCGTATCGCACACAATTGATATCCCCCTTGCAGTTGGTGGAGGCATTTATTCACCCGAGCAAGCTGCTGCCACAGCTGCGGCAGGAGCGGATATAATCGTCCAAGGAACCATCATTGAACGCACAATCATGGACGATAAAGGCAAGCAACTAGCTGAAACCATCAAAGCCATGCGTGCAGCGAAAAAGAAGGGATAAACCCTCATCCTCATTTTCCCCTCCACCAATAGGCGGAAAGATTGCGACAACATCTCCTTCAGTAAGTGGTGTTGCTAATCCTTGTTGAAGCCTGACATGGCGTCCGTTGACAAGAACATGAAAATAGGACTTGAGTGATCCATTAGGTTCCAGGACCATCTTTTTGAATTTGTCCCCAAATTTATGACCAAGGATATCTATAACTTCTTGAACGTCGTCGGCTTCGAGTTGAGTTTCTCTGACTCCGGTTAGGGCGCGGAGGCTTGTGAACATGCGAACAGTAACTTGAGGTTTTTTGGTCATGGATTTGTGTTCATCCTATTAGTTGGTCTGGAAGGATAGTGCACGGTGTGGACAGATGCTGACGCAAACCCCGCAGCCATAACAGAGATTCGTGTCCACTTGGGCTTTGGATGTGTCTGGGTTGACAGCTATGGCTGAGTAGGTACAGGATTTGTTGCATAGCCCACAACCCGAGCAGGCTTCTTCGTCGACAGTTGGTGGGAGACTTTCGATGCGGAGTGTCTCAGTAGGGAGATGTTTGAGGGAGATGCCACGGACATCCAGAGGTGAATCATGTCCATGGGATTCGAGATAGCTAGCTATTTCTGTAGCGATGCGCCCGTACACTGAATTACCTTCGAGGATAGCAGCAGTGCATACTTGGACAGCCGATGCACCGCACATGACGAATTCAATGGCATCAGAACCGGTGCTAACTCCCCCAACGCCAATGACGGGTTTTGAAGTGCCACGGGCAATATCAGCTACACACCGAACTGCCAGGGGTTTGATGGCAGGTCCAGAGAGCCATCCAACGCCTCCTGGCCCACCGAGGAGTGGTTTACCAGTTTCAATGTCGATGTGGAGACAGGGTCCAAGAGTATTGATGGCTACAAAACCATCGACATGTTTGTCTACGGCCTTTGTAAATACCGTTAGGTCTTTGACATGAGGGCTCATTTTCGCAAAGACGGGAATATCGACGGCTTCTTTTAGTGTCTTAGCGACTTCGTTGAAGACTTTGGGATCAGATTCGATGTAATGGGTGCTGAACTCGATTCCATCAACCCCCGCTTTCTCCACAAGTGGAGCGAGTTTTGCTAGTTCCTCGGGAGTATATCCCACTGATGCGATGAGAGATAAGCCTGCTTCCTTTGCCTTCGGATATTCGTGTTTGAGCCATTTTTCGTAGGGCTTATCACTCCACAGTTCATGGTTCAGTAATCCGTAGGCCCCTCGAACATTGATCCGTTCTAGGTGGACAATCTGGTTTTGCATAGCTGTTGCCAGAAGCCATTGACTCTTACCCCGATCGAGGGTTTGCATATTCGGACGGGGAACTTCGGCAGGTTTGACGCTGATAGTTTTGGCTACTAAGCCACCAACTCCACCTCGTGCTGCTTGTAATAGGGTGTCCCCGTCTCGGCTCGTTGGTCCTGCAGCGGTTAGGACGGGATTTCGGAGGGGAATTCCTGCAACATCAACATTCATTTCAACGGTCATTATTCTTCCACCAACTTACCTATTTTTGCGAGTTCATCGGCTACATCGCTTAGCCCTAAACGGACTAGCTCGGAGCGTTTTGGAAGGCCATCTTTTGTCCAGTTGCGGACTTCATAGTATTCATCGAGCATGGGTTCGAGGTCACAAACTTGTCCTTTACCTGGACCTTCCGGCATTGGTTCCTCCGTGAATCGGGGGTGGAGCTGCTCGTTTTCACGTGTGATGCCTTCTCGGACATTGAAGCATCGTCGAAGGTTGCTGATTCGTTCAGTGATTTTGCGCAGTTCCTTGATGTCCCCAAATTCTTCAAAGCCGGTTAGGGGAGTGAGCATTTGCGCCACGATATCGAAATAGTAGATTGGTGGCCACATGGAGCCATATTTACAGAGAATGACACTATCAACGAGCACGTATAGATCTTCTTGGTCTTTGATAAGATGACCCTTAAAAGTGGTGCTGCTCAAATCCATCACTTCAGAAGCGTGTTCCTCACCGAATCGCTCTATCGCGACATCGGGGAAACCAAGTTCTTCGTAGCAACTTAAGCTACGGAGATGGTCTGCACCCCGCACGTTGGTGGCATAGGTTAATCCAACGCTTTGTTGAGGTCGGGGATCTTGACCCGAGGCTTCCATGCCCTTTACGTGAATCGCGTACCGTTCCGCCCCTTTTCCAATTCTTTGTGCAGCCCGCATAGAGCCTTCAGCGAGTAGATTACCGATGCCTTCACGGTGAGCAATTTTTTCTATGAGCGCAATGATTGTTTCATCATTTCCCCATGATAGGTCAAGTCCGTCAGCATCCTTTGAAGTAACAAGGTCGTGTTCTGCAGCTTCCATTAGAAAGGCGATGGTGCAGCCTGTGCTTATGGTGTCTAACCCATAGAGATTGCAGAGCTGATTTGCATACAAAATCGATTCGACATTACTGTTTAGGCAATTGCTACCCAAAGCCATGAGCGTTTCATACTCTGGTCCCCCAGTCTTTACTTTGTATGGTCCTGATTTCACCTGGGAGGTATACTTGCACTGGAGTGCACACCCAAAACAGGCTTCCCGGCTTGTCCGATATTTCTGTCGTATTGTTTCTGGTCCGATGGCATCAGCTTCTGCAAATACCCCGGTTGTATGGTTCTTTGTGGGGAGCCGACCAATCTCTCCAATAGCTGTTACAAGGTTAGTTGTCCCATACATGCCAAGGGATTCTTCGTTCATTTCCCCCCATTTTCCAGTGGTGGTCTGTTCAAAGGCTTTTCGTGCAGCGGCCATGAACTTCCCATGCTTGGCAACCAGTACGCCCCCTAAACCGCGTGCAGCAACAGCTTTGAGATTCTTACTACCCATCACAGCCCCGCCACCTGCACGACCTGCGGCTCGGTAGTATGAACCAATGATTGCTGCGTATCGGACCAGATTTTCACCTGCTATACCAATGGAGGCAACTTCGATGTCATTGTCTCCAAGTTCCTTCTTGATCTGGTCTGTCGTTTGGGTAGTGTCTCGGGTCCACAGATGAGTGGCATCATGGATGGTCACGGTTTTGTCGTGTGCCATTAGGTAAACTGGCTTGGGGGCTTTGCCCTGAATGACTAGCATGTCAAACCCGGCGTATTTGAGCTGAGGCCCCCAATGCCCTCCACAATGCGCTTCGCCCCAGACCCCCGTTAGAGGAGATTTGAAGGCGACCATGAATCGTCCGGAGGGAGAGAAAAAGGCACCTGTAACTGGACCTACGCCAAAAATGAGTGGATTCTGCGGATCAAGAGGTTCGGAACCTGGTTTTACGCGATCCCATAAGATACGCGAGGCGAACCCGGTTCCACCTAGATAGTTTTTAGCAAATTCACGGTCCAGGGGTTTAATTTTGACTTTGGATTCAGTCAAATCAACTTCTGCAATTCGTCCAGCGTACCCGTAGTAGACATCGTCTTTACTCATTTTTTCGCTCCTCCGGTGATGATGTGAAGATAATCAGCAGCTTTCTTGACACCCTTTTTCCGAAGTCGGTCGGTTAATTCATTCGGTTCCAAGTATAGCAGAGCACCTCTGGGGCAAAATTGTGCACACATTGCATATCCTTCACACAAATCGCATTTGACGGTGCGACCATCAGCTACATCAATATGAATCCCACCAAATGGACAAGCGATTAGACATTGGTGGCAGCCAATACAGTTGTCTTGGTTGATACAAACCGCATTGGTTTTAGCATCGCGATAGATGGCATCAGCAGGGCAGCTTTCCATACATAGGGGGGTATCGCAATGCTGGCAGATAACTGGGATGTTAATTCCGTTTTTTTCGTTACGTATAATTGTTAGAAGCGCCCTGGAGGGGTTGTATTCCTGGTTATGATGAAAAGAACAAACGAGGGTACATATTCCACAGCCGGTACAATTTTCCGGGTCAACGACAAGAACCTTATGAGCCGATTTGATCATGAGAATACACGCCCTGGAAAATGAGGCATCGAAGCCTTAAAGGATTACTCGATTGTCATATTCATCTAAAATAACCTGTGTGGAGCGATTTCTGATGCGTATCTTGATAAAAAACGCCATGATTGTCACGATGGACGCCCAACGCCGAGTTCTGAAGAACTCGGATCTTCTTATTGATGGAACGAAAATCGTAGCAATTGATTCTCAAATTAGGGAATCGGCTGACCTTGTGGTTGATGGAACGGGTCGGATGGTCCTGCCTGGATTCATTTGTGGGCATACCCACTTGTACGGTATCATGCTCCGTGGCGCCCCGCTGGATGTTAAACCGACAACTGATTTTCTTCAGATTCTCGACCGAATTTGGTGGAAAGTGGATTCGGCATTCGTAAATGAGGACGCCTACGCAAGTGCCCTTGCGTCCTGTTATGAGTTTATTCGCGGCGGAACCACCTGTTTTGCTGACACCTATTCTGGACCTGGTTCCATTGAAGGTGTGCTAGATGCGATATCCAAAGGCGTCATCCAAGCGGGAATGCGAGGAATTCTAGCCTTCGAAGCCACTGAACGTAATTCGAAAGAAGAAGGAGAGCGAGGGCTCAAGGAAAATATTCACTTTCTCAACAAGCTCCAAAAAACTCCAAATGACCTACTTTGGGGAATGTACAGTTTGCACGCATCCTTTACCCTTAGTGATGAGTTAATACAGAAAACACGAGAGCAAGCCGACAGACTCCCTGCACCTCTTACTATCCATACAAGTGAAGGGCTGATTGATGTCTACCACAATATCGAGCGCTATGATAAACGAACCGTCGAACGGCTTTTCGATCTTGGAGTGCTCGGACCTGACGTGATTCTTGCTCATTGTGTGCATGTGAACCAAGATGAATTGAAGCTAATCAAGGCTAGCGGAGCAAAAGTCGCTCATAATCCCATGAGTAACATGAACAATGCCGTCGGAGTAAGCCCCCTGAAGGAAATGTATGAGCTGGGAATTCCAGTGTGTTTGGGGAATGATGGGTTCATCTTCGATGCTATCGAGAATATCCGCTCCGCCTATCTCATTCATAAAGTGCATCACCTTGACACACGTGTGACAACTCCACAACAAGTGATTGAGATGGCAACCATCAATGGAGCCCAAGCCTATGGTCTTGAAGATAAACTAGGATCTCTTGAACCTGGAAAACTAGCGGATTTGGTTGTGATTCATCCCAACCCTAGGATTACTCCGATTTTACCAGAAGGGGTATACGGGTATATTGTCTACGGCTGTACTGCAAATGAGGTTGAGCATGTTTTTGTGAACGGGAGGCAAGTTGTTGAAAACCATCAGGTCGTATCGGTAGAATCTGAGGTTGTTAAGAAGGCTCTTGAAGGTGTCGTACCAATCTTGTGGGAAAAACTTGGGATCAAATGTTAGTGGACACCACCCGCTACTGGTGGAAATAACGCCACAACATCACCATCTGTTAGCGGCGTATCTAACCCCTGAAGGACATGAAGTCCGCGACCATTAACAAGGATTTTGATATAGCGACGCAATTGGCCTTCTTCGGTAAAGACAGTGTTGCAAAACTTAGTACCCTGCTCCTCGCAAAGTTGGTTTAAAAGATCACTTATAGTATGGCCTTTGAAATTCACGGTAAGTTGCTGAAAGCCAAATTTTTCAGTATAGGGTCCAATTGTCCGTACGACCACAAGCATGACACGAATTTTCTCTACACAATTGAAAAACCTGCTGGTGGCTTTATTAACTGCAAAGTCCAATCCTTAAGAAGAATCAAAAGTAAATGCGGAGTTAATTCCGATGACCGATTTGATTATCGACGGGGCAACCGTTATCACAATGGACACGCAACGCCGGATTCTGACTGATGGAGCCGTGGCTGTAGAAGATCAGCGTATCATCGCTGTTGGAAAAAGCCATGAAATCAAACAGAAATTCAGTGCTGAAACTCGAATATCAGGAAGAAACAAGATTCTCATTCCTGGTTTGATTGATTGTCATGTCCATCTTGCCCAGGCTATGATTCGTGGTACGGCCGATGACGTGGACCTCATTCCCTGGTTGAGGGATTACGTTTGGGTGCTTCAAGGAAATTATACGCCGGAAGATGGGAGGGTTAGTGCTGAGTTATGCATTGCTGAGATGTTGAAATCAGGCACGACGAGTTTTCTTGAAAGTATGATTCATAAACGGTACGGAATGGACGGGATTGCTCAGGTTGTCGAACGAACGGGAATTCGCGGGTGTTTGTCAAAGCTCTTCATGGATTGGACGGGCTACGCAGACGAAGAGGCCATAATGTATGAAGGGATGATTGAAGATCCTCAGGAATGCATTGCAGAAACCTTGTCCATGCATAATAAATGGCAGGGAGCGGCTGATGGGCGTGTTTTCATTTGGTGGGGAGCCCGTACTCCCGGTGCTGTTAGTCCTGAATTATATCGCCAAGTCGCAGACCTTGCCCGGAAACGTCATATGGGTATTACCATGCATCTTGGTGAAGTGAAAGAGGACGTTGAGTACACCAAATCGCAATTTAATCAATCCCCCGCTGAGTTTGCCCGAGATGTTGGGATGATGGGAAAGAATGTTGTTTTGGTACATGGGGTATGGATTACCCCAGAAGAGTTTCCGATTTACGTTGAGACGGGAACCCATATGTGCCATTGTCCTGCAAGTAACGCCAAGCTAGCGTCGGGTATTGCTCTTATTCCTGAAATGTTAGAGGCAGGAATCAATGTTTGTTTAGGTTGTGATGGTGGACCAAGCAATAACGCCTATGATATGTTTCGGGAAATGTTTCTTGCGGCAGTAATCCACAAAGCCCGAACCTTAGATCCCTTGACAATGCCCGCAGAAACGGTGTTGGAAATGGCGACTATTAATGGCGCTAAAGCTCTTGGGCTAGAGAAGGACATAGGTAGTATCGAGGTGGGTAAGAAAGCGGATTTAGTTCTTGTTAACACAACCCAACTGAACCTTGCACCTACCTATAATCCCGTCAGCAACATCATTTATGCAGCCAATGGGTTCAATGTTAACACCACCATCGTGAATGGGCAGATCTTGGTACATGAAGGGAAACTCATGACCTTGGATGAAGAGAAGGTCATTGAAACCGCCCGAGAACGAGGACAAAAACTGCTGGAACGAGCAGATGTGAAGATTCAAAGTCGATGGCAAAGAGATTAAAAGCGCATTCGGTTTTATGCGCAGTTAAGTAAGGTGACTCTAAAATGGGTTCAGATATTGTTGGTAAATATCACGGTCGTGACTGGTTGACTATCCAAGAATGGAGCCAAGAAGAACTGCAATCGCTCATCAATGCAGCAATTGAGATTAAGAAGCTTCAAAAAGCAAAAAAACCTCACGACTATTTACTCAGGCAAACCCTGTTCATGATTTTCTTTAATCGATCCTTGCGTACGCGAAATTCCTTCGAGGCGGGTATGACTCAAATGGGGGGACACGCCCATTTCCTTTCACCACAAGATGTCTATCGCCCTGCCTTGCCAGATGATGAAGAAGCCTATTCAAGTGAACGAATCTCGGATGTGGCAAGAGTGCTAGCCCGTATGGGTGACGCGATCGCTATTCGAATATACGGGTCTCATGCAAAGTGGATCTATGGTCGTGGTCATCGCATCCTCAGAGAATTTGCTAAGTGGTCTGAGGTTCCAATCATCAACATGGAAGATGATGTCTATCATCCTTGCCAAGCCATGGCCGATATGCAGGCCATTCAGGAGCATTCTCGCAATGTTCAGGGAAAGAAGTTTGTCATGAGTTGGGCTTACAGTCCAAGTACTCAAAAACCCCTTGCAGTACCCCAAAGTGGTATTCTAATGGGAACGAAATGGGGAATGGATACTGTCCTTGCACACCCGAAGGGTTTCGAACTTGACCCCAAAATCCTTGAGATGTGCGAAAAGAACGTAGCAGAATATGGCGGCTCCTTCGAAATAACTAATGACATGGAAGCAGCTTTTGCAGGTGCCCATTACGTGTATCCAAAATGCTGGACAAGCAAGCATCATATTCCCCCCATTGCCCCTGCAGAAGATTGGGAGGGCGCTCAGAAGCTTTTCGATGCCAATAAGGATTGGATAGCTACACCTGAGAAAATGGAACTAGGTGCAAAAGATGTCAAATACATGCATTGTTTACCAGCCGACCGTGGATTCGAAGTGGTCGATGAAGTAATCGATGGAAAGTGGAGTATCGCCTTTGATGAAGCCGAAAATCGACTTCACGCACAAAAGGCCATTATGGCTGCGATTATGGGTGAACCCAAAACCCGATAATTCAAACCTTTAGAGCAGGTTCTCATCACTCATTACGAGCGAAAGCAGTCCCTTTTGAAGATGCAGTCGATTCTCCGCTTGATCGAAGATGACACTTTGAGAGCTATCAACGACTTCATCTGTCGCCTCTTCACCTCGGAAGACGGGGAGACAGTGCATGAAGATAGCGTCCTTGTTAGCTAGTTCCATGAGTTCAGAATTACAGATCCAGTCACGATATTTTTCGTGGAGTTTGGCTTCGCGGTCTTCTCCCCATTTATCAATGCCCACAGCTGAGCACTCTGCGCTCATCCATGAGCGAGGATAGATGACATGTGCCCCCGAATAAGCTTCCTTGATGTCATTGGTGATGGAAAATCCGCCACCTGATTCATTAGCATTTTGATGGCACCAGTCCATAATCTCGGGATCTAATTCAAAGCCAGGAGGGTGTGCAAGGACAGTATCCATTCCAAACCGAGTTGCGGTCAATACCGCACTCTGCACGCTACACCAAGAACGGGAATGGCGACTATATGCCCATGAGAAGACGAATTTCTTGCCCTGAATTTTTGGGAAATTCTCCTGTACTGTCATGAGATCAGTCAGCGATTGGCACGGATGGAACTTATCATCGGCCATATTGATTATAGGGATAGTTGACCATTTGGCGTATTCACGTAAGACTTGATTTCCTCGCCCATATACATAGCCAACTGCTTTTTCGAGGATACGGATGCCAATACCGTGACCATATCGAGCGAGCGTATTAGCTGTGTCTTTGACACTTTCACCCTCGCCTAGCCGCATAGCACCTGGCTCAAGGAATTGGGCGTGCCCGCCAAGTTCCGTTAGTGCGGCTTCGAAACTTGCCCGGGTTCGTGTGCTTGTATTGTAGAATAGCATGAAAAAGGTCTTATCAGACAAAAGGTGAGGAGATTTTCCCGCTTTCGTCTTTTTCTTTAAGTCTTTTGAGAATTCGAGAACGGCTTCGAGTTCTTCTCGTGTCCACTCTTGAGTGGTAATCATATCTCTGCCACGTAAATCCATCTTCCACAACCTCAGGTTCTACTTATGTGGATGCGGTGGTGGCAAAACCTTTTGAAGCTTTCGAGAAGACGCTATCGAGAAGGTATGCACCGTGAAGTATTTTGATACCCATTCGCATTTGGAGATGCCGCGACTTTACCCACAGGTAGATAAAATCGTAAGTCGGGCCAAAGAGGCAGGGGTAATTGGAGTAGTTGTTAGTGCTATTGAGCCAAAATTCTATCCAAAGGCGATGGACTTGAAACAACGATTTCCAGGATTCATTTGGCCTACCTTTGGTCTCCACCCACCAAGAGCGACACCTCAGATGGTGAAACGGACAATTAGGGCCATCCGTACTCACGCAGAAGAGATTGTAGCAATAGGAGAGGTAGGATTAGATTACTATTGGGTGAAAGACTCGACAGAGCGGAATTATCAGAAGACTGCGTTTGTAGAGTTCATTCATCTCGCTAAAGAACTGAATTTACCGTTAGTCGTACACTCACGTGATGCTGAGGCAGATGCGATGCAGATTTTACGTGAGCAGCAGATGTTTGATGTGCAGTTACATTGCTTTAATGATCCTCAACAAGTTCGACAAGCAGCAGACGCCAACTTCTTCATGAGTGTCCCAACAAGTGTCGTTTTACGTCAACGTATGCAGCGTATTGCGAAAGAGATGCCGATAGAGAATATGCTCTTAGAAACTGATGCACCTTATCTGTCTCCTGTTCCAAAACAAACTAATGAGCCAGCAAATCTCCCACAGGCTGCTGTCAAAATTGCTGAACTCAAGGGCACAACACCTGAAACGATTGCGGTTACAACAACCAAAAATGCTCTAAATTTCTTGCAATTACTTAATCTCTATACAGGGTAGAAGCAATGATTCGGACTTCTATCGTACTGTAAGGGTCTTGCTAATATTCCGAGGATAATCAGGATCGATATCCTTGTATGTTGCTAAATGATAGGCCAGAAGTTGGAGGGGGATTGCTTGAAGGATTGGACTAAGGTTTTGGTTTGATTTCGGAACAGTAAGAAAATCTTCTTCGGTCACATAACGTCGGAGTAGCGGATGGTCTTCGCCAGTGGCAATGATTCGGGCGCCACGGCATTCAACTTCAGCTAAGTGATTTACTATATGTTCTGCGTCGTCTGGTGCAATTGCGAAAATGATGGGATAGCCTTTGTCGACGATGCTAAGCGGACCATGTTTGAATTCACTTGAGTACATACCATCTGCTACAATATAGCAAACCTCTTTGATTTTCAGGGCACCTTCCAAAGCTACACCATGTGTCAGGCCATGGCCTAGCACGTAAAAGTGGGAGAATCTTGATAGATACGGAGCAAGCGATCTTGCTTTCAGAGTGGTTGTCGAAATGGTTTCTTCTATGAGAGGAGAAAGCTGGGTCTTCAAAGCATTTAGCTTAGATTCAGCTTGATTTTGGTTTAGAACGCCTTTCTTACGCCCCGCTTGGATTGCTAAAAAGTCAAAGAGGGTGACTTGGCTTGTGTAGGTTTTGGTGGCAGGAACGCTAATTTCAAAACCGGATCCTAAAGGCAGATAGAGATCACTTAGATGAGTCAGGGTTGACCCTAACACGTTGACTACACCTAGGATTTTGGTGTTCTTTTTCAGTGAATGATGGACTGCATCAATAACATCCTTTGTTTCCCCACTTTGACTAACGCAGACAGCAACGTCTTTTTCACCAATGGATTCGCCATAAAGTGAAGTGAATTGACCCCCAATGACAGGAATGGCTGCAATGTTAGCTAATTCATTGAAGTAATAGCTTCCAACAACTGCTGCATGGTAACTGGAACCGCAAGCTATGAAAAAGACACGGTTAGCTTCGATGAGCGTGTCTACGAATTGACTGATGTAAGGTTCACGGATGGCGCTGAAGAGAGTGCGAGTCGCACTAACTTGTTCATGGATTTCCTTGAGCATAAAATGAGGATAACCACCCTTCTGAGCTACACGGATATCTGCATCAGAGGTGTATGGATTTCTTTCAATGACTGTACCTTTGGAGATACTGCGAATTTCAAGGGTTTCAGGTGTTAGAATAATCATCTCACCGTCATGGATGTTCACAATTTCACGGGTGACAGGCAAAATGCTTGGTAAATCACTGCTTACACAGGTTTCCCCATCGCCGATACCAGCGAAAAGACTCGATCCCATCTTCACGGCATAGATTTTGTCGTCATCCCGGTGCATTACTGCAAATGCGTAATCCCCCTTTAGGTCACTACAACCTTTGCGAATAGCATCGATCAGATCGCCCGACTGATCGTAGTATCTTTCCACAGCGTGTACACAAATCTCCCCATCGTTCATGCTGCGAACAATATGACCTTCTTCAGTGTATTGTTCCCGGAGGGGAAGGAAATTTAGGATGTTCCCATTATGTGCCGCACATAGGTCCTCATCACAGTCTAAATGAGGTTGAGCATTTAGTTTACTCGGAGCACCAAAGGTTGCCCATCGAAGTTGGGCAATTCCCTTTGATCCTGGCATCTCGCTGAGCCGGAGCTTTTCTGCTACTTCATCGAATTTTCCTTTGTCTTTGCGTAGATGAATCCGATTCTTAGCTACAGTAGCGATGCCGACAGTGTCATAACCACGGTAGGTGAGTTTCTCGGCACATTCGACGAGGATTTCGCCGATATCATTGCGTTTGTTGCTGGTTATTGCGAATATGCCGCACACACAATTTCGCTCCTTGTAATTGGCTTCACAGGCAAAATTCGTTTAACTGTGTTTCGTTATTGCATCATTTTCTATTTTTCAAGACCAAGCGCTTGACGAAGTTGGTTGAGATCTGGGTCAATGACTGGTGGTGTTAAAACTCGTTGAATGACTATATCTTGGTCTTTTAATCCGCTACCTGTTGCTTCAACTAGAATGCATTCCGAGGGGTCTTGAGTTCCTAATTCGAGTTGAACAAGTAGACCAGCGAGTCCAGTAACTCCGGAAGGCTCTGCAAAAATTCCTTCATACTTTGCGAGCAATTGTTGTGCATAAAGAATCTTGTCATCTTCAACCGCTATGGCAGAACCTTTCGAATCCCGTATTGCAGTAAGAGCAAGGTCACCATCCCAAGGTAAAGGATCACATAATCCTTCAGCGACGCTGTGAGGCGAGGCACAAGGGACAATCTTGAAAGGATCCTGATTAGTAAGGTACGCTTGAACAAGTGGAGCACATCCGGTGGCTTGAACAGCCAACATACGAGGATGACCCTTTACTAGCCCAAGTGTTTCAAAATCAGTGAAGCCACGCCATTGACCACCGAGTAGGCCCCCAGCACCCACTTGAACATAGGCTATGTCGGGCACATTCCAGTCGAGTTGTTCAATGATTTCGTATGCAAGGGTCTTCGGGCCTTCGGCTTGATATGGATTGAAAGGTCCAAAGCTTGGGCAAGGAGTCCACCCATAAGTGCCGCAGGCTTCCCGTAATAATTTGACCGTTGGATCGTCCCCTTTGTGTAATCCACGGAGTCGTACAACTTTTGCTCCGTATAGGAGCAGTTGAGCGATTTTTCCCATGGGTGCAATATCCGGTACAAAACAATAGCAGGAAAACCCTGCACGGGCACAATATGCCGCCAAGGCGGCAGCTGCATTACCACTACTTGCCGAAGCAAGAGTTGTTGCACCGTGCTCTTTGGCTTTCGAAACACCAACAGTCATGGGGCGATCTTTGAATGACCATGTAGGATTTCGTGTTTCATCTTTAATGAAGAGCTCACGCAGCCCCAGGTGTTCAGCAAGGCGTTTGCTACGGAGGAGAGGCGTGCCGCCCTCACCAAGGCTGATTATGTTTGATTGATCTTTAACGGGAAGTAGTTCAGAGTAACTCCATACTCCAAGAGGGCGCCTAATCAATTCCCTCTTAGTTATGATTTCTTTGAGTTGTTCGAAATCGTAGTGGACATCAATACGTGCGTTACATTCGTGAGTTTTACAGAAAAGTGGATTCTGGGATTCTTCGTATTTGCTTCCACATTTTGGGCAACTGAGATGAGTTACATATGACACGGTTAACTGGCCTCCAATTGGGTTTCACTTTGTAATGCGACTAACCCATCGTGGATTATTACATATCGTTCTGACATGCCTTCTAAATGTTCAAAGAGGGTTGTATAAACTGATCGACTTCGTAATGGCGCTTTCGTGTCTAAGTCATCGATGGGAGCAAGAGATTTACGTCTAATAGCGCGTCTAAAAGCGATTACTATTCGATAACCATCTTCCCGTCGAAGCCGTGCTTGCTGTTTCTTCGACAGAATATGGAGGAAACTATCGAGCTGTGTCTTCAGAGAGAGTGAATCAACTATTATTACTAAACACGCAACAAACAGAAAGATACTTCCTATCATCTCACTTTCCCACCAAGATAGTTGCGTTATAGGAGCCATCAAATCCAGTGCCGCTCTCAAGCAGCGTAGGCTTACATCCCGTTTTTGGGCTAAATAGAACAGGTCGCTAGCCTCGAGTAAGAGACCGGCGGCTCTTGTGGGCTGGTGTTTGCGCCAATAATAGTCCCCGCTAACGAGGACAAAGACTAGCGCATCTTCGTGCTGTTTTTTCTCCCGAAGTTTTGCGGCTTCTTGCAGGTATTGACCTAACTTCGCCTTGGCCACATCCGATCCAGGCGATGTCATTAACCCTGTTAAGCGTAACTCAGCTTCTGTTTCAAATGACTTTCGGTGATTCCCAACCGCCTTATAGAGATCCCGCCAGAAATTTTGCAGAAAAACACCTCGTAACAACCGGGAAAGTGCTCTTTCCAATCCTTAGCTTATAAGACTGAAAAACATTCGGTGAAATCTAAAACTTCAAAGAAAGTGAGGTTTATTCATCGAATCTAGCAAAGTTTATGTTGGTCGAACCTTTGTTTCAGTTGGTGGCGTCAAGTGGTTTCCAAGCGGACTGTAGTGGCAGCTATTTCCGTAGCCATTATCCTAATGATAATTCTTAGTTTTCTTTTGCCACTTATTTTTGTGCCACCTATTCCGCGACAACGACCATTCGATGACATCCCCGATTGGGGAACTGGGGTGACAGTAGAGGGGGGAGAAGACACCATCCTTGATAATATTACGCTTGAGGATGTTACCTTAGATCTAAACTGGTCAATTGACCCGACATTCATTGTTGCCATTGTCTCACCGGTGGATCCACCTCGTTATTGGCGAACTACCGCCTACGACCGATATACTGGAACCGATTGGGAAAAGAGCACAAACGCCACCCTGCCACTTCCCATGGTTACTCCCGCAGGTGAGACAGTGTATACCATAACCCAAAATATTACCAATCAGGGTCCAACGGGAACATTTCCTCTCTTATCCTTGTGGCCGGAACCCCAAATTATTGACCAGTCCCTTCAATTTCCCAATCTTTCCGATCCTAATTCCTATAACCTTGAGGTTGATGAGTTCGGAACTGCCCTTTTCAACGGATTCTTCTCCCAAACGGGAACCGCAACCTTGCAATATCAGGTTACTTACCTACCCCGAAATTGGACACTAATCCGCCCACAATCGCTCCCAAGTAGTTCGACTCCAGCTCCTATTCTCGCTCAGTATCAACAGCAAGGGCTTACTATGATGAGCGCTTCGACCCGTTCGAATGTACAGACACGGTTATCGTCGATTCTTGCTGGTGTACCCAATACAGCCTTCGAGCAAGCTTTTGCCATTCACAACTATTTCAAAGCAAGTTTCGCCTTTGACCCGTTTGTTCCAAGACCAAGTTCGAGCGAGGAGCATGTTGAATGGTTTCTCCAGCAAGGCGGAGGTATAGGAATTGACTTTGCCACCACTTATACAATGTTTCTCCGTGAAGCGGGAATTGCCGCCAGACCGGTCTTTGGAGCAGTGCTTGGAGAAAATCAGGGGAGTCAACGGGTCCTTCGTCTGATGCACCTTCATTTTTGGGTCGAAGTGTATATTCCTACCGCTTCACAGGGCTATTGGATTCAATTTGACCCCACCCCGTTACCCAGCTTTGTCACCGACGGTAGCCCTCCACCCGTACCCAGCCCACCAAACCAGTCTCCCACCCCTGTTGTGCCCGATGAGGACCCCTGGGTTGTGAGTAGCTACTTGAACCTAGCCGTCAGCGTTTCTTCTCCCATTGTCAACCGATTTCAGCTATTTCAAATCAGTGCAACTCTTACCGAGGATGGCGTCCCCCAAGCTGGTGAGACGATTTCATTCTATGATGAAACCGAACAATGGTTCTTGGGAAGCAGTGTAACCTCGGCTCTTGGTGTAGCGAGTGTAACCTTTGAGTATAACAATTCAGCCATCGTTGGTGGACACTTACTCAGCGCGGAATTCATCGCCTTGAGAGCGTACAACGTCACTGCACTTTATGGTGCAGCAAATCTGTTGATGTCCGTTGCCCCATTGGAAGCGAACCGAAGTACATTCGTTCATATTAATGGTACATTAACCGATGCGGTTAATGGCAGAGGGATTTCAGCTAATGAAACCGGCTTCACAGGCGTTAATATCTTATTCAATTTCGCCCTTGCTTCGCAACCGTTAACTGACGCACTAGGTCGTTACGCGGTTGATTACTCAATTCCTCTCTCTCAAGCACCTTTAGGTCCAACGCAGGTGCAAGCCGCATTTGTTTTACCAGGTGTCATAGATCCAACGGCGAGTGGAATTGAAATATTAAATGTCACTGCCACCTCACAGCTTACTGTCCAAGCACAACCGAATTCGGTACGGTTAAACAGTAATACTACACTTCAAGGCCAACTAAGATATGACAACGGCACAGGAATTGCCGGACAGAGCATTCTACTGTTTTGGAATGGAACACCTGCTGGCACAACAAGCACTGATGGGGCTGGCTACTATTCTCTGGATTATAATGCTACAGCAATTGGACAGGTCACCATTGATGCCCGGTTTTTAGGTGCTCAATATGTGTACGGTTCACAGGCATCAAGCACTGCTCTCGTGCACCAACAAGGCACAATCGTTGTATATGTAGACGATGATGATGGTGACGATATCACCCAACGGGGAAATACTGTTTTCTTTTCAGGTTATGTTGAAGATCAATATGGAACCCGCCAAGGATCCGTGACCGTCCGTATTTTTTTGAATGGAACTCAGGTTGCTTCTACTGTAACCTTTGCCAACGGGTCGTACTCAGTTAGTTTTTTGCTTCCAGGAACCCAACCGGTGGGTATTCGTGAGGTCACTGGGGATGTCGTTCATGCAACATTGATAGCCATCTCCAGCTTTGATTATTTTCTAATTAATTCATCAACCGCGGTTCAGAACCTAATAGTTGATATCTCCCCTGCCCTGCTGGGGGAAACAGTCACTCTTATTGGTCAACTTATTGATGATCAAAGAATCGGGCTTTCAGGACAAAGTCTTGACCTTGCTATTTCTTACTTAGCCACCTCCATCCCAATTGGACCAGTGTTAACTCAACCAGGTGGCACGTTTTCATTTGTTCTACCGATTCCAACAATCATTCCTTCAAGCGTTTCGACCATTTCATTGGATGTGACCTATGTTGGGACCCTCTATTATGGCGCCAGTGGCAATTCTTCGTTTCTTTACATCTTCTCAAACGCGACGCTCCTGATTGATGTCCCTGCGGGACCTTTTGCGTGGAATGAAAGCATTCTGGTAAATGGTTCCCTTGTCGATAATTTTGGTCGTCCCCTACCTAACCGAGATATCCAGCTTTTCGTTAATGGAACGAGTAACATTTTAACTGCATCAGATCAATTGGGCCACGTCGGGTTCCTGATTAGATTCAGACCTTCAGGAATCAACGATGCGACCTATGCCCTACAGCTCCGGCACGAAACGATAATTACCCTTAACTCGTCTGTAAGAAACATAATTGTGGAGGCCGAACAACCCATGCAACCACCACCATCTCTACCAATTCCCCTTGAATGGATTTTTGTTATAGTCATAATCATTGTCATTGCGATTATTGCCTTTCTTGGCTATCGCTACTGGAAACGCCGTCCTCGGCAGCCTACTGTACCATCAATAGATGCAGCAGCGATGCTGACTGCTCTTCGTCAGCTTCTGACAGATAAGAAATACAGGGAAGCCATCATCTACGCCTTCCGGATGTATGAAGCCATCATTCAGGCTAAACTCGGAATCTATCGCGACCCTAGTATAACAGTACGAGAGTTCGCCAATCTCACTGTTGCGCATGGCCGCCTAGACTCCCGAAATATGGAGGTTTTCATTCGGGGTGTCGAAGAAGCCCGCTACAGTGATCATCCCGTTAGCTATAATCTGGCGCTCTCCACATTGAGTGCCTTTGCCAGTCTCTACAACTCCTTAACTGGAGGCAATCTGCGGTTTGTCACGCAAGAAGAACAACCCCAACCAAATGCCCAACCAACCGAAAGCGGCTGAAGCGAAAAAACGGAGCAAATTCATCACTATCTTTGTCTTCTGCTTCGTGTTCGCCATAGCGTGGCTGCCAATTTTACTCAGCATTACGGGTGTCGGTGGCGTTGACCTGCTCCCATTCTCAATCTATAACACAAGCACTGATCCAGGGGACGGCTGTTCAGAACTTGCCAGTGAATTGGTGAGCAATGGGTATGAGGTTCATCCCTTAATCAGCTCTCTAAGTGTGATTAACAGCATTCCCAGCAACCACGTCCTTTGTATTATCGGACCTACTCACTTTTTTTCCATAATTGAAATTTCAGCGCTATTAGACTTCTTCATGAATGGGGGAAGCCTGCTATTAGTAGATGATTTTGGTTCTGCGAATAACATACTAGATGGGCTAGCGGTTTACAGCGACACGTGGCCCAAACGGACCGTGAATCTAATGGTCGTATCAGACATTCGCTTTTCTCACGGTCTCCTCTTAGATGCAAGCATCAATGAAAACGGGCTCCCTTTGCTCCCGGTAATCAACTCTTTTAATGATGGGGGGCGCATCTTTTCTCCTGGTCACCACGTTGTAATGAACTACGCCTCATCCATTGAAGGAGCTTCAGGTTACGAGCTAGCCGCCTCCTCGACGAACTCATGGATTGTAGCCGGAGATGTTTACAGTCATGTAATAAATGCAGGCGATCCCAATTACATCGCCTATAACGCAACCCGAGGAGACCAACCTGGTCCACTTCCAGTAATGCTAGAGATGCAGGTAATGAATGGCACGTTGATTATGCTTAGCGATCCTAGCATCTTTATCAATAATATGATTGACCGTGGCACCAATCGCCGGTTTGCCGTCGAACTGTTTACCTACCTTGCGAATCAGGCGAATGCAAACTCCATCATAATTGATCATAACCATTTAGGATGGACCCCAAACTCACCGGTCCTTTATGTAGGGTTGATGTTGGGGCAAATCACTTATGTTTCGACCAATTGGATTTTAGCCCCCTTGGCACCGCTTTTAGCCATTTGGATGGTTCGGCGGTACCTACCATTTGGACGCCCAGAGAAGCAGAAACCTATGGAAATCTATCGGTTACGGGGCCAAACGATGTTCACGAGAACATTGTATGAGTACATTAACAACCAGCGTTATAACGAAGCCCTAAAAATCATCTATGGCCAACTTAAGCGCGATTTAGGTCGAAAATACGGGTTACGCATTTTTGATGTACCACGACTTCTTGTAACGGTTTCGCGCACACGACAGCCAAGCGATATTGCACTTATTACAGATGATTTTGAAGCACTTGAAAAAGTAGTCCATACATCAAAACGGATTAAACGTGAAGAATTTCTGGACCGCTTTTTCCAAATTCAACGTATACGAGACAATATTGGGTGAAATGAAATGAGTAGACGCAGAAGAAGTGAAGGAATGACCATTTCTGAAGTACGAAGCCATGCAACCAAAATCCTCGACGAAGTAGGCAAGGTGATTGTGGGGAAACGCAATATTCTCCAAAATATCCTGATTGGACTACTAGCGAAAGGACACATCCTCCTTGAAGGAGTGCCCGGCATCGCAAAAACTTACATGGCAAACGCCTTTGCCCAAGCCATTGGCTGTGAGTTTAAGCGAATCCAATTTACCCCGGATATGTTACCCGCCGACATCGTTGGAACTAACATCTATGACCCTAACACAGGGGAATTTCGCCTACGAAAAGGTCCAGTCTTTTCAAATCTTGTGCTAGCCGACGAAGTCAACAGATCACCCCCAAAGACCCAATCAGCGTTGCTTGAAGCGATGCAGGAAAAGCAAGTTACTATTGAAGGCGCTACGCTACCCCTTCCAGAACCATTCATGGTTTTGGCAACACAGAACCCTATCGAATTAGAAGGAACATATCCTCTTCCCGAAGCACAGGTTGACAGATTCTTGTTTAAGCTTCATGTCGATTATCCTTCGGATGCGGAGGAGGTAGAGATTCTTCGTCGGAAGCATCAACCCGAGGAGGTTGATATTGAACCCGTCGCGGATCCACATATTTTGATGCAGATGCAGGAATCGACTAAGCGGGTATTCGTTGAGCCTTATATTATGTCGTATATTCGAGACATCGTTGTTCGCACGCGGAATGATCCTCAGATTTTGATTGGTGGTTCGCCTCGTGCATCGATTGTGTTGCTTGACACTTCCAAAGTTCATGCGGCGTTTAGTGGTCGTGACTATGTTACACCAGACGACATTAAGATGTTGGCTCAGCATGCGCTGAACCACCGTTTGATTCTGAAACCCGAAGCTGAATTGGAAGGCACTTCCGTCCAGGCTGTTGTGGACCGGATTCTAAGGCAGATTAGTGCACCGGGAGCGTAAGTTTACGTGTTCTCCGAACGTGGACGAACAGTTCTCCTCATTGGGATATTCATCCTCGTCTCGGGATTTGCCTTTACAAATTTCGTTCTTGTCATTTTAGGCATCTTTCTTATCATAGGATCCGTAGCCAGTTCACCCTTTTTTCATCTGACCATGCCGGTTGAAACTCTTGAAGTGACCAGGGAAATCGACAAACGCAAAATTTTCCAAGATGATTTTCTGCATGTGAAACTTATTGTGAAAAATTCGGGGTCTCATCGAATCGATTCAATTGATATTTTCGATGTATATCCTGAGATATTTCGACTGGTGTTGGGACAGAACAGAATTCGAACCCGTATTGACCCGAATCAAGAGATTAAATTCTCATACATTCTCCAAGCTCCACTCCGAGGGAAGTTCACTTTTGGACCCACTAAATTTCAGATATATGATCGGTTAGAGTTTCGGTTTGAAGAAATGTCTGGAGAGAATTTTGAAGAGCTTCTAATTTATCCTAATGTCGAAGAAGTCCGTATTATGGAAAGTCTCGCAAAGAAGCGCCGAGTGGGTCATATGTTTGGAATTCATAAGACCCGCCAGATGAGTTTAGGGACCGATTTCACAGGTATCCGGAAATATGAAGTGGGAGATGAATACCGCCGGATTGACTGGAAGGCGTCTGCTCGAACACAAAAGCTCATGATGCGCCAATATGAGACTGAGCGCAACATTCGCATGTTTATCATTCTTGATATTGGTGCAACCATGGCAGCTGGGCGTCCAGAAAATAGTAAACTTGAGGCCGCCATCCGTGCAGCCTTGATGCTCGCAAAGATGGCGATGGAGCGAAAGGACCATGTTGGACTATTAAGTTGGTCAACGAAGCAACATTCGTTCTTGAAACCTGGGTTAGGTGATGCCCATTATTATCGAATGCTCGATCTGTTAGCTGAGATTTCACCTGGCGGCGAGTTCGATTTGACCACGGCCATTGAGTATCTAGCGCCACGCGTTACTCAGCAAAGCTTCTTTGTAATAATTACCGACCTGGAATCAAATCGTAAGCGTTTGGAAAAAGGTGTCAAACTTATTCGTGGTTACAAACATAATGCAATAATTGTTCGACCTTTTGGCCCATGGTTCGAAATAGAAGAGATTTACCTCTCCCCTGTTGAACGAGCCATTGGAGAGGCGATTGTCCACAGGCTTCTTGAAGAACAGTCTCAGTTATCGAAAAGCTTCCAACGAGTGGGTGTAACAATTGTTCCTGTTGGCCCCGGGGATTTTCTTCCCACAGTTTTAAGTGAGTATCTCAAGGCGAAGAAACGAAGTATAGCGGTGATTTAGGAAATGGAGGCAGAAAATCAATGACACGATACATTCTTTGGGTGCTCCGGGGCATCGCTGTAGCCGCATTCATTGCTTTTGCCGCTATTATACTGATGAGTCTAAATCCATTAGTATGGCGTATCGCGGGACCTAGTGGCATCTTCACCGCACTTGTAGACTTCGCAGTCGGACTTCGTAATGTGTTAACTTTACTGATTATTTCTTTCATCGAATTAGCTGCAGCTGTAAGTGCGTACATCACAGGTTTTCTGACACAACAGGATGCCGCTGGACTTGTTACGTTCTTCCGAGATGCGATTACTGCGTATTTCCAAGCCTTTGGATTCAGTCTAGCGCCTGCTGGGCTCCCTCCATTCGATTATGTGATTATTTTTCTCCTTAGCTTCTATTTCTTGTCCTTTTGGATTCTACTGATCATTGCCATTATCGCAGGCGTTACGTCATTTCTTAGAGTGAGTGGCCGATTAGCATCATTGTGCTTCATCTCGATGATTGGATTAGCAATCCTTGGTGCTGCTGGGATTGTGCTGAATATTCCAGGCAGCGAAAACGGCTACTTTCTTCCAAGTGCTGAGTTTATCTGGCCCTTGTCATGGCCTGTATTACTTGTGGCCTTGGTGGGCTTCATCTACCTCGAAGCCTCCTACCAAGTCGTGTATTTTTACTCACTTCTTGAGCCGGTAACTGTTCGCGAAGAACAGTTACGAAGGCAAATAACTCAGTTGCACACTGATGCTCAAAGACAGGTGCCGGTGCAAACTGAGGAGGTTCCAGTGCCTAAAGCGCTTCAACGAATGTTAGGCTCAGATGCGTTTCGATTAATGCGCCAAGTGATTGAAAGAAAATTGTTACGCAGAGAATGGCTCGTCGAATTGAAAGACGCCCATGAGGTACGACGATTGAATAGGTTTGTTACGCGGTTATTCCGGGAAGACCCAGAAGCTGAAGCCACTCTAACTGCGCGTGCTTCAACGCCCTCAATATATCGTATGACTGTCTTATCGATCAGCTCATCAGCTATTGGGTTTATTTTCGTGCTTCTCATTGCGTATATTTGCATCAATCCTCTAGCCTTTCTAACCCTATTGAATGCCCCGCCAATCATTATTGAATCAATTGAGCTGTTATTTCTGCCCGAAAAAACACTGTTGTTTCTGGTGCCCCTAGCACTGCTCTTTCCTCTTGCAGCTTCGATAATCGGCTATATTCGACAACGACGTGCTCAACCAGCAGAGCCGACTAGACCGACAATAACACAGTAGCTCGTGAGGTAGCACTTTCAGCCAATGCCACTTGAACGGCAGTGACATTTGGGAAATCAGAGGACAGGTTGACAATCAACTTCTGGCATAAAAAGCGGGCGAGCTCTTCAGCAGTTGTTTCGACAACGTCAATGACCTTTACATCCTTAGCGGGAAATGAGTATTTACCGTTGGGCGTGGTAACTTCGATTTGCTGGGCCTTTTTAGTGGTTCTGATTAATTTCGATTGGGCAGGAAGTAGGACAAAGTGATCCCACTGTTTGCAAAGTTGTTGTATGCGCTTTTTGAGTATGCGAAAATCCACAACCATCCCATATGAATCGATTTCACCCCAAATAGTGACAGTGACATGGTAATTATGCCCGTGAAGTTGCTCACAGGCTCCCCCTTCGCTAACGAAGTGGGCTGCAGCAAAATCGATTCCTGAAACCTCTACCGAAACCTGACTGGTCATAGTGAGTACCCCCTTCAATAGAGTATGTTCGTGTAGAAAAAGTATGGGAAAAAGAGAGGAAAGGCGCCCGCCAAGGCGGACGCGGGGTTACATCATACCGGGCATTCCGCCCATACCGCCCATGCCACCCATACCAGGAGGCATCCCACCGGGTCCACCAGGGGGACCAGCACTCCGCTTAGATGCAATGACATCATCAATTCGTAGAATTAGTGATGCGGCTTCAGCAGCTGATCGAATGGCATGTGTTTTCACACGAAGTGGTTCGAGTACACCGGCTTTGAACATATCTTTGGCTTTCCCTGTCATGATATCGATACCCATGTTTTTGTTGTTACTTCCGTGTGCAGCACGAAGTGCAACAATGACATCAATGGGATCATGACCTGCATTTTCAGCAAGGGATTTGGGGATTATCTCCATCGCATCAGCGAATTTGTTGACGGCAATTTGTTCCCGGCCCTTGAGAGACGAAGCGTATTCTCGGAGTTGGGTTGAGACTTCCACTTCTGGGGCTCCACCACCGGCAACGACTTTGCCATCTTCAACGGCATCGCGAACGACAGAGACAGCGTCATGAAATGCGCGTTCAGCCTCATCAACAACACGTTCTGTGCCGCCACGAATGAGGACGCTCACTGTTTTAGGATCTTTACACCCTTCAACAAAGACCATTTTGTCATCACCGACCTTCCGTTCTTCGACGATATCACAGCGGCCAAGGTCATTGGACGTGAGATGATCGATGGATGATACAACTTGTCCTCCCGTTGCACGGGCAAGTGCTTCCATGTCACTTTTCTTAACACGACGAACGGCAAGAATGCCATCTTTAGCGAGATAGTGTTGAACTTTGTCATCGATGCCTTTCTGGGCAAAGACCACATTGGCACCAACTTCAATCACCTTTTCTGAGATCTTTTTCAGCATTCGTTGCTCTTCGTTCAGAAAGGATTGCATTTGTTCGGGGTTGGTGATTCGAATTTCAGCATCCATCTCCGTTTTCTCAACTTCCATGGAGGCGTTGAGCAGCGCGATTTTCGCTTTGTGTACACTACGCGGCATTTCAGAATGCACTATTTCTTTGTCGATAATGACTCCGCGAACTAATTGAGTGTCGCGAACTGATCCGCCTTCCTTCTTTTCGACTTTAATGTTATCAATGTCGGCCACAATTCCATCAGGTGTTTTTTCGGTTATTTGTAGCACGGCATCAACCGCAATGGGAGATAGGAAGTCTTTAGCTTCGGCAATCAGCTTGCTAGCTATAGAGGTGTCGCTGACTTTCAAAAGTTTTGCACGGTCATCAATAGGGCAGTCAATAGCCATGTTGTTGAGAATTTCACTAGCCTTGTCTACGGCTTTTCGATAACCTGAGATAATGACAGTTGGATGGACGCCTGATGTGATTAGTCCCAGTGCTTGTTTGAGATATTCACCGCACAGGACCACTGCTGAGGTGGTGCCATCACCCGTCTCAGAGTCTTGGGCTTTGGCTACTTGAACAAGCATCTTGGCAGCAGGATGCTGAACTTCAATCTCATCAAGGATAGTCGCACCATCATTTGTGATGGTGACATCACCAAGGCTATCCACCAGCATTTTATCTTGACCACGCGGACCCAGAGACGTGCGTACTGCATCAGCAAGTGCTCGTACTGCCATAATATTATTTTCGCGAGCGTCACGACCTCGGGCGCGTTCAGTTCCTTCTTTGAGTATTAATACCGGCACACCTTGCATTTGTGCCATGATAGTGTTCCTCCTTCATATTTAGTGGTTTTTTAAATAGGATGAACTTGGTCGGCAATCTTTGCACTGACATAAAAAGATTACGCCGTTTCTGGTTGCGCTGCTGATTGAGAAAGAACCTACATTTCTGTTAGGGGAGTGTAATCCCAACGTGTAAAGATTGTCTTCAAGAGCCGTACAATGCCACGAGAGAGGAAGATCGTCTCCATGAGAAACGCCATGAAGAGAATCTCGATCCAAGCCTTCCCCACTATGCCTAGTGCGATGATGAGGACGAACTCAGCAGGAATGGGTGTCATAACTGGAACGATGAACAAGAAAAGCCAGATAGTGAAGAGGCACTCGGGTACATATCCGAGGACTACAGAAAGGAAAGGCCGTTTCAGGGTTCGCTGTACAAACCCACTTGTGAAACCTGCCATGGCTTTTCCTGCTGGAAGGCCGATGAGCCCCACTATGCCTAAAGAACCCCAGATATAGCCAAAGGCAATTCCTGGGTAAATCCCCACAATTGCACCGGTTATTGCGCCTAAGATTGCTCCACCCGGTATTGCTACCATGAAGGTTCCAAGGTGACTTAGATCCAGAGAGATTTGGGTAGCACCAAGTTGAACTGTGTTGATTGTAAGAATCGATACAGCTGTGCCTAATGCGGCCATCACAGCAACATAAACGATGATTTTCGTGCTAAAGCGCCGTTTTACGTTCTCGTCCGACAAAGTGGAACCTCCTTCGGAGTTGGCGCATTGAAGGTTCCTCATATATAAGAGTAGCTACTCGTTATTGAGTTGAAGCCTATCATAGTTGTGGAGAAAGTTATTTCTGAGTCGGGTCAACGAACAGTGGTGAGGTTTGTTCAGTGTCGAAGTTCCGCCATTCCTTCCTGCCCACGGTGGGTGTACAAGAAAAAGAGATGCTTACTACCCTTGGCATCAAAGATATCGATGAATTGTTCAGTGACATTCCTTCAAAATTTCTGTTAAAAAAGCGCTTGAAGATTCCAAATGGTCTATCCGAAAGTGAAGTTTGTGAGAGGGTTTCTCGTTCGCTTGCGCAAAACTGGATTCCTAGAAAAGGAATGAGTTTCTTAGGAGGCGGCGTTTGGCCACATATTATCCCTGAAGCGATCAAAAGTATCGTCAATCGCACGGAATTTCTAACAGCATACACGCCCTATCAGGCAGAAATTAGTCAGGGCATGTTGCAGGCGCTATTTGAGTATCAGAGTCTGATGGCGGAGTTAATTGAACTCCCAATTGTTAACGCCTCGATGTACGATTGGGCAAGTGCGTTGGGAGAAGCAGCCCTTTTAACCAGTCGGATTACTACCCGAGATTCTTTTTTAATTCCTCACCTCATTTCACCGGGTCGCCGAGCAGTTTTGCACACCTATACCCAGCCTGCAGGGGTCAAGGTTGTTGATATTGGTTATAATCGCCGTACGGGACAATTGAATGTTGAGCACCTAAAAGAGCTGCTCGATACGAACACTGCAGGTGTCTATTTCGAAAACCCAGGATATATGGGAGTTCTCCAAGATGATGTCGACGCTATTGTGGATATTGGGCATGATGCTGGGGCACTTGTTGTTGTAGGTATCGATCCTATTTCCCTTGGAGTAATTCGGCCTCCCGGAGATTATGATGCTGATATTGTCATAGGTGAGGGGCAACCCTTGGGTAGTCCAATGAATATGGGTGGACCACTCCTAGGGATTTTTGCCAGTAAAGATGAAAGAAAAATCTTACGTCAGTTGCCTGGTCGAATCATTGGTTTGACATCAACACAAGAAGGGGATGAAAGGGGTTTTGTAATGACGATTCAGGCCCGAGAGCAGCATATTCGTCGGGAGAAAGCAACATCGAACATTTGCTCAAATCAGGCTCACTCAGCAATCACCGCCGCAGTGTACTTGTCTCTATTAGGACCCCAAGGCATAACCGAGTTGGGAGAGAAAATCCTCCAACTACGCCACTATGCGGAAGAGCAACTTCATGCTGTCGATGGACTCAAAGCCCCCTTATTCGAAGCCCCCCATTTCAAAGAATTTGGCGTTTCAATAGAGAAGGGACAAGAATCAACACCACCAACGATACGAGATGTACTTGCCAGAATCCAGGAATGTGGAATTTTAGCAGGCATTCCATTGGATCAGAGTTTCCCTGAACTAGGGGAAGCTGCACTTGTCTGTGTTACAGAAACCCATACACAAGAGGAGATAGACCAACTTTCGGTAGCATTTCAACAGGCTTTGGAGGGTAAACCATGAAGTTTCGCCAAGCAAAATGGAATGAGCCTTTGATTTTTGAACGATCTCGAGTAGGGGCGATAGGCTATTCCCTACCCGACCCTAGCAAGACCATAAAAAAACTGCTGCCTAATCCACTTTCAACCATTCCCAAGAACCTCCGCCGCAAAGTACAACCTTCTTTGCCTGAATTATCAGAACCAGAAGTAGTTCAACACTTCACCCGTTTATCTCAGATGAACTACAGCATCGATTTGGGTCTTTACCCATTGGGTAGCTGCACGATGAAGTATAATCCACCCATGAATGAGGAGATTATAAAGGACCCTAATTTTGCTCAGGCTCACCCCCACCAAGATTGTACAACCCTTCAGGGTATTCTCAAAATCCTTTTCGAGTTACAGCAGTGGCTTTCAGAAATAACTGGAATGGATCAGCATTCGCTCCAGCCGGCAGCGGGTGCGCAGGGAGAACTGGCCGGTGTTCTTATCATCCGTGCCTTTCATGTAGATCAGGGCGAACTAGAGATCCGACGACAAATTATTGTTCCCGATTCTGCCCATGGTACCAATCCTGCAAGTGCCGCGATGGCAGGATTTGATGTTGTCGTAGTCCCATCAAACAAACTCGGTCAAATTGATATCCAAGCCCTAGAAAGTGCCGTTTCGAATCAAACCGCAGGTCTAATGTTGACGAACCCGAATACTTTGGGCCTGTTTGAACAAGAAATCGAAACCATCGCTTCCATCGTTCACAAGGCAGGGGGCTTGCTCTATTACGATGGCGCGAACTTAAACGCAAATTTGGGTCGTGTTCGACCAGGGGATATGGGTTTTGATATAATCCACACAAATTTGCACAAAACATTCGCAACGCCACACGGGGGGGGAGGACCAGGTGCAGGACCTGTCGGCGTGAAGCAACGACTCGCAGAGTACCTACCAGTGCCTGTGATTTCATTCGACGGGACACAGTATTACACAGATAATGCCCGGCCAAAATCGATTGGGCGCCTCCACGGATTCCATGGTAATGCGGCTGTCTTGTTGAAATCCTATGCGTATATCATACGAATGGGGTGGGAAGGATTGCATGCAGTTTCGAATCATGCGGTTTTGAACGCAAACTACCTTATGAAAAAGATCGAGAGTATCAAGGGTTTCAGCATTCCCTTCGCTCCTGGTGTCTGGAGAAAACACGAGGTTGTGGTTAGTGCAAAACCCCTTGAACGAGATACGGGAGTAAACGCTCGAGACGTAGCAAAAGCTTTACTCGACAGGGGATTACATGCGCCTACTTTCTATTTTCCAGCCATTGTTGAGGAGGCATTAATGATCGAACCCACAGAGACCTTCAGTAAGGCAGAACTTGACAGATTTATTAAAGCACTAACAGAAATTGCAGAACAAGCCTACTCCGACCCCAACCTCGTTCGCCGTGCACCGCAGAACACGGCAATTACTCGACTCGATGAGGTTAAGGCAGCACATCCACGCACCATGACCCTATCTTGGCGGATGTTACAACAACGCGATCAGGAAATCTAACTTAGACTAATTGAAATGCAAGCTTATTCACTCGTATGGTTTCTATCCACGCTTCTTTAGGCCTGACCGCTTGGGTGCAATGAGCCCAACTTTCCGGCCTGGAGGAGCAGTACGCGCAACTGAGCTTGGGCCCCCGGGCCTTTGCTTGTTACCACCACCGTGTGGGTGGCTGGCTGCATTCATTGCAACACCCCTGACCTTCGGATATGTTAAACCTTTAGCGTAACGCTGTTTGTGTTTGCTTCCGGCTTTCAGAAACGGTTTCTCAGGTCGTCCACCACCGGATACAACGCCAATTGTAGCCCGTGCTGTGGAGCTGAAGGTTCGAGTCTTTCCAGATGGTAAGCGAATCGAGGTGCTTCCTCCAGAATGTGTGATTATGGTGGCATAGGTGCCACTAGATCGAACGAATTTTCCCCCGTCACCAGGTTGACTTTCGATATTGAAGACAGGTGTACCTTCTGGGATTTTTCCAATAGGTAGAATATGCCCTGCACGAATGCCGGCCTTGGGACCTATTCGTATTTGCTCTCCAACAGCGGTTCCTTCTGGTACAAGGGAAAGATGAGTTTCACCATTTTCATATCGAAGTGTGGCGATGGGAGCTCCACGACCGGGATCATGCATTAGTTCTTCAACATCGGCTTGAAGATAACCACGCTTGTCCATCAAAGCCAGTGGAGGATACTTGACCGCCCCGCGTCGACGGTGCGTTTTTGCACGAAATGTCGGTGATCCGCGCCCGCGACGTTGTACATAGATTCGTTTACCCATTCTTATCTACCTCTGATTAGAATAATCCTAGTTTGACTGCTAAGTCAGCTGCATTGTATTCAGGGGCAAGTTTTACGAGAGCCTTCTTTGTACCCTCGGGAGTAATCATAGTGTTAACCTTGATAACCTTCACTTCATAGAGTAGTTCAATGGCTTCACGAATTTGTCCCTTTGTGGCTTTTCGGTTCACCATGAAGGTGAGACGGTTTTCTTTTTCGACAATCTCTGAAGCCCGCTCAGTAATCATCATCCGGATTATCACATCATAAGGATCCATTACTGATCACCCTCGGCTGGTTGTTCCGCAAGAGCTTCAATTGCTGATTTCGTCCAGATTGTCAAGCGTCCTGGTTGTGTTCCCGGCGCTAAAACCTCGGCGTTAAGCTTTGAAGCATAGATAACCCTAACCCCTGGAATATTTCGTGCAGCCTGACGTATTCCCCCGTCCTGGGTGATGACAATCAATGGACCCACCGGTCTTCGGTACTTTCGACCGCGGCGTCGGGCGTTTCCTGCCCGGATCTTTCGCCCGTTTTTCACTCGGATAATATCGCTCCAAACACCGAGATTTTCCAAGACATCTTTGACTTCCTCTGTTGTTTGCAACTCTTGGAACTTATCAATGATGACCAGTGGAAATTGGTCAGCTTCAAAGACATGACCACGTAATGACACAAGTTCCGGATTAGTTGTTGCAGCAATGGCTGAACGAATGGCTAACCGACGTTCTTTTTTGTTAATCCGTTCTACAGGATTCTTTGCGGCCTCTGGAGGATGGGTTTTCCGCCCACTAACTGTGAATGGAGCAAAAGCAGCATTTGAAGCAGTGGGGTAACCCTGTCCCTTTCTACGGGGTACCCTTGCTTTACCTTGTCCTGTTCCCCAAGATTCTGCGGAGGTCCGTTTGCCAGCGAGGGGATCGACGCCTTGCCTTTGATACCGAGCGGATTGCTGGGCAAGGACGGCGCGCTTGATGACATCTTTTCGAAGTGGAGTGTCAAATACTGGAGGAAGGGCGACTGTTCCCCGCGATTTTCCTTCTAATGTATGAATCTTAACTGAAGCCATGATGAATCCTCCATTATTTCTTCGCGGTTGTACTGATATATACGATTTCAGGGGGTTTATCTGGAATCGGTTTTGACCGACTCGGTACTCGGAGACGAATCAATCTTCGAGATGGTCCAGGTAGGGATCCGTCGATTAGAAGGAAATCGGATAGAAGGTTACCATAATGTGGAAACCCACCGGATGGCGTAATATCATCACTCTTTTCGCCGATTCGTAATAATCGCTTATTATATTCGGTTCGTTGATGAAGCCCCATTTGACCCGCTCGGGGTACTGTGTACATAATTCGGCTCGGATGCCATGGACCTAGGGTACCAACTGCGCGAACTGCTTTACGTGATTTGTGTGGCAGTTTAGCAACGTTAAAGCGTTTAACCACGCCTTGGAATCCTTTTCCTTTCGTAACAGCAATGACATCGAGGAACTGACCCGGTTGGAAGATATCCCGTACGCGTATCTCTTTTCCGAGGAGGGGTTTTACGTAATCAAATTGGTCTTTGATTGAACCGCCATAGATGCCACATTCAATGACCTCGGGTTTCTTCTTACCAATTCCTGCCTGCTTGGGCTGGGTCAAAAGAGAGACACGCAATTCTGTGATTTCATCTAAGGATTTGGATAGTTTATCCATGGATGTTTTGCCTTCATAGTCTTTGGGCCAAGGTAATACGCGCCGTATATCACGTGGAAGTTTGTCCATCCAGGTTTCACTTAAAACCCGAAAACCACCGCCATTTTGACCGTAGCCCCGGATTGACGCAACAAGCATCGGTGGTGTATCGACAATTGTGACCGCGCGACTAACTTCTCGACCAAACCAGGGGCTGGTTGGTTTATTATCGATTAGAATCACATGTGTCATCCCCACTTTATATCCTGCAAAGCCAAGGATTTGGGGTTCCGCTGCCTGTTCGGGCCAATGGCGAACCCGTCCACTAACCCGACGCACACGCTTTCGGGGACGATGGGAAAGGCTACCATGTCTTGGGGCACTTTGTTTTCGATGACCCATGGATTCCACTTCTAAGGGAAGTAATCAGGGGAGGCAAGTTCTGTTACGAATAAGATGTTGCCTCCACCAGCTCAACGGCTCGGAAGCGGGTGGAGCGATTTAAGTCTTTCGTACTCCTAACCCATCGAACCATTACACAAGTTCAAAAAAGATAGTAGGAGTTCCGGTTTCCATCCACCGCTATTTCTATAAACCACGACTTCTATCCTACTGGAAGGAAAACCAAGGAATTGTGCATAAAGCCGGGATAGCCAAGTGGTTACGGCGCGGGCCTTGAGAGATGCCATGAAGTGTCATCCAAGGTAGCCTGTGACCCTACGGTCGCAAGGGTTCGAATCCCTTTCCCGGCGCCATCCCACCCTATCATATTTGTCTCTTGCCCTTTTTGTTAGCGATGCAGCAAATCCGAATGTTAAAAAGTGAACAACCCTCTTGGTTTTCTGTGCTTCATCAGGTGATAATTCGTGGAATACGAATACTCCGACGAAATCACATCCGACCAGCTGTTCCACGCCTATGGAACGACCCTACCGGAGGTTTTCCGAAACGCAGGAAAAGCGTTGTTCGGTGTCATGTCTGATCTAGAGGAAGTCAAGCTCGAACACGAAATCGAAGTGAAAGCTGAAGGTATTGATGAGCAACACCTACTCTATGATTGGTTGTCAAACCTGTTACTAGAATTTGAAGTCGAAGGTGTGTTTTTCGCGGATTTCTCCATCAATTTAATCGAAGAAAGGCCAGGTGAAGGATTTCACTTAGTAAGTATAGCAAAAGGAAACAAGAAAATACCAGAACTTCGAACCCACGTTAAAGGGGTGACGTTACACCGTTTCTCCCTTGAAAGAATTAATAACGGATACAGGGCTACCGTTGTAGTGGATGTTTAGAATCACATATCATTAAGGGGTAATCAAGTATGAAGGAAAAATTAAAGCAGCAAGACGAGTTTCGCTGGTGGCTTGACAAATCAGCGCGTCCTCGCATGAACGTCGGGGCAAAGATAATCGGTTCGAAAGAGATCATCAATACCTTAGAGGACGCAGCTGTTGAGCAACTAACCAACGTAGCAACGCTTCCTGGTCCAATTGAACCGGTTCTGGCCATGCCTGACGCTCATTGGGGATATGGGCTTCCGATGGGAGCCGTTGGCGCTTTTGATGCTGAAGAGGGGATTATTTCCGCAGGGTGTACAGGTTTTGATATCAACTGTGGCGTCCGCCTCATTCGCACTAATCTTAGTGTTGAAGATGTCCAACCCAAGTTACAACAGCTAGTTGAGGAGCTATTTAATCGAGTTCCTGCGGGAGTCGGTTCTCAAGGTAAAATTCGATTAAGTGATAGTCAGTTTAGTGATGTTATTCGGTGGGGAGCTAAGTGGGCGATTGATAATGATCGGGGGGTACCAGCGGATTTAGCCCATTGTGAGGAAGGAGGTTATATGGAGGGAGCCGCCATGCAGGCACCTCAAGTTAGTGAAAAGGCACGACGTCGCGGACGTCCACAACTTGGTACGCTTGGAGCAGGAAACCATTATCTAGAGGTTCAGAAGGTTGAGAAAATTTTTGATGAACCTGTTGCCAAAGTCTTTGGTCTGGAGAAAGGGCAAATAGTGGTGATGCTTCACTGTGGATCCCGTGGATTTGGCCATCAGATTGCAACCGATTATTTAGAGAGTATGGCTGTAGCAGTTAAGAAATATAACATATGGCTTCCAGATCAACAACTCGTCTGTGCACCTGCAAACTCTCCTGAAGGGCAGGACTATTATGCTGCGATGAAGGCAGCAGTGAATTTTGCCTTTTGTAACAGACAGGTTATGACCCATTGGATTCGACAAGGTTTTGAAGCGGTCTTTGGTCGAGATTGGGAATCGCTGGGGATGCACCTTGTTTATGACGTGACGCATAATATCTGCAAGTTCGAAACCCATGAGGTGAATGGATTGAAACGCGACATGTATTTGCATCGGAAAGGTGCGACGCGCGCGTTCGGGCCAGGCAACCCCAAAATCCCTGAAGACTACCGATCAGTTGGTCAACCCGTCCTAATCGGTGGCTCAATGGGAACCGCATCCTATGTTCTAGTTGGCACAGAACAGGCAATGAAAGAAACCTTTGGATCCACCTGTCATGGAGCAGGTCGAGCAATGTCTCGAAAAGCAGCGATTCGCAAGTATCATGGACGAGATATCAAAAACGCACTTGAAGCCAAAGGAAAAGTGGTTCGTTCCATGGGTACAAAGATACTAGCTGAAGAAGCGCCCAATGCCTACAAAGATGTCCATGTTGTTGTAGACTCAGTCCATGGCGCGGATATCTCACGCAAGGTCGCAAGTCAGATACCATTGGGTGTTGTGAAAGGCTAGGTTTGGTATTCAAGAATGCTATCAAAAGAAGCTAATCAGATTCCATTTGCGATATCTATTGCCATACCAACCTCCTTCATTGACGTTGACCAAAGTCGAGAGCAACAAACCCAGCATATCGGACGAATTGCCCGAGCTGCAGCAATCTTTCAAGTCGATGATATTATCATCTATCGGGATAAGATGAATTCAAAACAAATGAAGAACCTACAGTTCGTCAGCCGGGTCCTTGAATATATGGAAACACCACAATATCTTCGAAAACACCTCTTTGGAAAGATGCCCGATTTGCAATACGTAGGAAGCCTCCCTCCACTTCGAACACATCATCATCCTCTTGTGAAAGAATCATCGAAGCTTCGGAATGGCGAATTTCGAGAAGGGGTGGTACTTACAGCCAAAGGAAAAAATGTTGTAGATGTCGGCGTCGAATCACCTTTACCACTCTTACAATTCAAATCCACTCATCTGCTACAACGAATCACAGTACAAATTCGAAGAGATAAATCCGGGAAAGTGACCGCACACCCGAGTTCTCCTCCTCGATCCAAACAATATTGGGGATACTCTGTCAAGGGTGTGGAATCCTCTTTGGGTGACTTCTTGGTGAAAAAAACGAATTATCCTTTCGTTATTGCTACGAGTCGGAGAGGAAGACCAATTGCGGAAGAAGCGAGTAAAATTAGAAGTCAGTGGGAGAAATTCCATCGACTACTATTGCTTTTTGGGAGCTATAAAGAGGGGCTTGCAGAGATTCTTCAGCGGGACCAAATTGATGTAGCCTCAGTTTCGAATCATATTATCAATCTAGTTTTCAATCAGGGCACAGCAACCATTCGAACAGAGGAGGCGGTATTTATGGGGCTCTCCGCATTCAGATTACTTGAACAACTAAAGGATTAGCAGTCTATACTTCTTCTTGGATTTCTATTTGATCACTGGTGGCGATGAGAAGCTCATAGGATCCTGTACCCGTGAAATAGCCATCTCGTGTAACCTGGATTGTAATGTTGTGGTATCCTGAAGAGACATTGGGAATTCGAAGATGTAACTCGGTGGGACTGGATTCTATTTTCTGAATGGTAATGTTGAGATTTCCAAGGAAAGCCTCAAGAACCGCATTCTCTGGAATTTCGTTCTTTGGAAAGCCCACGACAACTGTTAGCTTGAGCTCTTCGCCTGGCTCTGCGACTCTGAGTTCTGGACCCAAAACCTTGACATCAATTCGATGGCTCCAGTATACATAGCTTGCAGGAAGCAAAAAAAGTAGAAATAACACGAGATAAACGAGGGCACCTTGTAGAATCGCTATGATGAGGTCGTCACGAACTACTATTGTGGGTGCGATGAAGGGAAGCAACAAGACTGCTACGGCTCCGTAGACGATAAGACTCCCACAAATTACGAGGGTTAGAGTTGAACGAGGATTACTATCTGTCACAGTTAAAGGGATGTTAATCTAATGCTAAATAGCATTTCGATTAAGCAACGAGTATTCTATTAATTTTAAAGCGAATGAATTTTCCAGACTCCCTTGAAAACGTAAAATCTTACTTCAGGGTTATTTCGATGAAGACTTCATCGGGCACCCGGATTCGCATAATCTGGCGCATTGTCCTTTCATCAGCTTCTAAATCAATTAAGCGTTTGTGGATTCGCATTTGCCAATGATCCCAAGTTGGTGTTCCTTCTCCACAAGGTGATTTTCGCGTCTGAACTTTCAGAGTCTTTGTGGGTAAAGGAATAGGACCTGACATCTGAACACCTGTTCTGGATACAATGGATAGGACTTGGTTACAGACTTCGTTTAGCTTTGGAATGTCTGTACTGGAAAGTCGAATCCGAGCTTTCTGCGCCATATTAACTACACCAAATTGACTTGGGAATCAACCCGAATGTTTGCTCCCTTTTAACTTTTTTTGCACACCGAAAGCGTATCCAATTGATGCACCTTGGAGAATAGAAAAAGAAAGGGAAGAAGAATAGTGATAGCAGGGCTACCTCTACTTCTTCTCCTCGGTGATTTTTCGAACAACGCCTACAGCAACTGTTCGTCCACTATCCCGGATTGCAAAGCGACCTAACTGTTTCATATCTGCATAGGTCTCCAGACAGATTGGGGTAACAGGTCGGAGTTTTACTAGTGCAGATTCGCCTTGCTTAATGAAGTCGGGTTTCTCTTGTACCGTTTCTCCGGTTCGCGGATCAATCTTAGCGACGATTTCAGTGAAGGTGGCTGCTACTTGGGCGGTGTGTGCGTGCAAAACAGGAGTATATCCTGCAGCAAGAGCACGGGGGTGGAAAATAACGATGATTTGCCCCTCGAACTCAGACACAACGCGTGGTGGCTTATCGAGATGCCCCATCACATCGCCACGGCGAATCTCACCTTTCCCGATACCTCGGACATTGAATCCGATATTGTCACCAGGTTCAGCGCTGTCCAAGCGTTCGTGGTGCATTTCAATGGTCTTAATTTCACCTTCTTTGCCAGGTGGCATGAAGATGACTTTGTCACCGATTTTCATTTTTCCAGTTTCAACCCGCCCCACAGGAACTGTGCCAACACCTGTGATGGTGTACACGTCCTGAACAGGAACCCGAAGGGGTTGATCAACGGGTTTGGGTGGAAGGACAAATTCATCAATTGCTTCAAGCAACGATGGTCCCTTGTACCATTCCATGTTAGAGCTGGCTTCAGTCAACAGATCACCGGTCCATGCAGATACAGGAACAAAGTTGATCTTGCTTGGGTCAAACTGTGCACCTTTCAACAGGTCTGAGACTTCAGACTTGATCTCTTCGTACCGATCTTTCGACCAGGCGGGTGTTGAGTCATCCATTTTGTTGACGGCAACGACAAGCTGCTCGATGCCCAGAGTTCGTGCGAGGAAAGCGTGCTCGCGCGTCTGACCACCAGCACCCACGCCAGCTTCAAACTCACCCTTACGCGCTGAAACCACTAGAATTGCAGCATCAGCTTGACTGGCTCCGGTAATCATGTTCTTGATGAAGTCAGCGTGACCCGGAGCGTCAATAATAGTGAAATAGTGTTTCTGGGTCTCAAATCGGCGGAACGCAAGGTCAATGGTCAGCCCACGTTCCCGCTCTTCTTTGAGACGGTCCATCACGTAAGCGAACTTGAAGGATCCTCGATCCATCTCTTCGGCCAGCTTCTCGAGCTTTGCCATCTCTTGTTTTGATAATGCTCCAGTCTTGTAGAGCATGTGCCCCATCAACGTTGATTTACCATGGTCTACATGACCGATGATAATTAGGTTGATGTGTGGTTTCTTTTCCGACATTGTATTCAACTCGTTTTTTGCTAACTTAAGCTGGCATAAAATATGCAGGTTATGGCACATCAAGTGGGGCGTATAAAACTCTTTTGGCGTTATGGGTTCCCAGAAGGGTTCGAAAACCTGTTAGATGCCTTGTGAGATTGTCAATGTGGGAAAGGGTATTCCTAGCGGGCTGAGAGTGCCATGCGTTCTTTTTCTTCTCGTCGTCGTACGGCGTTGCTTCGAGAGTCGCCACTTGCAGCGGCGATGAGTTCATCTGCGATGATCTCTTCGATGGCTTCAATGGTACTGAAGCTTCGACGCCAGATGCTTTCGGAGATGAATCGAAGTGCCAAATCGATGCGACGGAGCGGAGCGACATCGCAGGCGGTGTGGTAACTTATCCCACCATATGAAATCCGCGTGGTTTCTTCACGAGGAGCTGTGTTTTCGATTGCTTCGATTAGAATTTGGAGTGGATTCTGATTAGTTCGTAGATGTATTACTTCGAAGGCAGACCGGACTATTCGGATGACAGTGGATTTTTTCCCAGTGATGAGTCCGGATTGTCGTGCGCTTTGACTTCGTCGGCTGGCCCAACCAGGTGTCATGATGCGGTTAATGAACCGTTCGACAATTGGAACTTGGCGTTTTCCAAACCGCCGATGTTCGTGACGACCGAAAGTGTGGGGGACAATTACTGGACTAAGGCTAATGTATTTTGCTAGGCCCTGATCGCGGATTTGGATATCTTTTGTGCTCCAGCGACCAAGCACTTTGATTTCAGGAAAAGTTGTTGTCGGATTGGGAGTTTCAGCACTCATCTTTGATTTACACCTTTGGGCTAGCGTTGTGGTTTTTCGACCTTGCCAATAATCATGGCTTCGAGAGATGCACCATTGCACTTGACAACTTTCCACCGAACACCGGGAAGGTCTCCAAATGATCTTCCGCGAGCGCCTCCAATTCCTTCGACGATGACTTCGTCGTGTTCATCGACATAAGTGAGTGCACCATCACCAGGGAGAAAGGCTGTGATTTGCCTGCCATTGCGAATTAATTGTACGCGCACACATTTGCGGATTGCTGAGTTTGGTTGTTTTGATTCAATACCCACTTTCTCTAAAACGATGGCACGTGCTTGTGGGCTTCCTTCAAGTGGGTCGGCCTTGACATCAAGGCGTAACATCCGCCGTTTATAATATCGATCTTTCCAGCGGAACTTCTTACGCTTTTTCTTCAGGGTGCGGCCAGCAAATTCTCCTGATGGTGATTTTGATCCAGGCAATCTCACTTTTCCTCGTAATTATGTAGGGTGCTGCGATTCCGTGAAGGAGCTTAAAACTTTTGTCATCTATCGGTTGATGCGAAGGTTATCCAGAGGTTTCAGGGGTTGGTTCGGTAATAATAATCGCATCAATACCATGATGACGCTTTGCCAGAAGCCGAGCTCGTTCTATATTACGGCCATTTCTACCAATCACGCGCCCCCGGTTCTCACTATTAACAGTGACAACAGCAACGCGGCGTCCTTTAGATTGTTCTTGGACATCGACGGTAGAGACTTTTGCAGGGGCTAGTGCATTGCGTACGAATGACTCGGGTGTGTCAGCATCTTCCACAACATCAATATCACGTTTGAGCATGGTTCTCGCTCGTTTTATGGTCATGCCCCGGCGACCAATAGCTAATCCAAGATGCCCTGGACTCACTACGAATATGATGCGTTCTCCATCTTGATCGACGACACAGTCTTTGACCTCAGCGCCTGTGATGTCACTGAAGAGTGCCATCAGTTTGATTTCTTCAATGTTCAATTTTATGTCAGAGGTCGTCACTTCTTACTCGCCTCAGTTAGAGCAGAAATGTCTGCATCTCCTGGCTCTAATACAGCCATTGCAGCCACCATATGTGGGCGTCCACATATTTGGCCTAAATCCCAACTGTTACTTTGAAATTCATGAATCGGCACTCTGTTTGCTTTTGCGAGCATATCAACTTCGGTAATCACTTCACTTGGCGCATTTGCTGCCAAGATGACTACACGAGGAGAGCCTGTTCGGAGTAAATGAAGTGTGCGATTAGCTCCGAACACAGTTTTTCCGGACTTCACAGCTAATCTTATTGCAGTTTCAGCATCCATCAAGAATCACTCTTTAGTTTTCTTATTGCATGCATTACGTCTTGTAATGAAGCTTGCAACACACCGTCGCATATAAGAGCTACGGAAGCGAATTGCGCGTTTGGCAGAATTTCTACGCTCCCTTTTAAGTTCTGTGCACACTCCGTTAAACTTCTAGCCATTTACATAAAATGACATCACAGAGGGGTTTATACACCCGCAATGGTGCTACTTCTTTTTAGCGGTTCGGGGCGGATTCATGAACAAGTCAATGGATCCTGTACCTAATGGAATTGATTGTCCAATTATTACGTTTTCAGTAATGCCTAAAAGATTATCTTCTTCACCAAGAATACTAGCTTGGATGAGGTGGCGGACGGTAACTTCGAATGCAGCACGAGCAAGAACACTGGATTGTTCGCCGCTAACACCGTGACGTCCTATTTGGCGGATTTCACCAGTTGCCGTCATTAGGTCTGCCACGAGCATGATATGGCGGATATCGACGTCAAGGCCTTGTTCATCGAGCACGTCTTTGGCTTCATTGATGATAACCTGACGAGCGGATTCGATGCCCAAGGTTTCTGCGATTTCATGGATATGATTGGAAATGGTACGAGTGGTATCAACACCTTTGGTCCGAAGAACCCCTTTGAGGTTCGTGCCTTCAGTATAGAGAACCCATTCAGTGCCCTCTTTCTTGATGAGAACCCGTTTGATGCCATCTTGCCCCTTGATGAGTCCGTTACGGACTTTTTCAAAGGTTTTCTGAAGTTTCGCCATGTGCATGACTTCTTCGCCTTCACGAAGTTCAGGAGCGACTATTATTCGGTTTCCATCTTGGCTGACTTCACCGAGGTTAGGTCGAATGGCTTCGAGCCGTTCAGCGATTTCTTTTGAGGTCGTGGCTTTGTCCTCAAGGAGCTTTGGGTCAAGAATAACCACGATGCCACCCTCGGCAAGATCAATTTCAACGGTTTCTGCAACGCGTTCTACGCGAGTTTGTTCAATGCTTTGTGCAACATTTCGGGCAAGTTTTTCATTTTCGCGGTGCTCCTCATCGAGGTACACATTCATGGTTGGTGTTGATGGATTTCGACGGGCATCAACAATCTCGATAAGACGGGGAAGCCCGAGAGTAACATTGAATTCGGCTACACCTGCAAAGTGAAATGTTTTGAGCGTCATCTGGGTGCCGGGTTCTCCAATGGATTGGGCGGCTACGGCTCCAACCGCTTCGCCAGGTTGCACGAGGGAGTCGTCGTATGCAGCTTCGACTTCTTTGATGATTGTGTTGAGTTGTTTTGTGTTAATTTTCTGTTCAAGAAGACGTTCGCGTAGCCCTTCTATAACCAAGGGAGGAATTTTTCCACGTTTTCGAAGGCTTACAATCTTGCTATCAATCATCTTTTTGCTTGCTTGTGTTGATTTGCTCATTTTGAATCACTTCTCCTGGCTTAAAACGCGTTCAATGATTACATCAAGATTTACAGCCTTGCCATGATCGCTTCGAGCGGGGTCAACGCCATCTTCGCCATATTTGAATTGGATGATTTCTCCGTTTGAATTTCGTACAGTGCCATCGTATTCGACTTTGATGTCTTGGAGCGCATTGATGAGTCGGCGTTGCATATACCCACTAGTGCTGGTTCGAACAGCAGTATCCACTAGACCTTCTCGACCTCCCATTGCATGGAAGAAGAATTCGATGGGGTTCAATCCTTTTCGGTAACTGGCAACCACAAATCCTCGAGCTTGTGGAGACAAATCGCCTTGAACAAAGTGGGGGAGCGTTCGCCTCCGATACCCTCGGGAGATCCGTTGACCACGAACCGCTTGTTGTCCAACACTGGCAGCCATTTGTGCCAAGTTAAGTGGGTTACCTTTCGCACCTGTGCCAGTCATTATTACCGCATGCTTATCAAGTCCAAGTTGTTGTGCCGCCACTTCGCCGGCTTCATCACGTGCACGAGCAAGAATCTCAATCATTTTCATTTCGAAGGTTTCCTCAATTGAACGACCTGGAAGCCGCTGAAGTTCATCTGCTTCATAGATTTGAACTAACTGACTCCCTTCTTCTTCTGCGTCCTTGAGAATCTGTTCAATTTGACGTATGGCAGTTGGTGTGAGAATGACATCATCAATTCCCATGCTAAAGCCCATGTTGGTGATGAGGACTACAAGCAGGGGACAGATGGCGTCGAGAAATCGTCGAGCTGCAGAGTTTCCATAGTCCTTTGCGATTCTGTGTAGAACACTTTCAGGTTGTGCAGCTCCGATTGCCTTCTTATCAATTACACCGGTTAATAGCTGACCGTCGCGAATGAGCACGTAGGCATCATATGGGCATTTTTCTTTTTGGCACTTATCGCATTTTTGGCAAATTCGGGCTTTCAAAGATAGGTTCAGACCCTTTGGCAACAGCATGCTAAAGATTTGTTTCCCGGTCCACATGGGTTCAGGATCTTTGATGGTGGGTGGTGGAAGGTCTTCCCGGTAGCCAGCTGAAGCTAAAAGCTGGCAGGTTTGGCGTTTGTTGAATATCGAGCTCTTTCGCGTAAGTAAGAAAGCAGAAGATATGTAGTCTTGAATCCCACCGATGATAGGGCCACCATAACGAGGGCTAAGAATCTGCTCTTGAACTAGCATTAGGATTCGAGCTTCAGCCCGAGCCTCTTCGCTTTGAGGAACATGGAGGTTCATTTCGTCGCCATCGAAATCTGCGTTATAAGGCGGGCAGACAACAAGGTGAAGCCGAAATGTCCGGTATTCCATTACCTTCACTTCGTGGGCCATGATAGACATGCGGTGAAGTGACGGCTGTCGGTTGAAGAGAACAATATCCCCTGACCGAAGGTGTCTTTCAATCACGTAGCCTGGAGCCAATCCATCAGCGTTTGTCTTCCGATCTTTTACATAGCGTAGATCAATTCGTTTCCCATCAGGACGCACAACATAATTACATCCGGGATAACCCTGAGGACCCTCAAGGACGAGTTCCCGCATATCTTCGATATTCCATTCGGTGACCCGCTCAGGAACTGTTAGGGTTTTGGCAATTTCTAAAGGAACACCCACTTCATTGATGGATAGGTTAGGATCAGGCGAAATTACTGTTCGGGCTGAGAAGTCGACACGTTTTCCGGAAAGATTGCTTCGGAATCGTCCTTCCTTTCCTTTTAATCGTTGAGCTAATGTTCGTAAGGCACGGCCTGATCGATGGCGCGCTGGTGGAATGCCGGAGACTTCATTGTTGAAATATGTGGTTATATGATATTGAAGCAGCTCCCAAAGGTCTTCCACAATCAGTTGTGGTGCGCCAGCTTCGATGTTTTCCCTGAGTCGTTGATTAATTCGGATGACATCCACAAGCTTGTGTGTAAGGTCATCTTCTGATTTTACACCAGATTCTAATGTGATGGACGGACGAACGGCTACTGGAGGTACAGGTTGGACAGTGAGAATCATCCATTCGGCCTTTGAGACACGGGTGTCGATGCCCATGAGGAAGGCATCTTCAGGGGTGATTCGTTCCAGTCGGTCGCGAACATCAGTAGGCGTTAGACGGACACTGCCTTCCATCTTCTCTTCGTAGAAGGTTGTTGGTTTTTCGAACTTAATCTTGTATTGTTCGGCCTCGCAGTGGGGGCAGGTGGTGGCTTTTCCAGCTTCTTTTAGGACTTCATCAGCGATAACTTGGTCTAAATGACCGAATTTTTCAAAGTGCATATCAACTCGATTTTTGTATGTTTCTCGAGATTCCTCTTTCAGTTTTAATCGAGCACAGCGTCTACAGAGTGCCTTGAGGAATTTCTTAATCTCCTTCGCGAAACTGACGTGCACGACGGGGCGAGCCAGTTCAATGTGGCCAAAGTGACCGGGACATTCGCCGACTCGATTTCCACAGGATTTGCAGCGCTGACCAGGTTCAATTGTGCCTAGTTTGGGATCCATCAGTCCAGAGGATATGGGAAGACCATCTTCGTCGTAGGTGTCAGCTGTAATAACCTGTGTTACACTCATTTTACGAATTATCTCAGGGGAGAGAAGGCCGAACCAGACGCTTCCAATCTGTTTGAGTGGGTGTGACATTGTTTTTTCCTCTTATCATGTCCTGTCAGTTAATTTCAGTCGAGGCCATATGCCAAGTGATATGAGCTCTTGTATGACGAGTTTGAATGCATAGGACATTTCAACTCGACTAATTGTGGTTGTTTTAGGTGCACAGACACGGCATCGGAACCGATCACG
This sequence comes from Candidatus Hermodarchaeota archaeon, assembly GCA_016839365.1. GTDB lineage: Archaea > Asgardarchaeota > Hermodarchaeia > Hermodarchaeales > Hermodarchaeaceae > Hermodarchaeum. The sequence goes on from JAEOUH010000047.1 coordinate 49,801, forward strand.
ATTTCGATCATATTCGGCCAGCATACCACATTCTTCGCAAACCATCGCCGTGTATTTGTCAGATTCTTCTAATAATCGTTCGCGGAGTAGTAGTGCTGCTCCATGGCCAATTAAACAGTCTCGCTCCATTTCACCAAAGCGCAGTCCACCCTCTCGTGCTCGGCCTTCGGTGGGCTGGCGTGTTAGAATTTGCACTGGACCACGGGCACGGGCATGCATCTTATCTGCAACAAGATGGTGGAGTTTCTGATAGTAAACCACGCCGACGAATAGGTCAACGTCATATTTGTGGCCTGTTACCCCATTATACATCGTTTCTCGCCCGCTATATTTGAATCCAAGATTGTGGAGATCTTGGAACATTTGATCTAGCTTCTTTCCAGAGAATGGTGTGCCGTCGATTGGTTGTCCTTGTAAGCAGCCGATTTTACCGCCCATGGATTCAAGGATTTGTCCAAGAGTCATCCGACTGGGGAAGGCATGAGCATTGACTACGAGGTCGGGTACGATGCCTGATTCGGTAAATGGCATGTCTTCTTGGGGGGCGAGGAGTCCAATGACACCTTTTTGTCCATGGCGGCTAGCAAATTTATCGCCTAATTCGGGTATGCGTTCATCCCTGACTTTTACTTTGACTAAGCGGTTCCCGTCAATCGTTTCTGTTATGAGCACTTTATCGATTGTGCCCTCTTCCCCATGACGAAGGCTGATTGATGTTTCACGGCGTTTGGGTCCAGGGACTTCAAGTTCAGTATATTCTTCTAAGAACCGTGGAGGACTGGTTCGTCCGATGAGGATTTCATCGCCGGCAACTTGGAATTCAGGTTCGATGACACCATCTTCACTGAGCAGTCGATAGGCTTCTGATGCCCGATATCCACGCACTTCGCGGCTGGGAATTTCAAATTTGTCTTCTTGGCCACCCGGATACTTACGTTCCTCGGCGTCATAGCTTCGAAAGAAGGAAGATCGTGCAATACCCCGTTCAATAGAAGCTTTGTTGAGCACTAGGGCGTCTTCGATGTTGTAGCCTTGGAAGGAGTGGATGGCTACAATGAAGTTTTGCCCTGCAGGGCGTCGATGATACCCAATTACTTCCATTGGTCGAGTTGTGACAATGGGGCTTTGAACATAATGTAGAATGTGACTACGGGTGTCCACTCGAAGACTAAAGTTCGCTGAATAGAGCCCGAGAGCTTGTTTAGCCATACCTGCTTCGTAGGTGTTGCGTGGGGATTGGTTGTGCTCAGCAAAGGGGACAAGACTTGCACATATGCCTAAAATCGTTTCAGGGACAATTTCGAGATGAGTGTGTTCTGGTGTTATATCCTCCAGATTCATGGCGATAAGGGTGTTTTCTTCTTCTTCTGCATCAAGGTATTCGATTATCCCTGCTTTTACTAGGTCATCCCAAGAAATCTCACGATTCCGTACGCGCTCTATATGTTGCTTTTCAAGAAGCGGAGAACCATCTTTGACGATGATAAGGGGACGACGAACGCGCCCCGCATCAGAGTTTATTTCCACCTCATTGGTATCGGGATAGAAAGCAACGTTCACCTGATCGCTGAGCTCGTTCCGTTGGCGGCGATCCCGAAGACGAGTAACTAATAACTCGGGTTGTGAATGGTTGCCAACAAATCGGCCATTTAGATAAACGTAAGCGCCCTTCTTAGCCGTGTCCGCTTTAGCATCTATTGGCTGGACTTTAAGGGATAAGAGAGCTTCTTCCACTTCGGCTTCGTCAGAACCTACTGAAATATATGACATTAAGGCGAGGTTCTTTACAAGTCCACAGTTGGGACCTTCAGGGGTCTCATTTGGACAGATTTTGCCCCAATGGGTGGGATGCAGGTCCCGGGCTTCGAAGTGTGGTTGGCTGCGACTGAGGGGCGATACTACGCGGCGAAGGTGGCTGATTGATGACATGTAGTTAACGCGATCAAGTAGCTGACTCACTCCTGCCTTTCCACCAACCCAGTTCCCTGTGGCAAGGGCATGGCGTAGCCTTTCGGTAATCACGTCGGCTCTTACGGCGGTTTTGATATTGGGTTTGCGGCCTCGCGTGGCGGTACGTTCAAGCTGATATTTGATGTCGCGGCAAAGATTGAGGAATGCTACTCGAAACAGGCTAGTCAACAGGTCTCCGGCAAGTTTGAGCCGTTTATTCGCATAGTGGTCTTTGTCATCTTGATTTCGTTGATTGACACTAAGTTCAAGAAGGCGCTGGGTCATTTGACCCACATAATGGGCCTTACTCACTGCAGACCCTGTATCTGTTCCAACGTGAGGTAGCAGGTAGCGGTTGAGAACCTGTTCGGCTCGACGAAGGCGGTAATCCTTGGTTTGGCCAACAGCAACCCGTTTACCAATATAATCCAAGGCATTTTCACGAGTAGTTTGGGGGTCCTTCGGAGCCACTAATGATTCCGCCGCATGAAAACTAGGAATTAGTTCTTGCGCGATTGCTGGGTCATCAGTGATTGCTGAAACGATTTCGCGATCGGTTACCAGACCTAGGGCCCGCATCAGAACGACTAGGGGAATCTTCCCTGGTACTGATGGAAATGATACACGAAACGTATGATCAGCCCGTCGTTCCATGGTCACCGGCGCCCGAAATCCTCGGGCTGTTGAGAACACCTTAGCCATGTGTGTACACGAGCTGCTACTTGTCGCTTCCTCAATGAGGATACGGTTCGGGGCGAGATCTTCCTGTGTGACAAGCACACGCTCTGACCCGTTAATGATGAAATAGCCGCCAGGGTCGTTTGGATCTTCACCGGCTTCAACAAGTTCTTCCGGTGTCATCGCCGAAAGTCGGCAAAACGCAGATTTGAGCATAATTGGAAGCCGGCCTACATACACACTAATCGTTTCTTCATCATACTCCATCCCAGTCTTCTCATCCCGGTACACCGGAGTCATTTCTAAGTAAATGGGAGAGGAATAGGTGAGGTTGCGAATCCGCGCTTCCGCAGGCGCGATATTACGGACCGACCCATCAGCCTCACGTACGGAGGGATTTTGAATCTCAACACGTCCAAGGCGCACATAATAGTTTGGAATATCGGGCTCTATCTTTCCAACATCACTAACAATCTGTTGAATGCGGCGCTCAACAAAGTGATTGTACGAGTCCAGGTGCTGCCTGACTAAACCCTTCGAAAGAAAGAAGGATTTCATAACTGCCCAACGGTCTTCAGTCGAAAGTGCCATAATCCACCCTCAGAGACGAATCTGCTCAACATGTGACAGGATTCTTACCCTCACCAGACGGCACCATGCTTCCATGAGCCCATATAGCTATAGTCCGCATGAGAAACGTAGAACCCTGTGTCTATGAAGCAGAACGGGAACATTGTCTCATCAGTAATTTTGCCCGGGCAGAAACATGCGGCGCCAAACCAGCCGTCGCTCCAGCGAAACAGACCGTCTGCGAAGTTACGCGGACAATGTACAAACGCCTTTTTAAGCTTTCGATTAAACGCTTAAAATACACAGAAAAAACCTACACTATCTGCCCCATCAACCACTGAAAAGGAAAAATTGCGCCCGTTTCATGGTTAGGGGTTTATATTTGAACAGCAGGACAGAATTTCTTCATAATTTGAGTTTTGCGAGAGGTTTGAGCAGTGCCAACGAAGATTGTAATTGAATCGGAGAAAGAATGGTTCGGTTCGAGAGCCGCAGGTGTAATGCTTGACGAGAAGAACCGAGTCCTGCTATGTCAACTGAAAGGTGATGACCTCTGGGTTCTTCCCGGCGGAGGAATAGGCCTGCATGAAACCCTACACGAAACCATCGAGAGAGAACTCACCGAAGAAGCGAACTTCGAAATCACGGTCCAACGACTACTTTGGGTAATCGAGAATTTTTTCATCTTTCATGCCAAGAAACACCACATCCTTGAATTCTACTTCCTCGTAACACCCAAAGAACCAACCGGAATCTGGGAACAAGACGAATTCAAAGGACAAGAAGAGTTCCTTCCTACAGACAACTTCTGGCACCTCCCCACAGGAAAAACCCCATTACACTTCAAATGGTTCGACATCCCAAACCTTAACGAGATCAATTTCAAACCCGCCATCCTCATCGAACTCCTCAAAGACCTCCCACAACACCCCATGCACCTAGTATGGGACACCTACGGAAGAAACACAGAAATCTAACTCCCCTTTTCCCACCAAAGAGAAACCAACGAGAAGAGAAGAAGTGGCGCCCGTTCCGGGATTCGAACCCGAGTCCTAGGAGATCCGCAGACCCATGAATCATCATTGATCGTTGACAGTCCCAGATGATAGACCTGGCTACACTAAACGGGCGCGGTGTTGTGTGGATTATTTGGGGAAATTTAAAGGTTACTCTGGTCGGAGTGGCTGGTTTGGGTGAGGGTTGGTCCCGGCGCCCGGATTTGAACCAGGAACCATCTGGTGTCTGCGTTGGTTGACACCCAGTCATTGCCATGATGGCTCGGGGTGCGGTGTATACCTACAGCCAGACGCTCTACCAGGTTGAGCTACGCCGGGATTGCGAAAAATAGGTTCGCGTGAGTCGCTTATAAGAGTTTTCAAAGGGTTTTGGTGAAAAGTTGGGTGAGAGTAGTGATGATTTCGTTGGCAGCGTCTTGGACGGGTTTAGAGAGGGGTTGAGTGAATTCGTCGGTGAGGGGTTGGATGCCGAGGATGAGGATAGTGGTAGCGATGTTGTTTTCGAGGTATTCGAGAAAGAAGGTGAGGGGGAGTTGGTGGGAGGAGAAGGCGATACCACCAATAGAGTCTTTATCAATGAGTTTAATGGTGCCAGCTTCAGCTTGCATGAGGGCAGCATCGATGAGGAGGATGAGATGGGGGTGGGAGTCGATGATATGACTGAGGAAGTTTTCAGGAACCGTGCTGGCATTGATGAGTTCCACATGGGGTGGATTGCGACCTTGGAGCTGGTCAATGATGTAGGGACCGATGCCATCGTCAGCTTTGAGGTCGTTTCCGATGCCGAGGATGGCGATTTTAGGTGCGTTGGTGAAGGCTTCTGTAAGACGGTGTTGCCAGGATATCATCAAGTCAGGAAAACGGGAAGAATGTTATATAGCTTCGCCTCTTGTCGCTTCAAATAGTGGTGCATAGGCATGGTAGAGGAAAACGAACAGCATTCTTCAGAAGAGGAGCGCCTTCCGCTTCCTGATGAGCCTATTCCAGCGAGATTAACTCGGGGAAAAGTAGTGGTTGAAGGTGAGTATGCGTCTGTGCTCTATGAGGCGGGGTATTATGGTACGATCAAGGGTGAGCAGAAATTAGAACTTGAGCCCGAAGAAGCGCTCTTATTGGCTCGGCGACAGCGTATAGCGGTGAGTCTGCCACAAAAGGAGGTGCTGGAATTTTCTTCGCTGCTGATGCGCTTATCAGAGGGGCAGCCGGGACTTTGGACTCGTTTTCTTGTATACAGTGATCTTCGAAGCCGAGGGTATGTAGTGCGGACGGGGTATGGGAAAGGATTGTTGTTCCGCGTATATCCAAGAGGAGCTAAGATCAATGAGGCAACTGCTCAGTATTTTGTTTGCGCGATTTCCGAGGGCTCTCCCTTGAAGGTGGAAGAGCTGGATGCGTTTAGCAAACAGGCGAAACGTAACCGGAAGAAGTTGATGCTTGCTGTGTTAGACCGGCAGGGGGAGACGACGTACTACCTTGTGTCTCCTGCTGATATTGTTGCGGAAAAATAGAGTAACTGTAGAAGAATGGCGGGCCCGCCGGGAATTTCGACGTCAACGTTATCGATCGTATTCGAACCCGGGGTTACCAACTTAGGAGGCTGGCGCCTTCTCCGGGGAAGAAGAGCCTATCCGGCTTGGCCACGGGCCCAGGGAATACTAGTGTGCAAGGAAGTTGATGCTTTATGCATGTTTCGTTTTATCTCGTGAGTAACTTCGCACCTTTATCTTGACCGACATAGACAATATCGGCTTGAGTGGGAAAAAGGCCGTTTTCGATAACTCCAGGAATGGCATTCAGTTGGGAATCTAGTTGTTTTGGATCAGTGATTTGCGGAAATGAGACGTCGATAATGAAGTTGCCGTTATCTGTGATTACTGGTCCAGCCTTTCGTTGGGCTTGCCGGAGCATCGGCGAGCCACCAAGACGTTGAATGCGATCTATAGAGAGAGCCAAAGCAGCGGGAAGCACTTCAACTGGAATGGGGACCGTCGTTCCTAGGATATCCACGAGTTTTGAACTATCAACAATGATGATTAGTTGTTGCGCGGCCTCAGCCAAGATTTTTTCGCGGAGAAGGGCGGCGCCACCACCTTTGATCAGTGCAAGATTTGGATCCACCTCATCCGCTCCATCCACAGCACAAGCTAAACTGGTGACAGCACCCAATGGGACTGTGGTAATTCCTACATCATGTAATCGTAACTCAGTTGCATAGGAACTTGGCACAGCAGTGATGGTAATGTTTTCAGAGGCAATTTTTTCCACTAATAGGTCAATGAATATCTCAACCGTTGACCCTGTACCCACCCCCAAGCACATCCCATCAGAAACATGTGTTACCGCCGCTTCAGCAGCAAATCGTTTTTCTTCATCAACCGTCAACATCAGCCACCTGTACGCTCAACTGGCACATAGCACTTCAACCATTTGACCCTTAAAAATTCATCATCTCCCAACGAAATCCAGTTCGCACACCCAGGAAAAGAGTGGAGCCTCGGGCGGGATTTGAACCCGCGACCCTCGCCTTACCAAGGCGATGCGCTACCACGCTATGCCACCGAGGCTCAACAGGCTAAATGGTGCCGAGGGCGGGCGTTTCGTGAAGCCCTACAGGCTTCAGTTCGATCCCGCGACCTCCAGATTTCTCCGGTGCGCCAGCAATCATCATATTTTGACCCTGGGGCAAAGCCCTATGAGTATCGCCCTGACATTTCAAGAATGTTCCAAGTCTGGCGCTCAACCAGGCTAAGCTACCTCGGCAGCACTAACCCACCGACCGTACCTTTTAAGCATTATTCTCAGGGCTTCCCCGATTCACAATTTTTCACACCTATTCACTAACACGAAGCAATTTTAAGCACCAAAACAACTTTGACACGCCACCAACTGTGCGGGGCGTGTCCAAGGGTCACCGCCACAAAGACTAAGCCGCGGGGGTATCTCCCCCGATAGAGACCCCACAGCCAAGCTTGGTCAAAGGCGCAGGACTTAAGATCCTGTCTCGTAGGAGTTCCCGGGTTCGAAGCCCGGCCCCCGCACCAATTTTCAAAAGATTTTTGTGCAATCTTGGAAGGTAGCGATTCGGAAAGCCACAAGCATCTTCCGAATCATTAATCAACAGTACTTGCACTAAATCAAATGAGCCTCCGTAGCATAGTGGTGGTGCTTTGGCCTTGTAAGCCAATGGTCCCGGGTTCAAATCCCGGCGGAGGCTCCATTTCAAATAATGAGTTTTTAGATAATTTTGTAAAAAGCACCTTTAGAATGAAGTGTATCGAAATACATGGAATTTCATAGGGTTTAGACCAATGCGGTTGTTTATCGAATAGAGCCACAATGATTTACTCAGGTTGAAGATAATGAAACTGGGTTTTATTATCTGCAGAGCCCTTGGTATAATTAAAATTAGATTACAGCAAGAAGTTTCTAGATAAGATTTATCAAGAACCCGTCTTTTCCTATACGCGCATCGGGCCGGTAGTCTAGTTATCCGGTTACAACTTGTGCTGGACTAGAGCGGTATGATGCGAGAAGGAAAACGGGTTCTGTTTTTCTCGCAAAGTTTGGGACCTCGTGGTCCCGAGTTCAAATCTCGGCCGGCCCACCACTTTTCTGTGTCAATGATTTCACAACACTTTTATAGCGGGGGTGAATCCTGCTGGGTGGCGCGGTCATAGAAGCTGGGTCACACCCGGTCTCGTCAGATCCCGGAAGTTAAGCCGGTTTCGTCGCCCTGAGTACTGATATCCGAGAGGTGTCGGGAAAAGTGTGAACTGCGCCACTTCTTTTCCTTTCAGTCCGTTAGGAGTGGAGGGTTGACTCTAAGCAAAGGTTTTTATTTTGCCTTGAATCCGTTCCGGCAATAGCCTGAACTCTGTGACAAGTTATGTTGCAATTTGCTGATTTCAATTGGATTTTCCAGATCATCTTTCTGGTCTTTTTCATGTTCATCTACCTTTATGGAACCAGGTTGCAAGGCTACATTTGGCAACGACAGGCAGAAGCGGGTCTTAAACAACTTGAAGTCTTAGCGACTCAGGGCAAGAATATCGCGGCGAAAGCCTTCAAGGATTTGAACGTCGATGAAAAGGAGCTCAAATCAACTATTGATGATTTCATGGAGTTTTTCATCATTGAGCCCGTCAATATTGACCCAGCGGGCGTATTGCAACGCTTGGAGCATGTTCTTGACGTGCGAACAACACGATATGAAGAGCACGTAGCTCGAGTTATTCCAAAAGCTACACCAGAACAACAAGCTAACGCTGAGGCGGTGCTCTCAGGAGCCATGGCCCTACACTACGTATATCGGGTTGTCCGTCATTTCTTTCTGTTGGGTAAAAAGACCAAGAGCATCTACTATACCATGCAGCTTCAGATGCAACTACCTATGATTATCCAGATGGCTAAGGCCTACTTTGAAGCGACTCGAGCCTTTGCCGATGGCAAACCCATTGGTGATGGTATGGGTCCTCTTGCGGTTGCCCATTTTGCAAAAGAAATCAAGGCAGGAGATCCCGAAGAAATTGCTCAGCACACGATTGCGTTTTCTGGCGAATTTGAAGGACGAACTCTATGGTTTGTCCGTGCTAAGGGATACGGAAGCCAGGTTGGTAAACCCGGTGAGGGCATAAAGAAAGTTGTTGAACGCAACAAAGGTAAAATTGCCCGTATCATCACTGTTGATGCTGGACTAAAACTTGAAGGGGAAGACACCGGACAAGTTATTGAAGGCGTTGGTGCCGCAATTGGCGACCCGGGACCTGAGAAATTCAAGATGGAGGATTCTGGAGTCAGGTTCGAAATCCCCATCGATGCGATTGTCATCAAAGAGTCATTAGAAGATGCGCTTGCACCGATGAAGAAATCTCTTGTTGACGCTGTTCCTAAAGTTGTTGAACGGATGAAAAACGCGGTTCGTTTGCGAACAACGAAGGGTGATACCATCATCATCGCAGGCATTGGCAACACCATCGGCATTGGATAGAATTACTCTCTGCAATCGAATTTTGGCTTGTGGTAAAGCTTTTTCAACAGAATACAAAAGCAAGACATGAGGATTGCGTCTTGTCTGAAGTGCCATATGAATGGGCCGCCATCGGTGGAACCTTCGATCGTCTACATAAGGGACACAAGACGCTGCTTCGTCGGGCCTTCGAGTTGGGCAAGAAGGTGCTTATTGGTTTAACCACTCAGGATATGGTCAAGCATAAGCCCGATTGGGAAATAATCGCCAGTTATGACGAGCGCAAAGACGAATTAGAAAAATGGTTAGAAACCGAAGGTTATGGTGGACGTTATATTATTCGACCGCTTCACAATAAATATGGGCCTGCAATCACGATGCTTGAGCTCGAATTGATTGTAGTCAGTGAAGAAACTTGTCCAGTTGCAAAAGAAATCAATGAAATACGTCACGATTCCCAGCTGCCCCTTCTACATATCGCCGTTCTTACCATGGTTAAAGCGGAAGACCAAATCTCAATTTCGTCCACACGTATCCGAGCTGGGCAGATTGATCGAGATGGGCGAATCATCTACCATGGTGTTCCAAGTCAATAGTGGAAGCTTTTTTGAGTAACCGTTTACGTTTGTTTGTAAGCAATGAAAGGATAATAGCCACCAACGAGGACGAATCCGAAGACTATGATCTGATGATGATTCGTGCAAATTTGTGGCAACACTGGAGCAGCGTTGAGGGTTATGCGGCATGTGACAGGCTCCTGCATGATTTAAGACGTGTCGTCAAGAGGTGACTGTGGGGGCAACCCACGATGTCCACACTTCAACGCCGGGTCGCATAGGCTCACAATGCCCGACATATTAAGAGAGGACTCGTCGGAGGAATGAAGGCGCTCCGCCCACCGATGATGATGGGGCGTTAGTGTATCGGTCAGCAGAGCAGAAGCGACCCATCACTTCTCTATATTATCATCATTCAGGTGAAGAAAATAACCTATCGTCACCGCACACCCTTCTATCACTTTCTCAAAACCCAGCTAGGAGACCAGATACCTCCTAGGCTCCTACCTCGACGGCTTCGAATACTTGGCCATGTAGCAATTTTGTGGCTAAACCCACAAATTGAGCAATACAAGGAGTTGATTGGGGAAACCACGCTGGGATATAGTACCAAAATTCGATCCGTCTTACGGCGAACGGCTGCAATTACTGGTCCCTATCGGAAACCTGCCGTGGAATTGATTGCGGGTTCACCTGAAACTGAGACCGTCTTTCGAGAAAACAAGGTGATTTTCCATTTGGATCCAGTGAAAGTCATGTTCTCCGTTGGAAATAAGGCAGAACGGCTGCGCATGAGCAAACTGGGAACTGATGAGTTTGTCGTTGACATGTTTGCTGGGATAGGGCATCTATCTCTTCCCATGGCTGTGCATGCAAAACCTAAAGTCATTCATGCGATTGAGTGGAATCCTGATGCCTTCCATTTTCTTCAACAGAACATCCAATCAAACAATGTCTCCCACTTGTTTCAACCACATTTTGGAGATACCCGTCAACTCGCCCCGAGAATAGGTAAAGGTCAAGGAGATCGCGTCATCATGGGTTTAATTCAAGGCACTGATCAGTATCTCGAACAAGGAATACAATGCCTTCGTCCCGGGGGTATGATGCACATTCATGAAATCGGTCCTAAAGAAGATATGGCAACACAACTGCTTTCACAATTGCACAAGATTGCATTGACGATGAACCGACAAGCGGATCTTGTTAGCACACGGATGATAAAGACCTATAATCCTAGATACAACCACTTCGTTCTTGATATCCAACTAAACAGTAGGTAACTCCAGGATTTATCGGGTTATTTGGTATTCCATGATTTCCTCATAGAGTTTCTTTGCTTCAGGATTATCTTCGAAGTATTTCCTAATCGGTTCAAGAAAATCGCACAGAGCCTTAGTTGTCGCGTCTTTCAAATCCAACGGGTGAATAGCCCCTGCAGCATACAGTGATTCGACTTCATCAGCGCTCGTAAGACTTAATGGCCCACCGAATTTCTCGGCTCGCTCTATGTGGAAAGTATAGCCATCTTGCATAAACAGGATATTTCGAACGTAACTGAGTATTGGGTTATTTTCGACTTCTCCTGCAGGACAGTAAGCATTTTTAATTTTCCTTCTGATTACCCGAGGTGGGTCATGTATAAAGATGGCATCGCCGGGTTTGGATTTCGACATCTTGATGTCTATAGACACCTCTGGCGCTGTGAACTCAGAGGAGACGTCCATCCGAGCGGTTCCAGTCAGCCCGGGAAGAAGGGGCATATGAATGCCTATAGGTTTCCACCCCAGTTTCATCTTATCGGCCACTTCACGGGCTAGCACATGTGCACGACGTTGATCCATACCAGAAAGACAGATTTCGTAATGTTGGTCGATGATATCCGTTACCTGTAAGAGCGGATAGATGAGCTTAGAGAAGTCAATAGCTGCTTCCTCCTCGGTTCGACCCATTATGTCAGTCGATCGGCGCACTCGAGCGAGAGTGAGATTTTTGGCCACCCGCAGAATTCTTTCCCAGTATTCGAGTCGACGCATTAAGTCTTCAGCGGTTACAATGTGCACTTTGGTAGTATCTACTTTCAATGCTACAAAGCAGTGACGCAGGTATTCAGCACAACGTCTGATTTTTTCAATACTACCTCCAAATTTGTCGTTTACTTGGGCATGCCAAGTAGCGAGAAGAATTTCCATGCGCACACCCATATCCACCAGTTCATTGAGCTTATGGACCCAACCGAGCCATCCCACATGAAATAATCCACTGGGTTCAACACCTATGTATCCTCGAGGTTTTTCTTGACGTGCAAAGGCAGCTATCAAGTCCTCTATGGTTAATACTTCTTGGGTATGCTGTGCAATCTTTTCTACGCTAGGTGGAAGAATGTTCACTAGTAATACACCATTACCCTTCGGGCATATTCTGTGTGATATAAAAGTACACCGATACTTATGGTCCATTGCCAGTGATATATAAGAGCCAGTTAGGTCAATGACCCTGGTAGGTAGTTTTGGCGAATTATCATGTGCCCCCTACGTGAAGCGACCCAAGCGAAGCAGGAGCGACTGGAAGAGCGTTTTGTAAAAGGTGTTCAGCTCTTGATTAACCTCTCGGAAGACGGGGTAACAATAGTAGTAGAGGGGATTAAGGATATCACTGCACTACGGGGATTAGGACTGAGTGGACCTATTTACATGCTTGCGGGTCACAGTGTCGTTAGTTTAGCTGATGAATTGGCTAATATTCCTCGTTTACTCATCCTATTTGATTTTGATCGACGGGGAGGGCAATTGACAAGACGACTAACTGATCAATTAGAAGGGCGAGGGGTCTCAATACTTCATCGAGAAAGGCACCAGTTAAGGCGAGCGTTTTGTTGGCGTGTGAGGGTAATTGAGGGACTGAAGGGAATTGAGAAAACTCCGAAAGGCACAAAATTTTAATGTGGCTCATTCGTGAGGCTAACTGTATCACAATTACCAAATTACCTAATCATCATCACAAATCACTTCAAAGTGGCGTTATCAATATCACACGCCCGCACTTACATATCACAAATCATTTCACAAGGTGACGATTATGGGAACAAATGCAGAAGGTACTGGTACTACGAAGTATTGTATTCATGGTAAAATCGAGATAGATGGAGTAGTTGAGACCCCCGATGTTGTAGGTGCTCTCTTCGGTCAAACGGAGGGCCTACACTTCATATCGGCGATGTGAAGGGGTAATCGGTGAAGATTTAGATCTAAGAGAATTACAACAGTCGGGGCGGATTGGTCGAATAAAAGTCGAGCTTCACACTGAGAGTGGAAAATCAAAGGGCACTATCACTATCCCATGTAGCCTAGATCGGACGGAAACTGCAATCCTTGCTGCAGCAATGGAAACAGTGGACAGAGTTGGTCCTTGTGCGGCTAAAATAACCCTTGAAAAACTCGAGGATGTCCGCGAAGAAAAGCGGCAACAAATCGTAAATCGTGCAGTAGATTTGCTACGGGATTGGGAAGGGGAAATCTCTCCAGATTCTCAGGAAATGACGGATACGGTTCTTCAACAGGCACGTACTGCAGAGATTATCAAACTCGGCAAAGAAAAGCTGCCTGCAGGGCCGGAGGTAGAGATATCAAAGACCATTATCATCGTAGAGGGTCGAGCAGATGTCTTAGCCCTGTTGAGATCTGGTGTCAAGAACGCTGTTGCAGTTGAGGGGACATCGGTTCCCAAATCTATTGCTGACATTGCCAAGGGGAAAACCGTGATTGCATTTCTCGATGGAGATCGTGGTGGGGATCTAATTCTAAAGGAGCTTGCACAAACCATCAAGGTTGATTATGTGGCTAGAGCACCTACTGGTAGAGAGGTAGAAGAACTCACTCACAAAGAGGTTACTAAAGCTCTCCGTAATAGGATTCCAGCAGGGCAGATTTTAGGAAAAGCGCCAGCTAAGGCGAAGCCAAAGGAGAAGAAGCGTACCCGTCGGACCCCCGAGAAGATCAAGAAACCGCGTCGCACAACAACGCGTACCACCTCTCGCATTACCACACGAACGAAAGTTGAAGCAAAACCAGAGCCAAAGGTGAAGGATTTGGGAATCCCAGAGCCGGTGCTTGATTCGGCTCAAAAGATTCAACGGACGATGATGGCAGTCATCATGGACGAGAAGTTTAAGCAATTAAAGGAGACTCATGTGGGTGAACTTGCTAACGATTTGCAGGAACTTGATAAGGCTAAAGTGCTTATCCTTGATGGCGTTGTAACACAACGCCTTATTGATATTGCCGAAGATCGTGGCGTCGAATTAATTATTGGGGTGCGAGTTGGCAATATTGTGAAGAAACCGGCGAAAATGCGTATCCACACTTTCGATGAACTGTGATTACTCAGAAAGCCTGTCAAGTCAGCAATGCTTAAATATTGAGCACCCGCATTTTCGCTTCACCCTATCATAATAACGAGAGTGCTGCTGTGGCCGAAACCAACATGAAGCTCATTCGAATCCTACAGGTTCTTGGCATTATCTTCCTGTTAGCGGCAGGATTCGTTGCCATTACGAACCTGGTTCTGGATATTCCATGGGATCAAGCGTCAGCAATAATTCTCCTTTCTTATTTGCTCATTTGTGGTCTGAGTTTCGGCATAACAGGTCTTATGAGCGACAATCCTGAGAGAACCCGAAGACTGTTGGTCGAATGGTTTATTGTTGTGGCAGCGATTCTTATTTGGGTCGTAGGAGTGTACGCTTTACTTCCTTGAGGGATTACTGTGTCTGAATCGGTCGGAATCATTGCAGGAGTTCGCCCGACACGGATGGAATTACTCACCCTCAAAGAACGAAGAGAACTAGCCGCGCGAGGTTATGAACTGCTCCGTGAGAAGCAAGATGCGCTTGTTCGTGAATTCTTTACAATTCTATCAGAGGCAAAGAAATTCAGAGAAGAAATGGAATCAACTCTTGCTGAAGCTTATGTTTCATTACTTAACGCAAAATTAGTTGAAGGCGGAGCAAAACTCGAAGAACTTGCCTTGGGAGCAAAAAGCCCACTTGATTTTGAAGTTGAGACACGAAATACGATGGGTGTTACGGTTCCAATTTTTAGAATCACAGAGCAGGAAGAATCAGTTCAGCTGCATTACAGTCTGGCAGGAACTTCTGCTACTGTAGATAAAGCGGCCCAAAAGGTTCGATTGGCGCTAGATAAGGTTGTACGACTCGCAGAGATTGAGGCAACGGTTAAACGACTTGCAGCGGAAATTGAGAAAACGAAACGGCGCGTCAATGCACTCAACTATGTGGTTCTTCCGCGAATTAACAACACAATTCGATATATCGAGTTGATGTTGGAAGAACAGGAAAGAGAAGACCTCTTTCGGATGAAGCGAGTTAAAGCGATGCTTGAGCGAAAAGCAAACGCATAGACTGAATCTACTTTTCAGTTAGAGCGATTATTGCCCTAGCAAGATTGCCCTCAGCGCCACGTAAAGCTTCACGTGCTTCATCCTCTGATACATTTGCTTGGTTAGCTACGAGTTGGACATCTTCTTCAGTAAATGTTTGGGAAGTGGTTACAGGAGTAGCCTCTTCTGCTTCAGATGAGATTGTAAGATTCCTTTCCTCCGATTTTCCTACAATTTGGAAGACATCATCATCTTGTGCCTGCATCTTTATTACCTGAGCCTCAGGAATAACTAATTCTCTATCAGAAAAACGAATAAGAACCTCTGTAACATCTTCAAGTTGTTGGAAATCAACACCCATCCGACGCATCTGTCGTTCCATTGAGCGTTTTTTTGACTTTACTTTCTTTACCTTTACCAAAGGGTATCCCTCAAGCAGTTACAGCATCGCATAACTGGCTGAACAAATTTAGCTTTTTTGTTTACCAGTCGAGTGACGGATCTTTACAGCTACTCCACGGGTTAGATCTAACATTTCTTGAGGACTAAGACTGGCCCTTCCAACGGCAAGCAATCTATCTTGACCATCAACAACTATTACCTCATCACCAGCGCGAAGCTGTGGATCTACTGCTATAACATGCTTGGCAAAGACGCTACGACCCTCTGAAATGAATGGGGCCACCTCTTGGACCACAACTACTCTGAGTTTGGGAAAAGGTATTGCGTTGTGCAGTCGTCGAGCTCCTTCGATGGTAAGAACAAGGAACCCGTCATGTGCGCGAATAGTAGCAAGAATCTGTGCATTAAAAATAACCCGGCGAATTCGACCAGAGCTTTTTGAAATCTCCACCTGACAATTGTCAGGAAAAACCTGGTGTCCGATTGCTGCTCGAAATTGGTAGTTAGCAATTCCTCGTACTCGATACAATCTTTCATTGATTTGCGACATAATTCGCCTCGTCTTCTTTTCAACGGGCTATCCATAAATGTCTGTCGCGTCACCGTGGTCGCCGATCATGCCTAAGACTTTGCTAATAGCCTTATCAAAGTCTTCTTTTTGTACTAAATCACGAAGCTCACGGATAGCAAACATTCCAGCTTCGGTGCATATTGCCTTCAAATCTGCCCCAGATGCGCCATTTGTTTTTGAAGCAAGCAGACTGACATCCACATCTGATTCGATATTCATGTTTCGCATATGAATTTTAAGAATTTGAACACGCGCTTCTTTATCGGGAAATGGAAATTCGATGATACGATCAAACCTTCCAGGTCTTGTAAGAGCTGTGTCAAGGATATCAGGACGATTGGTTGCTGCGAGTATACGCACGTCACCGCGTGGATCAAATCCGTCGAGCATACTAAGTAGTTGCATGAGTGTTCTTTGAACTTCTCGGTCTCCACTCGTGGCGATATCAAGGCGGCGACTCGCAACGGCATCTAGCTCATCGATAAAGACAATACTTGGTGCTCGTTTACGAGCCATAAAGAAAATCTCTCTAACAATTCGTGCCCCCTCACCGATGAACTTTTGGACAAGTTCAGAACCAATGACACGAATGAATGTTGCCTTCGTTTCATTAGCAACTGCGCGGGCTAGGAGAGTTTTTCCAGTTCCAGGAGGACCACAGAGAAGTACGCCTTTTGGTGGCTCGATTCCCACCTTCTCAAATAGTTCTGGATGAAGAAGCGGAAGTTCAACAGTTTCACGGATTTCTTCGATTTGTTCTTCCAACCCCCCAATATCGTTATAGGTGACATCTGGACTTTCTTCAACGTTCATGGCTTGAACAAAAGGATCGATGGACATTGGTAAGACATCGACTACGGCCAAAGTTCTTTGGTTCAATGCCACTTTAGCCCCAGACTCAAGCTGGCTCCCAATTATCGATTCTGGATAATTGACTACAAACTGGGGTCCTGTGCTACTTTTGACAATGACCCTTCCATCGTCAAGAATATCAATTACAGTTGCAGAAACTAAGGGTGGTTGCCGTAACTTATTGAGCTCTGCTTGAAGGATTCGAACTTCGTTTTCCAGTCGTGTTCGTTCTGCTGCAAGTTGTTCTCTTTCCAATTCGAGTTCGCGAACACGTTGCTCAAGTAAAAATGTCCGTTCAGCCAAACTCATATAATCGTCAGAAGAAACCGCTTTCTTACGTAAATCTGTTGAATCGGTCATTGCAAGTTCTCTGAGTCGTACGCGCTAAAAGCTTTTTTTATTCCTCCATCAGAAGTTGTAGACCTTCTGTGAGATTATTAAAATGAAAAGAACTTTTTAGATTATGGCGGGTAATAAATAGAATGGTGGCGATTGCGCAAAATGCCAACCTGTGAGATTTGTGGTCGTGAATGTCATTCGACAAGGGAAATCGCCCTTGAGGGCGCCCACCTGCATGCTTGTAGTCGGTGTGCAGAGCTGGGAAAACCAGTTCAGCAGAAGAAGAAACTAGGATACGAACCTCCAGCCGACCTGAAACGCCGGCCTGTTCATATACCACGCGAAGTCCGACCTGGACCACTTCGAGAGCCAGCTCGCGAATTGGTACCTGTGGAGGACTTCACTAAACTTATTAGAAAAGCACGTGAGCAACGAGGAATGGCTCAAAAGGATGTCGCTCGTGCTCTAAATGAGCGAACTTCCGTTATCACAAAAGTTGAAAGTGGCAAAATGGCACCTACAATTAGTTTGGCGCGGAAATTAGAGCGACTATTCAAATTGATATTACTTGAGGAATCGGAATCAGTTGACCTTCCTCCTGTTCATTCTCAAAGTTCAGCAACACTCGGAGACGTTGTTCAGATTCGACGCAAAAAAACCTCTTCTAAATAGATTGTTAAGTAAGAACCGTGAGTTGTAACAGGCTGGATATTCGGATGAGCGCACCTAAATGGAGGATTACTGTACTCAAGCTGGATCACCGTCCCGAGCGCGATAAACGTCTTACAACTCATGTGGGATTAACGGCCCGTGCATTTGGTGCGAGCGAGTTTTGGTCAGCTGGACTTAAGGATACAAATATCATGGATACAATCCAGCAGGTTTCTAATCAATGGGGTAAGAAAGATTTCATAGTACTTACAGGTGTCAAATGGAAGACCCGTCTTCGTCAATGGAAGGAGGAGAATGGGGAAGTCATTCATCTTACCATGTACGGACTTCACGTAGATGATGTAATTGATGATATTCGTCGCTCACAGCAACCGAAACTCGTTGTTGTAGGAGGTCCTAAGGTTCCGAACCAAATATACCAGTTAGCTGATTACAATGTAGCTGTTGGTCATCAACCCCATAGTGAAGTGGCAGCACTTTCAATCTTTTTAGATCGGCTGTTTGAAGGGCAAATGCTTCGCTGGGAATTCCCTGATGCCGTGCTACGAATCCAAGCAACCTCACATGGGAAACGGATAATCGAAGCCGAAGAAAAAAAAAGGGCGATTTAATCCTTAACTTTTTTTTGTTAAACGAAAAGGTCTTTATTTAATGCAAGGGTAGGTTATCCGTAAATCTATGTCTGGACGTGAGATGCTAATTAAGCAGGTTGTCATTGAATTCGCCGGTGAAGACGCATTTGAAGTGGTTTCACACCTCAAAGAAGATGAAGAAACAACGGATGAGGAGATTGCCAACGAAACTGGTATGCGCCTCAACGCTGTTCGAAAGATCCTCTACAAACTTTATGACCTTCATCTAGCGTCCTATCGCCGTACCCGCGATAAACAAACCGGATGGTTTGTCTACTACTGGATATTGGAACCTGAACGCATCCATGACCTACTCCATGAAAAGAATACAAAGGTCCTTGAACGATTAAAGCAACGACTCCTTTACGAGACAGAAAACACGTTCTACCATTGCAAGAACAACGGCTGTCCCCGCCATACCTTTGAGGAAGCTATGGCTAATGCCTTTAAATGTCCTACATGTAATGGCCAGCTGGTTCATGTTGACAATCTACAAATCATAAAGTTGCTTAAAACACAGATCGAGACCCTTGAACAAGAAATGAAACACAACTAGAATAGACGCCACCTTTTTGTCTTCAAGAAGCCTTTTTAGGTTGGCGTTGAACATCACACAACAGATAGGGCCGATAGTCTAGCTATCTGAGAGGAGGCTATTCTCTTGGACTAGAAGGCTATGATATCGCGTTTACACCGCGATGGTCGGGGGTTCGAGTCCCTCTCGGCCCACCAAAGAACCCTTTTATGAAGACAGCTCAAAGGCGTCGAAGCGGAGATGAATGTTTGCCAGATAAAGGTAAGAAACTCTGGTTTACCCGGTTTGTATTATTCGGAGGCGTCTACGACATAGTCTTAGCCTTGACTTTTCTCTTCTTTACACCGATAGTTTCAATTCTTCTCAATTACCCGATTTCGATTCTATCTGCGGCGCTCCTTCAGATCATCGGCGCGTTTCTGATAGGTTTTGGTTTGGCATTGCTCGTAGCAGCAAGAAATTTAGATCAGCAACTCATCATCCCGATCGCCAACATTCCCGCTCGAATAATTGCCGCTGTTGTTCTCATGTACTATATTTTTCTAGGGTTACCGTTTACTCTGCTTGTGTTGGGAATCATTGAAGGTCTCTTTGGCATTGTTTACACCATCTTCATCCTTGCCATTCCTGAGTACACATTCCGCTCGGTTTTCAAGAATGCGCCAACATAACCTTCTTAAATAACGCAGTTTTAACAAGGAAACAATGTGTGCCGAGGTATCCTAGCCTGGTAGGGAGCAGGCCTGCTAAGTCTGTGTCCATCGGACTCACGAGTTCAAATCTCGTCCTCGGCGCCACTCTTACTAAATTCAGAACACCTCATGAAAAGCTGAATACTATGCCGTTTACCCCCTTCCATTTAGGTCCAAGCCTGCTGATTGGATTGATACTCTTTCCCTACCTATTTCTACCCAGCATCCTCCTTGGGAGCATCATCGTGGACGTTGAACCACTCGCCTTCCTTCTCCTCGGTTTACCAGTACAACATTTATTCTTTCATACTTTCTTGGGAGCCACCATCTTAGCTCTGATTGGGGCCCTTGTAATCTATCTTCTTCGAGGCATCTTTGAAAAGATAATGGCATCCTTCCTTCTCCCGCAAACAGCTTCGCCATTGAACATCACTGCCGCGGCCCTAATCGGCGCTTACTCACATATCCTGTTAGACGGCTTCTTATATCCTGAAATGCAGCCATTCTGGCCACTGTTAGGAAATCCCTTTCTTGGTCTTGTATCGTCTTCAACGATCTATCTTTTCTGTGTCTTATGCTTCATTATTGCTATTCCAGTTTACATCTTTCAGATTTGGCGTGTAAAACAGCACCCTAAGTAAACATTATATATTGCGGAGTTGTGTGAGCTGAATGGACGGTGAGCCTAGGCGGGGGGCTAGAAGCCCCGCAGCGCCGCTACGGGCTGGCTAAGGCTCCCCTGCACCGCAAACGCTCTATACGGCGGGCTGAATGCCGATGTTAGGCTTTCTGACCTGTTGTACGACTCACTGTTTAAGGCTGTGACGATCCGCCTCGGAGGATCGCTGGTGGCGGTAGGCTTTTCGTAGGAAGGGCTGAATCGTCTTTATCAGGTGAAACCAGCGAGGCCCGGGAGGGAGCAGCGTAAGCCTGTACTGTAGATGCTTCCGAGATCCGGGTCTGAGACCTGACTGTGAGTACGGCTTCAGGGAGGGTTGACGACCGTCGGGGTTCATCGTCCACCCCTTAACTTATTTTGGTGATGAGAAGCCCAGGGCTTCCTTATGAAGGCACACTGCACATACTTGTTGGGATGTGATTTCTCCGCAACTCTGACATTTCCTATACGGAACCTCTTCTTCTTGTTGAATGGCTTCGATGATCTTCGTAAAGGTGGCATGAAGGTTGTATTTGGAGCCAGGATGTTTTACTTCGAAAGCGTTGAGCCATTCACGGATTTCTGAGCGAAGTGAGGTTTCTTTGTAGGGACAGGGGGGATGATAGATTGGGTATCCAAGTAAGTTAGCAAAGAGGGCGAGATCAGCTTCAAGAGTATGATACAAGGGCTTGATTCGGGGGATAAGCCAATCAGAAACACCCCTCAGGTAGGGAGTAATCCGTGATAATCGCGGTAAATCTCCACGAATGAGATTCATGAGCATCGATTGAATTTCATCATCCAGATTGTGTCCTAAGGCTAATTTATCGGCTTGAATTTTACGAGCCAGCTGGTTCAGCCCCTGTCGTCTAAGTGTTCCACAATAAGCACATGGTGAAAGGGATGATTGCAAAACTTGTGCCCGAGTCGCGATTTCATCAAGGGTAAGGGAGAACATATCCTGATAAGAGGCCGTTACATGTTCTACTTTGAGGGTATTCGTGACCCTTTGCAACACCTCTTGCCGTAGAAGGTCTTGTTTGTTGCCTTCTTCGAGGGTTATGGCGATGACTTCCGATTCAGGGAAACGTTGCTGGATTTCCACTAAAATCGCTAACAGTACAGTGCTATCTTTTCCGCCTGAATAGCCAACAGCGATTCGATCTGTACGCTCAAGCATATTGTATTTTGAGATGGCCATTCGCACGGCGTTGGTAACAGAGTCCTTGAAGCAGCGCTCACAAAGTACTTCACCTGAGTAGGGTCGAGACATTACCGATTCTGCCTTGCACATCGTACACTCGTTAGTCATTGCCATAAAGAGCTAGGAGCTTGTGAAATAAAATTCCATGCCTCTAACGAAAGAAGAAGAGCAATAGACTTGGATTGAGGAAGGTGAAAATGATGTTTAGGATAAGTATTGTCAGAGCGGTAATGCGAAGCCCCCAAAGGAGCGCTTTTCCACTTTTTCGTTCAAGTGACACTGTTCGATCAATGAGCTCCTTCCAAAGCCTATCACCATCGAGTGGCGGGATAGGCAAGAGGTTGATGATACCCAGACTGATAGTTATCACAAAGAACCAAGTCAGCCCTTCATAAAACTGAGTACCCACCGTCGGGCCAAGCAGGCTAAAGGGATATACTAGGGGGAAATATGTTCGTGACCAGATTCCGATATATCCAAGCGAAGCGTTGTTTGGGTTTGTACCAAGAGTTAGAGGTATTGTACCTTCGTGTATGTTAAGTATCACCAAGTCTCCAGGACTCGTATTTGCCATGAAGGTGCTAATATCTTGGTTTGTGTGTATAGCCGTGCCATTCATTCCAATGATGACCATTCCTGGAACAAGTACGCCATGTGCGGGAGTTCCAGCATCTACTTGAGAGATGAGTGCACCACTTGGAACAGGGATTATTATGAACGTAATCATGACCAAGGCAATTGCCGCAACAGTGAGGTTTGCCCCAGAACCAGAGGCGTAAAGTCGAACCCGTTGTAATCGTGTGGTCTTAGTTTTTACATATTCTTCATCTGGTTCAACGAACGCACCAAAGAAGATTAAGAAGAGGAACAGGCCTGAACTTTGAACAGGAATGTTGTCAGCACGAGCAGCAACACCGTGAGCGAGCTCGTGTACAACAACTGCTACAATCAAGGGGATTAGAATCATCAAGAAGAAATTAAATGACATGGTGATGCCGGGAATCAATGGAGCAACGGCCCCTGGCGTGCTGGGTTGACCTAGATAGAATTTGATGAATTCCCAAACATTGGATCCCATGAAGTAAAATCCATATAAAGAGAAG
This sequence comes from Candidatus Hermodarchaeota archaeon, assembly GCA_016839365.1. Taxonomy (GTDB): domain Archaea; phylum Asgardarchaeota; class Hermodarchaeia; order Hermodarchaeales; family Hermodarchaeaceae; genus Hermodarchaeum. The sequence continues at coordinate 72,595 of JAEOUH010000047.1, forward strand.
AAGAAGCCGACACCGATGAAGAAGGACCAGATATAGCGCCAAGCCCGGGGATGCCATCGCCCGATGCGATCTAAGAGGTTATTAAAGCGTTGCGTGCGGGCGAAGAGCATGAAAGGGCCAACTTCAACGCCATATTTTTCGAGTTTGAATACTGAGGCAAGACCAATTATTACCATCCAGGCCAGCAAAATGAGCAGCCATGGAAGGAAAGGAAGTAGAAACTCGAATTGTAGCATTCGCTGTATCGCCTCGTAGAGGTGCACAGTTCAGAGATTATGTATAAATGTGTGATGCACCGATGAGAGAGAAGCTTTTAAGAGATGCGGTAGGGGCTCGTTGGATGAGCGTGTGAACATGCCGACTCAGTATTGCATTGTGTTCGTTTCTGTTGGCAACGAAGAAGAGGCTCACATTATTGCCCGTACTTTGGTTGAAGAGTCACTTGCGGCATGCGTTGGAATGGTTCCGCAGAAATCGATATACTCTTGGAAAGGCAAAATCGTGGAAGATACCGAGGTTTTGCTCATGATTAAAACTAGAATAGACCTGTTTAACCCACTCAAAAACGTAGTACTAAAGGCTCATAGTTATGAGGTACCGGAAATCATCAGAGTCAATATCGAAGAAGGCCATCACCCCTATCTACAATGGATAGAAGAGATTGTGAAAACTCCAAGTTAGGAACGCGTAAAGATGCCTCGAGAGAAAACGGCCCGTCGTGATACTGGGAGCCATGATGTCATATATACAGCGGACAGGTGGTTTCATCTCTCAACATTACGACACCGAGCATTGGAAATCATGGATGCACTCAATCCAATAGGAGCTGAACAGCTCATCCATGGGAGTATATGCCGTGGTGACGTATCTGAAAAGAGTGACATTGACATTTACCTACCAAGTGTAATCCCTTCCTTTTCTGTTGAATTTGCCCTGACAGAGGCAGGATACCAAATAATTCACCGCGAACTCGTACACGCCACACCATTCCACGCGATAAAAGCCCACATCTTCTTGCCCGATAATGCAGTAGTGACATTCCCGCTTACGAATCCTGCACCAATCGAACTCGAGTTTTACCAGTTCGGTGGATGTCTTGATCGAATCGGCCTCGAAAACGAGCACCGCGTGCCAGGCGTTGATAAACGCCTCTTGTTAATTGAGCCAACAGAAAAAGGTCACATTGAATCACCGGTAATTGGTAATGAGCTAGTTGTGGCCAAGAAGGTAGGAGTAAGCCTGAAAATCGTTGAAGAGCGGGTGAAAATCTTAATGCGCCGGGATGAGGTTGGCCGTACTGGTGTATACCTGAAACGGCAACTATCTCCAGAGGAAACTTTCGAAGCTGTATTAAAGCATGTCACTGATCGCGATCCAGTTGTCCGCCGGCGGGTACAAAAGGGCTGAGTCAGAATGACACGAGAGATACACCTTTCACGGGGTAACTCCCCCTACGTTGGACGCTTGACAAAGGGTTGCAAGCTTTGCATGAGGGGTGAAAAACTGGTTCTCTTTGTCACCGGTGAGTGTGCAAAGGATTGCTATTATTGTCCAATATCTGAAGAACGGTGTAACCAGAATGTAATTTTCGCCAATGAGGTTGAAGTAACTGCCATTGACGAAATAATTGCAGAAGCACAATTGAATAGAGCCACGGGAATGGGCATTACCGGCGGGGAACCAGTCCAGAAATTAGACCGGGTACTCGAGTTTATTCGGGTGGTCAAAAGCAGAGCTGGGAAATCCTTTCACATCCACTTGTATACGGGGCTTGAACCCGTTCCGCTTGACGCAGTGGAAAAGCTCATAGATGCAGGCCTAGACGAGTTACGACTCCACCGATTCAAGATTGGAGAAGATTACCTCGAATTGCGGAGGCTGACAAAAGGGCGGGTAAAGCTGGGATTAGAAATCCCAGTCATCCCTGGAATGCGTGATTCGCTTAAGAAACTGTTCCAACAATTGGATAAGATTGGGATTGATTTTGTTAATCTCAACGAAATGGAATTCACCTCTGGCAATGCCCAGCAATTACAAAAAAGAGGTTTCAAGCTAGAGTCTGGAACAATTGCATCAGTACAAGATAGTGAAGCTGAAGCAATAGAACTTCTTGAGTGGGCTGTGAAAGAGACCTCTCTAAACATTCATTATTGCCCGCTATCACTCAAGGATGGAGCACAACTACGAAATCGCTTCAAACGCCGGGCGAGAAGCATTGTTAAACCTTTTGAACGAATTTCAAAGGAGGGGCTGCTGGTCAAGGGTATCATCACACCCTCTGAGGAGTTGGGTTTGACAGCCATTCAGAAACTATTAGAAAAAGAGTTCCAAGTTGAGCCTAAGCACATATGGGTGAATGAGGTCAAAGGACGAATCGAAACTACAACTACTATAACTCGCCGTTTAGCAAAGCGGTTGAAGGCAATGGGATTGGGTGTGGGGATTGTTGAAGAGTATCCTATTGATACTCGGTTTCAGGTTTCATATTCGCCGCTTTAAGAATCAGGTAGACGGAAGCGGAGCAGCGCAACAAGCCCACCTAATCCTTCAAGTTGTTTTCCCGCTTGGTGATCAGCACTGAAGATTTCAAGTGATCCAGCTTGCTTTTCCACCTGCCTCATGATATTTTCTAGTTCTCGCCGATACTCGGGTTCAGCCTCACGGAATAGTTTATCAAGAACAAGAAGCGTTTCTACAGCACCAAACTGGACTGCGCGGACGATGGCGTCCCAACCATATGCTGCTTTTCCTGTGTCTTTTCCGAGATTCGTCATTACTTCGTCCATTAGGCGGAATTCACGATTTAATCGAATTTCGCTCGCAATCCTTTCGACGATTCCCCGGTTTAACGCCTCATATATGCCTGCAACAGTCCCGGTGCTCACATGTTCTATGAGGAGGCGTCCTTTACTTGCAGGAACTTTATTTTTCAGGTATTCAGCTAACTTCTCTTTTGTTGAGCCTGGTCCGACTAGCACAATGCGAGTATTTTCGGGTAACCGCTCTAGGAGTTCTTGGAGTTGGGTGGCAACGCCTGCAAACATCTGATCCAGTGTTTCAGTTGCTTGGACGTATTTACCATATTTTCCCCGAGCAGTTCCATGGATTTCGATGCGGACATCAATCCCTGAATCATCAATAACTCCGATTGAAGCCTGATCTTCTTCTACAGCCACAATAATCAGTCGTTGACCTTTCCGTGTAACAGCGTCTTGTAACCGTTTCAGGAGGAGATTCGGCCATCTTTCTTTGATGATTTCGATTTTGAGACCTGGTTCGACGTTAATTGTATGATAGGTTCCGGTTGATACGAAATCATCTGGGCCTTCCAAGATTTTTCCTTTTACTCGAAGCCGATTTGAGTATTTGTGCAACGAGACCTCTTCGACGGTGAGACGGATGAACATCGGTCGGCGTTCGCCTTTGTCTGGACGGGATGTGTCACCAGAATCACGACGTACACGCCTGACTGTTCGTGCTGCAACTTTATCACCTGGGAGAATCACGTTGTATAGGTGCCATAAGTCATCCATGTCTTCGGGGACGACGACTATTTTACCCAGTTTCAGGCGCTTCGCAACAATTTTCACAAAAAGTCTCCTCAGCACTTGATATGACCACAAACCTCACACATATTTCTATCCACCGCTAGGATTTACTCAAATGAGAAAAATTCGCCCCATCAAACAAACGGATTTCAACCAAATTATGAAAATCGAGTTCGAGGCCTTTTTCGATCCTTACCCCCTTAGCTTATTCCATATAATTGCGGAAAATGCTCCTGATTTATTTTTAGTTGCTGTTCAGAATGGAGAGCTGCTTGGCTATGTCGTAGCGGAGATTGAACAAGAATCTAACCTTAGGATTGGGCATTTGCTTTCCATAGCCGTTAGAAGAGATAAACGCCGTCTGGGAATTGGACATGAACTGCTAGATTCGATAAATAGGGTGCTTGTAGAAAAGGGGTGTACAGAGGTTTATTTGGAGGTGCGTGTTTCGAACGAGGTTGCGAAAGCGTTCTATCGAAAACAGGGTTTCCTAAAACTCTGGCGAACCCGTAAATACTACGGTGATGGAGAAGATGCACTGGTGATGAGGCTTCTGTTGGAGGACCAGCAGTGATTCGACAAAACGAGCAAATATGCCTGTTTATACTTTCAGGAGAACATGATACCTTACCCCAAGCAGAGCTTTGTGCGATATTAGAATCTGAGAATTTTTCATATACTGTTAAGAATAGAGAAAAACGCATTTTGGTAATGGAAGTAGACCCAGAGGGCGCACGGAGGGCTACTAAAAGAGCTGGGTTAGTAAACCAAGCTAGTGTTGTAGCCTTTGAGTCTGCTTCAGAAGAGGACGCCATTCTCCATTCTCTTCGGAGAATCGATTTTTCTCTGTGGGTTCATCCAGGAAGCCGATTTGGTGTAAAGGTTACCCGAATAAAACGAGAACCAGTCGAATTCAACGTAGATGAGTTACAAGGAAAGATTGGTTCAGTAATATGGCAGGCTTTGGAAGGTCAAGTCGAAATTAGTTTAACCTCACCTGATGTGCTTTTTCTTGGAGTTATAAATGGTAATCGGTTCTTTTTTGGACCCCAGCTAGCTACACGTGATCGAAAAGTGTTTTCAAAAAGGCGGAGTCCACTTCGTCCCTTCTTTGTTCCCAGTGCTATCCACCCGAAAATTGCCCGAGTTCTGGTGAATCTGAGCCGTGCAAAACCATGCAGTGAATTCTTTGATCCGTTTTGTGGCACAGGAGGTCTTTTGCTTGAGGCAGCAGAGATCGGTTGTATTCCTGTTGGATTTGACATTGATATTTCAATGCTTGCGGGTAGCCAACAGAATCTTAGCCATTACGAGGTTCAATTTTATGGTTGCTTAGCGGATGCTAGGGAACCACCGATAAGGAATGGTATTGTTAAAGCGATTGCAATGGATCCTCCATATGGCCGATCCAGTTCTACAAGGGGAACAACAATCAGTAAGCTAATTCAAGCTAGTTTAGCTTCATTTGCACCAATTTTAAAGCCAGGAGGATTTCTTTGCCTTGCTTTACCATTAGAATATTTCAGGGAAAACATGATACCATCTGAAAGCTTCATAATCAGAGAAATGCATACAATGCGAATTCATCGAAGCCTCCGTCGTCATATCGTGGTCTTGGAGCGAAAATAATCCATGACGAACAGCAAAGTACGAGTATATTTCTTGGGGGTTGGAGGGGGCATCCCAGCGGTAACTCGAGCCCCACCAGCTGTGGCGGTCCAATTCCAAGGTAAACTTTTACTCTTCGATTGTGGTGAAGGAACTCAGCTTCAGTTGCGAAAAGCAGGTCTGAGCCCACAGCGGGTTCAAGAAATTTTTATCACGCATCTTCACGGTGACCACGTTCTGGGATTACCCGGACTTATTTCGACAATGGTTATGCTGAATCGATCTAAACCCTTGACAATCTATGGACCAGTAGGCACAGCTGAATTCACGCAAATCGCTTTGGAATTAACTCATGTACAGCTTGATTTTGAATTGACAACCAATGATGTGGAGAAGGGTATCATATCTAACCAAGCGCAATATCAAGTCCGATGTTTACCAGCGATTCATAGTATTCCTTCCCTTTCGTATATTCTTCAAATGGCTGATAGCCCAGGAAGATTTGATGTAAGTAAAGCTCAACGGCTTGGTGTACCCTCTGGTCCACTTCGCAAAAGCCTTTGCGAAGGAACGTCAATCCAAACATCTGACGGTAAAATCGTCAACCCTGAGGATGTTCTAGGACCAACCCGCAAAGGCGTTAGCATCGTTTATTCAGGAGATACTGCTCCAAATCCCAAACTTGCCAAAGCAGCCACGAATGCAAACCTTTTGATTCACGACGCGACTTTTACCGCAACCCATAAGGAGAATGCAAAAAACTATCTGCACTCAACGGCTGCACAGGCCGCACAAATCGCCAAGCAAGCTCAGGCTACCTATCTGGCCTTGGTTCACATTAGCCCACGTTATATCGTCACCGAAGAACATGAAAACGAAGCTAAAGCAATTTTTCCCCAAAGCTTTGCGCCTATGGACTTAGATTGTTTGGAGCTTACCCCCTCAAGGTAAAGCAAGCCTTCATTAGTCCAATTGAAGATCATCACGAAATTGAGGTTTTCCTTTCATAGTAGGGGGGCTGATATGGTCGATTACATCTTGGATGTTTTTTGCGTGAATTTCAACGCGTATTGGACCCATCGCAGAGTATTCATCTAAATCACACAGGTGAAATCGATTCATGTAGGCCGCTTGCCGTTGCATCCCAAATACTATGGATCCATTCTGAAGTGATTTCAGTAATTGCTGTCTGACTGCTTCAAGAATGCGTTGTTCCCGGAATTTCTTAGCGAAGGTGGCAATAGATTCGGGGCCAGTGGCAGTACCTGTTAGAACAGCTCCAAATTCAGGATCTTCTTTGAACTTACAGGTTATCGGAGGGCATAGATTCACAAAAGCTTGCTGCACTTTTTGCAGATTTTCTGTAGGATGAACGACTGCCCATAATCTCACTGAGATAAACTACGCCCCCTCCTTCATTGGGTTAATTCGAAGACCTCAGTGAGTATGTGGCGAATTTGTGATTGAAGGTCTTCAGGCTCGCCTTCATTGACAATCATGATGTCCGCCTGTGCGATTAACCGACCTAATCCGATGTCAAGTTCTCGACTATCTCTCTCAAACAATATATCATCAGTTAACGAGTCGTCGTCACGACCCCGCTGTCGTAGACGCTTATATCGAATTTTAGGAGCGGCATGAACTGCAACGACCTGTACATGATCTATGGCTTCTTTAAAGGCTTGCACTTCCGCTTCGCTTCTTGCCCCATCAATAACCACGGAGGGGCCAGTTACCTTTGATAGTGTTTCGATGACCCGCTGTGCGATTACGGCAGGTCCGAACTTTTCGCGCAGTTCTATCATGACTTGACCTAGAGTTTGGGGGTTATGTGGGATTCGCCGCCGAGTCACTTCTTCACGAACAACATCGCCCATTACAAAAACAGGTATTCCCAAATCTTTAGCAACAGTTGCACCGATGGATTTTCCAGAGCCTGGCATGCCACAGAAAATGAGGGCTTTCTTTACGTGCAACATAACCACAGTTCAGTATATGGGATTACTTATACAAACTCTTGTCTTTGGACGTTTGGATAATTTCTACGTGTTTGAAGGTCGATTCATCCAGAGTCGCAAGTCCCCTCGATAAGGCATGGTGAAGGGCCCCTTTCAAGACACGATCCTTTAGATCTCGTCCTGAATAGCCTTCAGTGCGTCGAGCAAGTGACTCTAGATCTGCATCCACAGGCATTGGAAGGCTGGATGAATACTTTTGTAAAATTTGAAGTCTATCCTCATAATCAGGAAGACCAAAATAGATTTCCTCTTCAAATCGGCTTCGAAGTGCGGGGTCGAGGAAGTCTTGGCTATTAGTGGCGGCGATGACTACAACTCCTTCTTGATCTTCGATGAGATCGAATTGTGAGATAAGTGAATTCACCACTTCGGTTACATCGCCACGGACAGATTGGAAGCCCCGATCGAGCCCAATTGAATCAATTTCATCAATGAATACGATACACGGTTTATTTCGGATTACGTCTTCAAAGAGCTTGTTGACTTTGTCTGCCCCCGCTCCAACATGCTGCCCAATCAGAGAAGTTGCCTTAATGTAGGCAAACTCAGTTTGGGTTTCCCAGGCAAGAGCTCGAGCTAACATGGTTTTTCCTGTTCCAGGTGGACCATAGAATAGCACTCGGCGTGGCGCCCACTCCGCAAACTGCTGCGGGTCGGCAATGTACTTCTGGATAATCAAGCATTTTGCTTTTGCGTCTTCGTGACCAATTACGTCTTCAAATCCAATCTGGAGGGCTTTTGATGGAGTGTCATCGGGTGGTTCGACTAGTCGAATTCTTGTATCTGCAACGATGTGTGCCTCCGTTGGGATAACGGATACGACTTCGAATGCAAAATCGGGGAGTAACAATTGGTCAAACAAATAATCGGCTGGTTTGACTTTGATACCTTGCCATTGATCAACAGCATAAGCACTAAAGAGCTTTTCATCCCGTATACGAAGTAAAGGATTAGTTGGAACGCTATTAACTTCAAGAGGATAGCCCGCGGGTCGCAAAATCACTTCCCTTGCGGGAACAATTTGTTGAGTTAGAGGATCACCAGATGTTCGAGAGATTTCAGCCAACGGTTTCCGCGTTCGGGACGATTTCTTAGTCTTCAAGCAAACATTGCCTCCCAAAAGCAAGCTGTTCGCTTTTGGGAAGGGAGAATGATATAAAGTTTCCTGCTGATTTACCATCAAATCAGTGAGATGATATTTGATGGCAGAGATTCGATGTTTTATCGCTGTTGAAGTTGATGATTCGGATTTAATTCGAGAAATCAGTAAGATTCAACAAGCGCTGTTATCAAGCGGTGCAAAGTTGAAGCTCGTTGAACCCCAAAACCTTCACTTTACCCTCCATTTTCTAGGCAATATCATTGATGAAAGGATACCAGAACTAACAAACATAATTGAACAGGTAAAAGGAGCTGTGTTTGAGGTTGAACTCAACGGCGTAGGATGTTTTCGTCCCCAAAGGCCCCGTGTGATTTGGAGTGGTACAACAACAGGAGCGGACCAACTTATACATCATCAGAAATTCCTCGGACGTGAACTTAGGATTCAAGGGTTCCCTTCAGAGAAGCGCAGCTATTCGCCACACTTGACGGTTCTAAGAGTCCGAAGTGGATTGCACCGAGAAGAGCTTATGCAGATGGTTCAGCAATATGCAAACAAAGAATTCGGGAAATTTCTGGTCAAAGCGATTAAGCTTAAGAAAAGCATTCTCACGCCCAAAGGACCGATTTATGAGGACTTAGCAGTGAAAGAATTGGAAGGAGCCGATGATTTTCTTTGAGGTGATTAAAGATGAAAATCCTTGTTACGGGTGCAACCGGGTTCATTGGACGAAATCTTGTGGCTAAGCTAGTTGAGGAGAAACATGATGTCACGGCCCTTGTCAGGAAAACAAGCGAAGTTAAGGGAATACCTAAAGAAGTTCGTCTTGTTGAAGGAGATCTTCTTGATTTAGCTTCCTTGGAAGAGGCAGCCAAAGGAGCTGAGATAGTTATCCATTTGGCCGCAATGTTTGATTTCTATCCAAAGGACGTTGATTTACTCTACCGTGTAAATGTGCAAGGAACTCGAAATCTATTGAGCGCATGTAAGAAATTCTCTGTCAGACGGTTTATCTACTGTTCTACCAGCGAAACGACTGGAGTGGTAGAAAATCCTCCTGCGACCGAGGATACAAAGCCTAACCCAATGTATGAATATGGAAAAAGTAAGGTTGAGGCAGAACGAGTTGTCAGAGAGGTGGCGGTGGATGGTGAATTCGAATACATCGTTCTTCGCCCTGTGGGGGTTACCGGTCCTGGAGAATTCTATGTCGGATATGAAACCATAAAGGCGATTGCAAATAGAGAAATTTCGATGATTCCCGGTGATGGAAAAAAACGC
>JAEOUH010000048.1 GCA_016839365.1 Candidatus Hermodarchaeota archaeon
AAACGAGTAGCCATCGCCCATTCCACGTCGAGGGGGTCATATATGTTAATATCTTTATCAACGATGAAGACATGTTTCAGGCTCCCATGGCCTTCAAAGGCGCCTTGTATGGCCAGTTTACCATCCTCTTCTCGCTGTTTATCAATTTTGACTATAGCGTGCAACCAGCTCGTACCACCAGGATTGACGTTCACGTCAAGGCAGCGAACACCTTTCTCTGTGACCTTGCGGAAGATTGTGGGTTCGCGTGGCATACCCATGAGGAGTTTGTGTTCGAACGCGCCCGGAAGAAGAGCTTGCCATATGGCGTCTTTTCGGTGGGTGATGCAGCTGACCTCAAAAACCGGTTCGTGGCGAATTACATCATAGGTCTCTGTTAAATCGATGAAAGGGCCTTCATCGAGGCGTTTATCACGATAGACGGTGCCTTCAATTACCCACTCGCAGTCAGCGGGGATAAGGAGATCCGATGTCTTGGCTTTTACAACGCGTATGGGTTCTAATGCGTTGGCGATTTCAAGTTCGTTTATCCCGATATCTACACTAGTTGCAGCGGCAACGAGAATGTTCGGTGTATTTCCAATACAGAAGGCAACTTTCACTTCGCCGAGATCTTCGAGGAAGGAATGGAAGTTTCGTTTCGCGACTACACGAGTGCTCATCATGTTCTTTTTAATTTGCATAGCCCGATGGAAGTCCAAGTTTTGACCCAACTTGGGGTGGCCTGCAACAACAACGGCTGAGGAAATATATGGACCACCATCTCTTTCATTATGGAAGAGAATTGGAATCTTGTCAAGGTCAACATCCGTTTCGACGACTTCTTGGCAAGGAGCCTTTTGGATTATTTCAGGAACTGACCGGTCTTCGATGGCTTTGCTTAGGGTGGGAATCAGCTCGTTGGTGTTGATTCCCAGATAGGAGGCTACACTCTCTTTGCTGCAAAAGAGGTTACCCATAATTCGGTAATCTGAATCCTTGATGTTTTCAAAGAGAACCGGTCTGGGTTCAACAGCTTTGAGGATTCCACCCGCCTCCAAGCGTTTTGAGACAGGTTCGGTAATCTTTAGCAGCGTTCCCTCTTTGTCTAGTTTCTTCAAATGCCTTCGTAAATTCATTCAGCTCACCTCGTAGAATCTTATATTCCAATAGTATATCGCCAGGCAGAAAAGCCACGTTGCTTTACAGCACCAAAGATATTGTTTTGTAGTTCCCGACCTGGCGTTAGAGCCACCATATTCCCACCACGACCAGTTCCCGTAAGTTTTGCACCCCATGCTCCAGCTTGACGGGACACACCAACTAGCTCTTCAAGTTCCACGCATGACACGCCGATTTCTATGAGAAGGTTGTGGTTTTGATTCATTAACAGACCGATTAGTTGTAGGTCGTGGTCTTCGAAGCCTTGGCGTGCTGTGTTTACGATATCTAGGTAGTCTTCGATAATTTGGTCGAACCACTTCCCCTTTTCTTCTTTCATGCGGCGCACATCATCAACGACTTCCTTGGTACTAGCAGTGATTCCAGTGCTGGCGATCACGATTTCTGTGGGCTCTTTCATCTTAATTGTTTCAATGGTTGGTTCCCCACCCTCTAGGTTTCGTTTGAACCAGACTATGCCTCCGAAAGTGGCTGCAGTATTATCAATGCCGCTTGGAGTTCCGTGGTAACCCTTTTCACCTTCATAGGCGCACGCGTTTACCTTATTATCATCCCACCCGAGCCTGAATTCTTCGTTTAGTGCGCGTGCAATTGCAGTACAGCTTGCAGCGCTTGCTCCGATTCCACTGGCACAAACCAGTTTTCCACCGAGTGTAATGTGGATGCCCGTTTCACTGAGGTCAATATCGGCAAACCGGAGGATGTTATTGATGGATGCAGTCTGCTCATCCAGTTTTTTCTTTTTGTATCCAGGGACAGCAGGTCGATTGTCCGTAAGTGTCCATCCGGGTGGTTGTGTCCTTCGTATTATGGCAGTTGTTGTAGATCCGATTGCCGCGGCAATAGCGGGTAGTCCATAGACAACAAAATGCTCGCCAAAAAGAATGGTTTTCCCATATCCTGCGCCTTTAGCCAATATAATTGACCTCCAGAAGTTGGAAGATAATGTTGAATGAGGCGAGATACCTCATTCGAATGGGGAAGTTACGGGTCGATTCAGATTTGAACGCTTAAGAGCCTTTCCATGACTCAACGAAAAAATGACCTTTGCCTGTTACGTTTCGGTTCGGCGTAAGGTTGCCTCAAAGTCTTCAACTTTAAAGGGAAATTCGGCATCAGGTGTCAATTGACCGCGTTCCCGAAGGACTTGACGAGCCATAAGCCAGTAGGTGAGAGAGAGGGATTTACGGCCCTTATTGTTACACGGCACTGCTAAGTCGATATATTGCAGGGAGTTATCGGTATCGACCAACGCAACAATGGGAACCCGAATCTTTGCCCCCTCACGGACAGCTTGAATGTCTGCCCTTGGATCAGTTATGAAGATAACCGATGGTTCAGTATATTGTGGTAGTTGTGGGTTTGTGAAGGTGCCAGGAATGAATCGGCCTGAGAGGGGTGTTGCTCCTGTAATCGTGCAAAAGGTGTTAATGGGCTTTTGCGCATATTGACGGGCACCCACGACGGCCACAGTTGAGGGATCGAAGCGGGCTAGTGTTCGCGCTGCAACACGGATCCGTTCATCAAATTTCCGAATGTCAAGAACATATAATCCGTCTTGACGTACTCGGTAGATATATGGCTCCATCGTGACGGTTTTCACTTGTGTACCGATGTGGATACCGGCGGCAAGATACTGGTCCAGAGCAATGAGAAGATCTTCAGTCATGATTATGTTCGCTCCGCAAATTGTAAGACGGCATCGATGACGTCAACATGGCTTAGGAGCATCCTTCGACAACAGTAACGTTTGATTCCCATCGAATCCAAGACGGCAGCTGGGTCTTCTCCTTGCCGAACGCGTCGGCTATAATCCTCCCATTTGTCAGCAACCAACCGACCGCAAGTGAAACAGCGTACTGGAATAATCATGAATTTCTCCTCCTCTACCGGTAACTTTTCTGCCTCTTTGCTCGGGCACCAGGGCCACCGAACTTTTTCTTTTCCTTTCGACGCGAATCGCCCGCCATAAGCGTTCGATCATATTCAACATACTGCTTACGAAGATCAGCACTCTTCGTGAAATCTACCAGTCCCCTAGCGATTGCCATACGAGAGGCTTGGGCCTGACCCATTGTCCCGCCTCCGCGAACGTTGACACGAACATCTAACTTTGAGGTAATGTCGGAACCAGCGATTAAGACAGGTTCTTCGATAATCTGCCGTGCAATAAGGGGATTGTAATTTTCTAATGGAATTTTATTAATGAGAATTCGTCCTGTTCCTTCTCGCACTGTGGCACGAGCAATGGCGGTTTTTCTTTTTCCTGAACTTACAGTGATTTTCATGCTGATCCCTTCCATCCAAGTTCTTGCGCGATTTCACCCAAATACATCGTACGACGCCCAATCCGTTCATGCTCTGAGACGTCAAGATGGCGTTTGGTCTTCAATCCATCGGGGGTACCGGTGTAGACGCGAAGCCGCTTCATGGCATTCCGACCCCGATCTTTTTTCCAAGGAACCATCCCGCGAATCATTCTGCGAAGAAGCCGATCCGGTTGGCGGGGATGTAATGGTCCTTTCCATGGAGCGCTGCGGGTTCGCCGTCCAAGCTCTCCCTTATATTGTAGAATGAGACTGGAACGATCTCCCGACAATACTGCCTTTTCGGCATTAATTACTATGACATGTTCGCCTTGAAGTAGCTGTTTTGCCACCACTGTTGCTAGGCGTCCAGCAACAGCATTGTGCGCATCAACTAAGAGGGGCTCGATTGGAGCGGGTGCATCAGAAATTACGGGTTGTTTTGATTTTACCATTTTTTAGCCTCCTTAGCTGATGATTTGGGTATTTTTCCCAGTTGGATTTTGTTCCATGAGTTCTTCAATAGTCAGGCATTTTCCGCCCTTGTCCTCAATTTTCGCACGGGCTTGTACAGAAAAGTCTACTGCAGCGACATTGAGTTTGGTCTCGATTACTCCATCACCAAGAACTTTCCCGGGAACCACTAAGATTTGACCACGAGTGTGATGTTGTTGTAAATCTCCAACATTTATGGTGGTGCGGCTCCGTCGTGGAGTTTGTAAGTCTTCGTATAGATCACGCCAGATACGGCCTCCAGGGTTCCTGGATTGGCGTTTGAGTTTGATAATAAGCTGTTGCCGCATTTCATCGGTTGTTTTAGATTTCACTTAGTTTCACTCTCACTTCGATTTTGTAGTCTTTGCTTTGGTAGAGGACTTTGCCTTCGCTGTAGTGGATTTGGATTTTGCCGCGGTTTTCTTCGGTATGGTCTTCTTCGTTGTTTTCTTCGGTGTGGTCTTCTTCTTCGTGGTTATTGGCTTGGGTGCTGCAGCCTTCTTAGCAGCTGGTTTGGGTCTTGGTGTCAGTGCTCGCCCGGGCAGCAGCTCGATGAGGTTTTCGTACTTCTTTCGGAATACGTCTAGTCCCTTCTCGACGATTTCTTCAGGAGAGTTGGCCCCCGTGGATTCGATTGTGACAATGAAGCTGTTTTCATCGTATGTAACGGTGATTGCCTTGACATCACAGGTTTCTACGCATAGATTGCACATTGTACAATTTAGTTCATCGACAACGATGGCTTTGTCATCTTGCATTTTGAAAACCTGCCTGAAACAGGCTTCGACACATTCTTTGCACCCATCACATTTTTTGGCATTGACTTTGACGCTGGGAATCATTTTGTATGCCATCGTTGAGACTGGCTGCCACTTGGCGTGGTCTTGTCCGATACCCAGGCGGGCATAGGCTTCCACGACTATGCGTTGGCCCCTGGCCATTTTGGCAATTGGGATCTTGTCACTAACGGGTACAATATCGGGATCCTGGGGTTTGAGGTCTGCGGTAGTGGCTAAGTAGCCATCTTCAGGGGCTTCGACTTCCATGGTGAATCCTGCTTGACAGAGATGGCATCCTGCGCCTTCGCAGGTGCATTCCGAGGGAAGGACATAGGTTTCATAATTCGTTTTAAGCGGAACAAGACCAAGGCGATGTGCGATGATTTCATCAAAGAGCGGCGATTGGTTTTCAAGAATGACTACTTCTTCAATTGCCATCGAAGGGGTTTCGGCAATAATGACTCGACGTAAGGCATTCATTAATCCAGGACGTACGTCTTCTACACGTAACTTCAGGGTATCTTCTGTTTTTTCGAGAACAGTAACTTTCATGTCCAGTTCACCTCGTTTTAATGCCTTAATCTACACCCCATTATACTCTACGACCACGTCGACCTCCAGGACGGCGAGTACCATCGTGAGGCATCGGTGTTACTTCTTCTATTCGACCAATTCGGAGTCCAGCTCGTGCAAGAGCACGGATGGCCGCTTGAGCGCCAGGACCTGGTGTTTTGGGACCATGCCCACCCGGAGCTCGAACCTTAATGTCGACCCGTGTGATGTCTTTATCCATGGCAGCACGGGCCGCTCGGAATGCAGCCTGCATGGCAGCATAAGGTGAGCTTTCATCACGGTCAGCGCGTACGATCATACCGCCTGATGCTCGGGCAATTGTTTCAGCGCCGGTGATGTCGGTTATGTGTACGATAGTATCATTATAGGAACTGTAAATATGGGCAACGCCCCATTTCTCCTTACTCTCAACTGGTGTAGGGGTACGAGCGCGGCCACTTGATCGTGGTCGGCTTGTTCGTCGTTGTCGTGTGGGCTTCTCCTCTGTGTCCTCTTCGGTTTTCGGCGTAGCTCTTTTCTTTTTGGGTTTTGGCTCTTCTGCTTCAGGAGCTTCAACTGTCTCTTCAGGAGCCTCTTCGGGTTCTTTTTCGACTGCTTCTTCCGGTTCTGTTTTGGTTTCCTTTTCCTCCGCCATAACCCATCACCAATCAAACATATTATTTCTTAGAGGCTTTTTTCGCTGTTGCATCTTTATCTTCTTCTTCTGAAAGCTCCTCGGATTCAATTTCATTATCTTCTTCAAGATCATCGCTGAGGTCGTTTTCCTCGATAACGACTTCTTTAATATCGCGGATTTTAGGAAGCTTCACTTCAATTTTCTCCGGTTCAGCGGGAGTTGGAGCTTCTGGCTTCGGGGCAACAGCTTGACCCTTAGGTATTTCAGGATGAAGGGAATGTTGATATGGACTATTCGGGGCATATCTAAGCTGTTTTTCCTTGTCCCGGTATAGAAGCATGCTTGGCGAGGTTACACGGTGGTTGTCTAAGACAACATGCCCATGCACGATTAGTTGTCGGGCATGATGCATAGTCTTCGCAAGACCCTGTCGTAGTACCTGTGTTTGCAGGCGTCGTTCAAGCACATCTCGAATCGTCAGGTTCAAAATATCATCTAGTTGGGAATTCTCGTCAATAAGGGCTAGGCGGTTCAATCGACCAAGCAGCTGTCCCTCACGAACTTCACGTTCTTCACGGGACAAAGCTACGAGGTCTCGGGCAGTGCCACGAAACTGGGTGAGTTGGGTCCGGTGCCTCCAGAGCTCGCGTTTATTCCGAAGACCATATTCACCAACATAGATCAATTCTTCAGCCAATCGGGTCTTCTGCCAAGGATGCCCGGGTGGGATGTATTTTTTCTTTGGTTTTCGTATTCCGCCCATATCCACTCACCTAGGTAGCTCGTCGCTTCCGGGTTACTCCGACTGTTCGTCCTGTTCGCCCTGTTGTTCTCGTGCGCTGTCCTCGTACTTTTAATCCAAGCCCATGGCGAACTCCACGCCAGTTTTTAGTTTTCATCATATAATCGATGTCTAATTTGAGCTGAAAGTCGAGGTCTGAACCAG
This sequence comes from Candidatus Hermodarchaeota archaeon, assembly GCA_016839365.1. GTDB lineage: Archaea > Asgardarchaeota > Hermodarchaeia > Hermodarchaeales > Hermodarchaeaceae > Hermodarchaeum. The sequence continues at coordinate 6,877 of JAEOUH010000048.1, forward strand.
TGTTGTGCTTATGCTTACCTGTAGCCATATCCTTCTGACGATTGAGCATCCAGTGGGGAATATCGAATTTTGTGGGTGCTTCGAGTACTTCTTCAATTTTGGCGACATCATCGTCGCTAATAAAGCCTGCTCGTTGCTCTGGATTGAGCCCGGCGGCTTCGACTATGGCACGGGCGAGTCGGGTTCCAACGCCTTTCACGGCGCTTAGAGCCATGTCTAGTTTTTGGCTTCCATCTAGATCAGTCCGAGCAACGCGGATTATGTGTCGATATGATGACGACAAGTAAGCACCTCAAATAGCACTATCACTGAGCTATCGCAATCGAAATACAGTGCCACTTTTAAATGTGTTGCCAAATTTCGAATCATCGAGAGCGCCTCGACATCTCACGGGGCAAACCTAACAACTAAATCTTTAAAGGTCACGTATCTGAAGAAACTCGCAAGCCGCGGTAGCCAAGTGGATTACGGCGCAGGCCTGGAATTTTACCTCATAATTGGTAGTTACCAAACAGCCTGTGACCTTCGGGTCGCACGAGTTCGAATCTCGTCCGCGGCGCCACCACTCTTTTCTCTCTCACTCACAGTTTTCCTACGATTTCTTAGCCGGTTTGCGTTGCCAAGCCGAAGGATATGTTCCTTGCAGTAAGACGACCCGCTTAGTATCAGCCACAATTCCTGAGGTAGCCTCAAGAATCGTAGAACTCTCCTGCTGCGCAACCGCAAGTGCCACCAGCTCTCCCTTTAGGGTCATAATAGCTACCATGTCACCAGGTTGAATATCCGTATGGAGTTTTAATACACCAGCCACCGCAAGATTAGCCCCAT
>JAEOUH010000009.1 GCA_016839365.1 Candidatus Hermodarchaeota archaeon
CATCTTTATCCTTCAAAGGACGCTGCTGCAATGCAAGAACAGGTCCACATCAAAAAACGACATGGCACTGAGGAGGCGGCGCCGCCACCTGCCATGAAACCAGCTAAACCTGTGGCTGAAGAGAAGAAAGAGGAAGTCCAAGAGGAACCCAAAGAAAAGGCTGAAAAACCACAAGGGCCGCCTGTAAAGAAGGAAGCTGAAAAGCCCGAGCGAGAAGAGGACAAAAAGGAGAAACCCAAGGCGGAGAAAAAGGAAGAATCATAATTCGATTCTAGAACCAATAAAAGGTGAAATCCGACGACAAAAACTCACGAATACTATTCTGTTGGAAAAGATGGAAAACTCGACCGTAAACGCAGGTCATGTTCACGCTGCGGCGAAGGCACCTTCATGGCAGAACATGCCAATCGGTTCCACTGTGGCCGCTGTGGATTTACAGAATTTAAGCCCTCAAAGAAGGGTGAGGGGAAAGAAACTTAGACACAGCAACCCACTTACCCTTTGGTGGTTTATCAGGGTCACGTCCTGTGTCAAGCAGCCTGATTTTAGGTCTGGTTAGGTCAAGATGGTTATTCTAGGTATTGAAAGCACAGCACATACCTTCGGCATTGGTATAGTGGATACCACAGGACAAATTCTTGCTGATGTAAAGGCCGTATATTCTCCCCAAGAAGGTGGGATTCATCCTCGAGAAGCAGCCGAACACCATCAAGCCTATGCACTCCGTGTGTTATCCAAAGCATTAGCTCAGGCTAACATTTCCAATGATCAGGTGAATGGAATCGCTTTTTCACAGGGACCTGGTCTACCTCCTGCACTTCGCGTAGGTGCTGTGTTTGCACGGAGCCTTGCTACAAGCCTTGGTGTTCCTCTTCTCGGTGTCAATCATTGTGTTGCCCACATTGAACAGGCCAGGTTCTTCACAAAGGCCAACCATCCACTCGTTATCTATTTGTCTGGTGGCAATACGCAAATAACCACTCTGATTGCACAGCGATATCGGATTTTCGGGGAAACTTTGGACATCGCGTTGGGTAATATGCTGGATATGTTCGCGCGGGAAGCGAATTTGAAACACCCAGGTGGACCAAAAATCGAACAATTAGCCCTTCAAGCGAAGAATGGGTATCATGAACTACCATACACGGTGAAGGGCATGGACCTGGCCTTTTCCGGGTTGTTAACGGCTTCAAAGCAGCTGCTCTCACAAGGTGTTTCCCTCGAAGAGGTCAGCTATAGCCTTCAAGAAACGGCGTTTTCAATGATAGCTGAAGTAACTGAGCGAGCCTTAGCCCACACACAACGAAAGGAACTGATAGTCACTGGAGGGGTTGCAGCCAATTCCCGACTGAAGGAAATGCTTCAAATCGTAGCAGAAGAGCAATCAGCTCAATTTGCCTCAGTACCTCGGAAATACGCAGGGGATAATGGATCCATGATTGCATACAACGGCTTGCTTCTCCTTCAGGCAGGTAAACGAACAGCAATCTCTGAAAGCCGGGCCCAACCTAGATGGCGTCTGGATCAAGTCGACATACCTTGGGGGGCGTGAATCTATTATGTCGCAACTACTCGCAAAAGGGGCGGAAGCCTCACTGTACCTGGAGAACTTTTATGGGTATCCTTCTGTCCGCAAATATCGTCGACCCAAGCCCTATCGACTGCCCCAATTAGATGCCAAACTACGTACTGATCGAACAATACGCGAAGCACGATCACTTGCTGCTGCACGTCAGAGTGGGGTTGCTACGCCCATTCTCTATCAAGTTGATTTAGAGAATGCGACCATAGTCATGGAATACATTGCTGGGCAACGTGTTAAGGAACAGGTTCCTAGCTTGAAGAAAACCCAACGGCGGAGGTTATTCAATGGAATCGGCAAAGCTGTTGCTCGTTTACATCTAAATGAGATGACTCATGGAGACCTTACGACCTCCAACTTGTTGCTGGGTCCATCCCATCTCATCTATTTTGTTGATTTTGGGCTTGCGATGGTCACAAATAATATTGAAGACTTTGGGACAGACCTTCATCTATTGCGCCGCGCCCTTCTGAGCACTCATCACACACACTGGGAAGACTGTTATAATGCAGTCCAAGAAGGATACAGCGCAACCTTTGGAGATAGAAGCGATGAAGTTTTCCGCAAGGTTGAAGCAATAGAAAGCCGTGGGCGCTACATCACAGAAAGAATCCGGTGAACCACATGACACAGGGACCACTCCTTTTTGTTACTGGAAACAAAAATAAATTCGCTGAAGCCCAGCAGATTACGAAGCGTGCAGGGATTGTAATTGAGCAATTTCACGATCGGCCGACTGAAATCCAATCGAGTTCTCTGCACAAGATAGCCCAACACAGCTGTGAAGTGGCGTTAAATCAGCTCAAGCGACCCCTCTTTATTGAGGATGCCGGGCTGTTCATCTACCACCTCAATGGCTTCCCCGGTCCATATTCTTCGTACGTTTTGAAAACCCTTGATAATCCAGGTATTCTGAAGCTCATGCAAGCTGAGAAAAATCGTTCCGCCGTATTTCGCAGCATTATAGCCTACGGAGAACCGGACCGAGAAATTCAACTCTTTGAAGGAGAAACCAGGGGAACAATATCGCGGCGAATTCGTGGCACCGAATGGGGATTTGATCCAATTTTCATCCCTGATGAAGGCGATGGCTCTACCTATGCTGAAATGCCAGATGATATGAAAAACCAGATCTCCCATCGGGCCAAATCGTTGGCAAAATTTGTCAATTGGTATCTGACATATGGTCCTGCGACCACATAACAGAGATACAATTAAATACCGTTGTCCATTCCTGCTCTCCGGTACTTAGCACCTAGGAAAGCTATTGAAGCAAGAATCTCTCATCACCTTGGTGAAATCTCATGGCTCGAATGCACTCCCCTCGAAAAGGAAAATCTCACTCCAAACGTCCAATCCGACTCGAAACTCCTGATTGGTGTCAACGGACACCAGAGGAAGTGGAAGAGCTCGTGGTTACGCTAGCCAAGGAAGGTCATCAACCCTCCATGATTGGGCTTAAACTCCGAGACCAATATGGGATCCCCCTTGTGAAGGCGATCACCGGTAAGACCATTACCCAGATTCTTAATGAAAATGAGCAATCATTACGCGTACCTGAGGACCTTTTCCATCTCATTAGTCGAGCCATTACTCTGCGAAGGCACCTTGAAGATGCGAAAAAGGACTTACACTCTCAATACGGACTCCGACTGATCGAGAGTAAAATACGACGCCTAGTGAAATATTACCGGCAACAGGGTGTTCTCCCTCAAGACTGGAAATACACGCCAGAACAAGCCGCGCTCCTCATTCGCTAGGCGCAAAGGGCTATTGGCTGATTTCCTTGACCCGCGACCTGGACCGTCTTTTAGAGGCTGCAGATTCGGTGGCAAGCCACATCAACGACTGGATTGAAGCCAATGAGCAAATTTTTGTGACCTCACACCTAGATGCAGATGGCCTATCTGCTGCAGGTATTATCGGTTCCGCATTAAATCGCCGAAACACCCCTTTCCAACTACGAATCGCACGTCAACTCGACGAAGTCTACCTATCAGAAATTTCCGGGAAGGGCTTTAACCACTATATCTTCTGTGACCTCGGGAGTGGGCAGTTAACGCAAATTAAAGAGGTATTAGGTGATGCAGAGAGTATCATATTAGATCATCATCCTCCCGGGTCCCTGAGGGTTCCTTCCAATATCCGTCAAGTTAACCCCCATGAGTGTGGATTTGATGCCACTTACGAAATCTCTGGTGCAGGAGTTGCCTATCTTGTCTCCCGTCACCTTGGTGGCTCAAATGAAGATCTAGCGGCATTAGCTGTTGTAGGCGCTTTAGGTGATGTTCAAGATCGTGGAAAACAACACGACTTTGTCGGATTAAACAAAGAAATCATCGTTGAAGATGCAATCGCTGCCGGAGTCATCGATCGATCTATTGACCTGCGGATTTTTGGACGAGAAACCCGTCCTATCCACATCGCCTTACAATACACAAGTGATCCGTACATTCCAGGGATTAGCAACGATGCCGACGGAGCTTTGAATTTTTTAGCTGATCTTGATATTGATCTCCGTGAAGGTGATGAGTGGCGTACAATCGCATCCCTCTCCAAAGACGAAAAACGGAAACTCAACTCATCCCTTGTAACCCATATGCTCAAGCAAAATATTCCGCCACGTGAAGCCCAATCACTAATTGGCGTGGTATTCACACTCCTTCAAGAAGAGAGGGGGAGCTATCTTCGTGACGCTCGCATGTTTTCCACTCTGCTTAATTCCACGGGCCGCTCGAACCAAGGCAGCATTGGCGTCGCAGTGTCCATGGGTGATCGGGGTGCACTTCTTAGAAAGGCCGAAAACATCCTCAAAGAATATCGGGAACAACTCGCATTGGGTCTTCAATGGTTAACTGCTGATCCCGCGGCGATAAAGAAACTACGCCTCATTCAGACCTTTCATGCTGAAGGTCGCGTTCCTGATACCATCGTGGGGTCTATTGCTGGTATGGCGTTGAACGCCCGGATAATCGATTGGACCAAACCGATTATTGCCTTTGTGTATTCCCGCGAAGGACATGTCAAAGTCTCGGGGCGCACAACACGAGAAATCGTTGAGGCTGGAGCAGACCTCGGTGAAGCCATGTCACAGGCCGCCGAGGAAATCGGTAGCGGAGCGGTCGGTGGTGGGCACAACATTGCAGCGGGCGCAACGATTCCGCGAGGTCAGGAAGAGCGATTCTTGGGGATAATTGAACGGATTCTCCAAAAACAAATGGGGCGAATGAAAGAGGTGACTTCTGACTCAGAGGAGAGTGCGAATGAGGAAACAATTAAATAGCTGAGTCTGATTTTGCCCTTCACGCTTCACGAAAAGCTACTATAGCACAAAAGGTAAAGAACCATGAGCCGACAATCCCGAGTTCGCGATAAGTGGCGCGAAAAACGCTGGTATATGATGGTGGCCCCCTCCTCATTTGGGAACGTAGAAATCGGGGAGACACCTGCAGGAAACGCTAAGATCCTAGTGGGTCGGAAAGTGGAGACCACACTTTATGCCATCTCAGGCGACTTTAATCAAATCCACATCAAACTCTACTTCCAGATCAATGAAGTGAAAGGTGAAAAAGCCTACACCCACTTTGCTGGCCACGACTTCTCTCGTGACTACCTACGCAGCCTCGTCCGAAGGGGAAGCAGCCGCATCGATGGCATCTTTGATGTGACAACCAAAGATGGCTACCAGATTCGGATTTATGCCATTGCCTTTCCACTTCGCCGAGCTAAAGCAACACAACAATCGGCTATTCGTGAAGTCATGGAAAAAATCATTACAAAACGCGCAAAACGCCTTAACTTCGATGCCTTCATCCAAGAATGTGTCCTTGGTAAAATAGGCAGTGACATCTACAACAAAGCGAAGACCATTTTTCCTCTCCGAAAAAGCGAGATCCGAAAAAGCAAGCTACTTACCCAACCAGTCGCTGCGGCGGGCTAGACTTAGTCGCCATTGCAGCCTAGGTTTCCATTTTTCCACGTGCTGGTTGTCAGAAACGATAATACCTCCTTTAAGCGCGCGCATGTTATGGAGATATTAGACGGTTTTTATACGAGCTTGAAATCAGTTTTCTAACTTAAGAATGAGGTTTGAAAGCAAGGGCTTTAGACCGAGCCTCGCTTCTTTTTTTGAACCGATTTAAAACAGTATTCTGCGAAAGCTGACCGGTAAGGCTTATTAACAATAGATGCGCCAAATGGCTAGGGTCTGGCTTACTATGTTTGCTCGAACACTCCAGCGGCAGGGTTTTTGGAAAGCCCGAAATGTAGAGAACGAATCCGGGCGGCGAATCTTTCTGAAGCACGATCTATATCTAGGTGGCATCTACGTTGAGGTAATGAATCGTGTTGCGGTTCTCCGGATTACTGAGTTGGGGATTGTTCGTGTCTTCAAGCGAGCTAAAGCCCTCAGAACATTTTTAGCCGAGCTTGAAGCCATGAAAGGTCGAATTGCCGTGGAATCACCTTCCCTCCATTCCCTAGTACAGCTCTCCAGCGAGTAGACGCCCGCTTTCTTTCGTTGCATCTTGTCCCATACTGGGACTCTCCCTTCGAATTCCATTCAAGGTAGAATATTTTTTTAACGAAGCTTCTGGGCTAGGGGAAAGACCATAATATCTTAACCTTTGAAGACACCTAAAGCTGGAATGAAAATGCCGTTACAATTTCGGGAGCGCAATGTTGTGAAGAAAGACTGGCGGAAGGTCCAGCTGCGTATGGCATTGTGTTATCCGAATGCGTATCGTGTTGGCATGACGAGTCTCGCTGTGCATTTGTTGTACGCACAGTTCAATGCTAATCCAGCGGTTGCATGTGAGCGAGTTTTTTATGTTCCCGGGGAGGCTCCAAGGTCGCTTGAGTCTGGACAACCTCTTTCTGAATTTGATGTTGTGGCCTTTTCTCTTCAGTTTGAAATCGATTTCGTCCATGTAGTTGAGATGCTGGTTCGATCGGGGGTTCCACCGCTGGCAGCAAATCGAAAGCGTCCCTGGGTGATAGTTGGAGGTCCCTGTGCCCTGTCCAACCCCTTTCCTCTCCTCCCTTTCACCGATGTGGTTCAGGTTGGAGATATTGAACCGGTCTATACCCAGCTTCTTGATGCCCTTCTCACCGCCAAATCCCAAGAAGATTTGAATGGTCGTTTGGATAATCACTTTTTGTTATCAGAAAAGGATCAAGCGGAACGCGCCTATATCACCGATTTAGATTCCGCGTTTCATCCCATCTGTCAGGTGTTACCGGACCCGCCATTCCCTCCAGAGCTTGAGCCAACTTTTGGGCAGAGCCTTTTGGTTGAAATTTCTCGGGGGTGTGATCGGCGGTGCAATTTTTGCATGACTGGCTATCAAACCAGTCCGTGTCGTGAACGCACATTGAGTACGCTGAGCCGCCTTATCGATGAAGGAACTCGGTGTACCGTAGTAGACAAAGTAGCCTTGCTGGCCTCAGGATTTATTGACCACTCAGAACTTGTGCCACTTCTTACAACGATTGTAGATAAGGGGCACCAACTCTCTGTTCCTTCACTTCGCGCTGATCTCCCCAATCCGGAAATCCTTCCGTTGATTTTCCAAGGGGGACAACGCACACTTACCTTCGCTCCTGAGGCGGGTTCAGAGCGCCTTCGAACACTCATCGGAAAATCTATCCCTGATGACACTTTTCTGCAGACCTTTGAATCCGCATTGGATGCAGGTTTTTCACAGTTCAAACTATACTTTATGGTGGGATTGCCCACCGAGACCGATGATGATGTGGCTGCGATTCACGATTTTTGCCTCAGCCTATTAGCCTTAACTGAAAGAAGTCATCGTATCCACGTGAGTGTGTCACCATTCATCCCCAAACCACATACCCCCTACCAATGGTTGGGTCTGAGCACGCTCAAAACGCTGAAAAAGCGGCTGCAAATTCTGGAAAATCTTCGGCGTTATGGACGCATCCAACTTGATTTGACTAATCCTCGATGGGCAGTTATTCAAACGGTCTTATCTCGAGGCTCAAGTAATCTAGCCCCCTTATTACTCGAAGTAGCACAACAAGAACAAATCACCGCAGGCACTTGGTTCCAAACCGGAAAACAACTAGGATTAAATCTCGAATCATTGGCCACCGCTGATTACTCCACGGATACGACCTTTAGCTGGGACAGAATTGATGTGGGCATCAATCGCAATATTTTATTGCGACGGTTTGCCAACCTTGACCAGTAATCGATCACAATCCTAGCTTGGGACCATATTATGGTATCAACACGGAAAGCAACCAAGAAGAAAAAGACTCTAGATTCATCGGAGATACCAAACGAAGCAGAGGAGGAAACGGACCCTGATTGTGAGGATTTATCTGAAAAAATCTTAGAGCGTCTACCACACTTGGCAAACGAGGTCAAATCCTCTGGGTCCGAAGTCCGAGTTGATGGGGTACGGTGGGAAGAGACACATCGAACCCACCAACCAGTGAGAAGCGGAGAAGAACCGTTTGCTGGGTATTCACCAGATGTGATTGATTTTCTACGACGTTGTTCCACCGAGGATGAAGCCCTGGAAATCATCAACTTCTTAGAAAAGCGGGGCGAAATTAAAGCCCATCATGCTAAGGAGCTCCGCAACCAATTAGTACGCCGTGGCGTGCGAAGCTTTGGATCCAAAAAGAACTGGGGCCATTATGAACGCCAAGGCTAGTCTCAGTGAGTGGCTCCTGCAGCCACGATACGGATTACATCATTGGCTTGTAATTCATAATTTTCTGCCACACGCTTTTTAGTTCGAGCGTCAAGGGCGTGGATGAACGTATCTCCTAACTCAGTATGGATTTTGTAGGCAAGTTGTCGAGCCGTGGTCCCCTTGGGAACCAGATAGACATCCGGAAGCACATTACCATCATGGTCTGAGAGCTTTCCCGCATCCTCAACCGGATAGACTGGGATGAGTTGAAGGACGTCAAAGACCACCGTATTCAAGACTTGTTGAACCCCTGTGGATCCATACTGGTCCAAAATCTCTGTTTGTAATCGCTGTAATTGGGATTGTTCCGTCTCGCCTAGCTCATTGGGGGCTAAGATCTCAAAGCGAGTTCCACCCGGTTGATAGGAAATAACACCCTTTTCACTCAGATTACGGAGCACAAATTCTCCTGCGGCAGTGCATGGAATCACGATTTCATCAGTTAGTCCACGTAGCGCCTCCAAGTGGTGGGCAGCCGTTGGGCGGTCAATTTTATTCGCTGCGATTACCATGGGCTTTGCACGTCGTCGTAGATAATGCACAAACCTTTCAAGCTCCTCATCCGTCCATTCGGTTGGTTTTGTCGTTGGCAGTTCAGCATCACGAATGGCGTTTTTAATCACCTGTTCGCTAATTTGGAGTCCTGAGAGTTTTTCGCCTAATAGGGCACTGATTTTCAGTTTCTCTGTTTCAGCTCTCCGTGAAATGCGCCGCCAGTCTCGTTGTAGGATTTGGACTAGCCACATGGTGATTTCTCGTTCAAGAAACTCAACATCCTGACGGGGATCCCAAGTTCCGGGTTCTACATCATGTCCCTCCCCATCTAAGGATCCGGATGTATCTATGACATGGATGAAGGCATCCGCACGGCTTAGGTCACTCAGAAACTCGTTACCTCGCCCCCGTCCAAGGTGGGCATCAGGGACAAGGCCAGCAACATCTAACATATCGATGGGGATGAGGCGGATCCCATCGCGGCAAACGGAATTCTTGGCATTGCAGGTAACCTCAAATTCCTGACAAAGGCAATCGACACGAACATAGGCCGTTCCTGGGTTCGGGTCGATAGTGGTGAACGGGTAAGCTCCCACCTTGGCTGCGGTTCGACACGCGGCGTTTAAAAACGTGCTCTTCCCTGAAGAGGGTTTTCCAACAATTCCAATCAGCACTAAATGTCGCCTCCCTGCATTATTATTAACGATAACAAATAAATGACAGCGATTGCTGCATTGGAAGATAACAATCCATCCCAACGAAAAGAAAAACATTGTGAAATGAAGGTTTGGTGAAACACATGACAAAGGTTCGCATTTTGGTTGCCGATACTATCCACGAAGATGCTGTCAAACAGCTCCAAAAAGCTGGATTTAATCTCGATCTCCAAACAGATATCACTGCTCAACAATTACTGAAGTCAATTGAAGGGTATGATGCAATCATTGTTCGGAGTCGAACGAAGGTGACGAAGGAAGTGATTGACGCTGGCACCTCCTTGAAAGTCATAGCTCGTGCGGGTGTGGGATTAGACAATGTAGATAGCCAAGCAGCAAAGGAGAAAGGAATTGCAGTTGTTAACTCCCCAGAAGGCCCTTCAGTGTCTGTCGCCGAGCTTGTGTTTGCTTTGGCGCTTAATGTGCTTCGCAAGATTGCGTATGCAGATTCAGGAATTCGTCGCGGAGAATGGCTCAAGAAAACGAGTAAAGGTGGCGAAATGCGAGGTCGCCGTATGGGTATTTGGGGTTTTGGGCTCATTGGTGAAGAAGTGGCAAAACGGGCATTGGCATTTGGAATGTCTGTATATGGATTTGATTTGCTGCCTGAACGTATTGAAGTGATGAAACAGCTAGGTGTCCAGTATGTTCAGGTGGAGGAGCTGCTTTCGGTATCTGACATTCTCACGGTGCATGTTCCCTTAACGCCGAAGACTCGAGGGCTCGTTGGTGAGAAGGAGCTAGCCGCTATGCCCAAAGGTGCCATCTTAATCAACACGGCCCGTGGTGGAATTGTTGATGAACAGGCGCTCTATCAGGCTTTAGTTGATGGTCACCTGGGTGGAGCTGGGGTCGATGTTTTCACTGATGAACCTCCATTTGATAATCCGCTTTTACAAAAACTGGTTGCCCTTCCTAACGTGGTGTCAACACCACATGTCGGGGCAGAGACAAATGAGGCTTCCCGTGCCAATTCGGTGATTATTGCTGGGAAATTAATGGCTATCCTCAAGTAGTAGCATAACAATTTTATAGGCAATAGCGTTTCGCTATCCCAATTATGCGGAGGCGCCTACATCAATGTACAAGCACATTGGCGAGCTTTATGCGAGCCCTGATAAAGAATTGAAAGACCTTATTCGTACGCGGCTTATTGAGTGGAGAAAAGAACCTGTAACGACCCGAATTGATAGGCCAACACGAATCGACCGGGCCCGTCAAATTGGTTATCGGGCCAAACAGGGTTACATCGTGGTACGCCAACGCATTTCCCGTGGATCTCGACGAAAACCAAGACCCATAATGGGTCGCAAACCCCGAAAGATGGGAACTGTAAAAATTACCCCTGGGCGCAGCCGTCAATGGATTGCTGAGGAGCGGACCGCTAGAAAGTATCCAAACCTACGTATCTTAGGATCCTATCACATTGCCGAAGACGGAAAGAATCTCTGGTATGAAGTGGTACTCGTTGATCCCTCGCATCCCGCTATACAGGCTGATCCACGAATTCGCTGGATCAGTGACCCCACTCACAAGGGACGTGTTTTCAGGGGATTAACTCCTGCTGGCAAAACATCTCGCGGGCTACGCCATCGAGGTACAGGTGCTGAGAAACTACGTCCCAGTATTGGAAAATACGGGCGACGTGGAAAATAGCCGTATACGGTTCTTTTTGGAGCGTGTGTAATCGTGACCGCAACAGAAAGCGGGCCGATTCGACTAACTGTACAAGCCTCTGTCCAAGCCACCGAGGATGCTGAAAAGGTCCAAAAAGCGGTTGAAAATCTCTTTCCTGCAGACCTACGAAGCACACTAAAATTCAAAACAACAAAACTTCGAGGACACTACCATAACCCCATTCTTCGCCTAGAAACGCAACAAACCCAACATGACCATATTGAAAGAATCTTAACTTCAATTGGCCAGTCATTATCCTCAGCGGATCGTGCTCAACTAGGTCGAACGTTTTCCTCCCGCATCGACGAAAAGGGCGACCTTTTCATCCGGTTTAATAAACAAGAGGCTTATCAAGGACGAATCCGCATAATTCACCGCGGTGATTCAATTCGCCTGGTCATCCGGTTTTCAGGTCGAAAGCCCTCCATAAACCAGATTGAGAATCACTGCCGACAGTTCCAACTCATCTAGGACCGGGACAGAATGTCTGCATATGACTTCCACATTCGATTACCCCCACAACCAGAAATAGCGGAGGTCCAACTCCTTCAGAAGGTAGCAGCGACATTAGGGTTTGCTGGACTAGCCATCGAATCATCCAAAGCCTTTACTGCTGACGCCGTGCATGAAAAGCTAACGATTTTTCGTCGAATAACACTCGTTCCTCGGAGTGCTGCACGACTACGTGCTCAAGTGGACAAACACACAAAAAATGCGAATCTCTTGGTAATTCAAGGCCGCTCAAAACCAATTTGGCTTGCAGCCGCTGAGATACCCGCTGTTCATATGGTGATGGCTAGAGAGATTGAAGATTTCATGGTTATCGATTCCCAAACTGCCCGAGCAATGTCAAATCAGGGCAAACCCGTTGAGATATGCCTGCATAAGCTTCTAGTCCTGAACGGTGCTATTCGGTCTCGATTGATGCGAGTTATGAACTCGGCTATGGACCACCTAAGACGAGCTGATTGCCCCCTAATATTAACCTCAGGCGCCAGTAGGGCCTGTGAGCTTCGTTCTCCCCAAGACCTGATGGCACTCAGCTATCTTGCATCGGTCCCAGAGAACCTAGCCAAGGCTGCCATGATGCAGGAATCAAAGGTCCTTGTCTCAGCAATTCGACATTCAACTAGCGCCCGCTCAGTGGTACAAATCGGGAGGGAAAAGTAACGATGCGGCTTCGCCAACGCTATCTCGCTATCCGACTTCTCACCCATCAGAATCTTCCATCTGAACCCACTTTCCGAAACGCAATCTGGAACCAACTCCAGAGGCTATATGGCGAACTCGGCATGAGTCGAATTGGATTCTGGTTAACAGCTTACCATCCTGAAAAACAGAGTGCTATTATTCGCTGTCAGCACACACAGGTGCGTCCCCTACGTGCGGCCCTTGCAACAATTCGTCAAATTGATTCGACGCTTTTACTGATTCATGTGGTTGGAGTCAGCGGCTCCATTAAGAAGGCTTTGGCTTTTCTCCCCCAACTTGACCCAACGCATGTCGTGCGTTCTCGTAAGTATCGTTAGACACGAACGTCTATGCCAAAAAAGATAAAGCCCGCTTTGTCACCAAAATCACCGGGGTTCAGTGAAGCCCCGCCGCTCCAAACTGAGCCTTGTGCTATGACGATCTCGCGACGAGCCGAGAGCCCCCGCCTTTTATTCTGGTACGATATCGATATCGACGGATATTAAGAATCCCTGCCACAGCTGATAGGCTTTCATCCGGAACCGCAGTCCTCTCCTGCCATCAATAACCCAAACGCAAGGATTGTACTCCATGAATACCAAGTCGCTTCCCGAGGGTTCTGGAGGCGCCGGGTGTGAATGGTATATCCCCACCTGCTCTAATCCCTCATTCGCCGCTGCGGTGAGAATGCAATATTGATGTTCAGGGTCAATTTCAAAGGATGCGACTGACTTCGCAATATTAGCAGTTTCAACGACACGGACCACCTTTGCAATGAGGCCGTTTTCATTGTAGTTACCTAAAAGCAGTGCGCACCCCTCTCGGGGCCATGCACGTCGGCGAATCGCGTATAACTGCCGACGATGCAGTGGTTCCATCTGAATTCGAGCGACGTGGGGTGAACTCATACGTGAACCTACAGCCAAAGACTTAAAAGCTTCTCACCTTTTGAGTCATCGCAATCTCAAGCCACCCGACTCGAGGTTCCAACTGGCGATGTCAAAAGATAGCTCACAAGAACATCGTTTCATGCGTCGAAGTATGGTCATTAGTGCAGTAGTCATCGTCCTTTTCAGTATCTTAATTGCCCTGATGATATCAAGGTGGGGTCCGGTCGGTCCCTTTCTGGACTTCATTGGACCAGTTGTTACTGGTGTATTAGCAATTTTGCTACTCGTTCTGATTTTCATCGGGCTGGTTATTCTGTTTGGCAATCTGCGAGAATATTATGGTGAAGCCCTTGGTTGGTTTGAAATCATCATCTTATTGATTATTGTCGTCGTTATTGCTTTCATCGGATTCGGTTGGCTTCATGCCCTTCTCACTGGGCTTCTTTGCATCGGCGTCATTTATTATCTCCACGCAGCTCAAGACTAGGTGACCTTTCCGAGTTCACAAAATCGGATTCTGTCAATAACAAGATTTTAAAGGCGCTTTACCTAATCGGCAAACCTGCAAGACTAACGTAAGAGTAAGAGGGCTTTCACTAAACTCTCTTCTTATTCAGTGTTTATGGAGGACCCCCTCATTGTTCGGTGACACACAAAGCTATGACATTGCTCTGACTACATTTAGTCCTGAGGGACGCCTATATCAGGTAGAATACGCCTTTGAGGCGGTTCGAAAGGGTACTCCGGTTCTCGGAATTCGTGGGTCAGATGGGGTGGTTTTAACTGCTGCTATGCGCAAGCATGTTCTTCAAGAACCAAACCATAACGATAAGATTTTCACCTTAGACGAATCAATTGGCACTGCCATCGCAGGCTTATCTGGCGATGCTCGTTCACTTGTTCGGTATGCCCGAGAGCTCGCACAAATCAATCGACTAACCTTCGCTGAACCCATTTCCATAAAGGCGTTGAGTAAGAAAATCAGTGATCACCTACAATCATACACACAACAAGGCGGAACCCGTCCTTATGGCGTATCTATGTTGGTAATCGGTGTTGATTCCACTCCACAACTCTACCTTGTTACTCCAATCGGTGTTTTCTGGAGCTACAAGGCCTATGCCGTAGGAAACGCGGCTGACCAGATGAACACGATGTTGGAAAAGGAATATTCTCCCTCGCTTACTGTTGATGATGCGTTGCAGCTGGCCGTTCGGATTCACAAGGAAACATCACCTGCACCTATCCAACCTGGTGGGCTCTTAGCCGCCAAAATAACAATGATTGATAAGAAATTCGTTATCCTTGATGGTCAATCCGTTCAGCAGTTGCTGGAGTCAAGCTAGTTCGGAAAAAGGTGTTTGGTATGTCTGGATTGGGTGGAATGCGTGGCGACAAACGGGTCGATTTAGGCGATGCAGCTATAGCTCGATTAGACACCCATGGACATCGGTTCGAGCTCATCGTTGACCCGAAATTAGCTTGGAACTTTAAACAAGGCGAAGAGGTCGATGTCCGAGAGATACTCCAGGGTGAGACTGTCTTCGAGGATGCGTTACGAAGTAAGAAGGCTCCAATAGAAACCTTAGAGGACGCTTTTGGAACCACTGATGAGCTTGAAGTTGCTCGCATCATTCTCGAAAAAGGCTCGCTCCAGCTTACCACTGAACAACGACGAGAGATGGTTGAGAAGCGCCGACGTCAAGTGATAGATATAATTGTCCGTAACTCAATCAACCCCAAGACTGGACTTCCGCATCCCCCCACTCGTATCGAATCAGCAATGAATGAAGCGCACGTTGTCATCGATTCCACCCGGACGGCAGAGGAACAAGCCCGAGACGTCGTCAAAGCGCTCCAACCAATTATTCCGATCCGAATGGAAATTCAACAAGTTGCCATCAAGATCCCTCCTGATTTTGCTCCCAAGGCTTACGGCATTGTGGAGCAGCAAGGGCACATTGCCAAAGACGAATGGCAAAAAGATGGGTCCTGGATTGCGATCGTTGAGGTGCCAGCAGGCCTTAGAGGGGAACTGATTGAAGCTCTTAACAATCTTACCCGCGGTCGAGCAGAAATTAAAATCTTAAAGAAGGAAACAATGTAGGAGGCTAACCTCAAGTGTCAATTCATTTTGAACAACAAGACATCGTCGTCCCTGGACAGCTCCTCGCTGAAGGTGACTATCACACAGGTGAAGGGGCCTATATGGAACAGGAGAAAGTATACGCCTCGGTGATTGGTTTAGCAAAAATGAAGGGAAAAACGGTCTACGTAGTCCCCCTAAAAGGGCAGTATGTACCAAAACCCAGAGATATCATAATTGGAAATGTTGTTGAAGTAACCTTGAACGGCTGGCTTTTAGATTTTCACAGCCCATATCCGGCAATGCTTCCAGTTATGCATGCACTATCTCGCCGTGATGCAACACACGCCAAGGACAATCTCCGAAGATACTACGACGTTGGTGAAACGGTGGTTGCTGAAATCATTGCAGCAGACCGAACACGTGATCCCCTCGTTACCACCCTTGGTCGCGGACTAGGGAAGGTTCGTGGTGGGGTACTAATGAACATAATCCCTACTCGGGTCCCCAGGCTCATTGGAAGAAAGGGCTCGATGATAAATATGCTCAAATCCGAACTCCAAGTCGATATTGTTGTTGGGCAGAATGGGATTGTGTGGCTAAAAGGAAATCCTGCTCGAATGGAAATTGCACAGGAAGCAATTCGTCAAATCGAACGTGAAGCTCACACCAGTGGATTAACTGATCGCGTTCGAGACTTCATAACTGCAAAACTCACAGAACAAAATGGTGAAAAGAATGAGTGATAAAAAAGCTGAAGCAGAACAACCATTGATAGATGCCAAAGGGCTCCGTACAGATGGTAGAAAACTTGATGAGCTCCGACCAATCCACTTAGAAGTTGGCTATCTCAGTCGTGCTGATGGATCCGCTTATATCGAACACGGTAAGAATAAAATTGTGGCCGCCGTGTACGGCCCTCGCGAACTTCATCCAAGACACCTTGCTCAATCAGATCGGGCGCTTCTAAGGGTTACCTATCGTATGGCCACCTTTTCTGTGTCAGATCGAAAACGTCCGGCTCCAAGCCGTCGAGAGCATGAAATCTCTATGGTGCTACGTCAAGCTCTTGAGCCCCTGTTATTTCTCAAAATGTATCCCCGCGCCGCCATCGATGTATTCATCATGGTCTTAGAAGCCGATGGGGGTTCACGATGCGCCAGTGCCACAGTAGCGTCTTTGGCTCTTGCTGATGCAGGAATTCCAATGCGTGGCCTCGTTGCAGGTTGTGCTGCTGGAAAAATCGATGGCAAAATAGCTGTGGACTTAAACGATATTGAAGATAAAATCGGGGAAGCAGATATTCCACTCGCTATGTCCCCAGATCGTGGAGAAATTACTCTTCTCCAAATGGATGGAAAACTTACTGCTGCTGAATTTGCGCAAGCCCTCAGTATGGCTGAAAATGGCATTCATCGGATTCAAGAAATGCAGAAAACGGTTCTGCTCGAAAAATACGCACAAATTCGTGAAACAATCGGTGATGAACCTGACGTTTCTCCTGAAGACGAAGTTTTCGAAGAAGAACCTGCCAAGGAGCCCGCTGAAGAGCCTGAAAAACCGAAGAAGCGTGCGAAACGCATAAAGACGGAAGCAAAAGAAACGAAACCCAAACCTACCAAGAAGAGCACGCGCTCGAAAACAATGGAAGCCCAAGCCAAGAAGTGATTAGAAATGGATATCGTAACAGAAATCGAACGCGAACAGATTCTAGCCCTACTACGAGAGGGAAAACGCATTGACGGACGCGGTTTTGATGATGTCCGCCCAATCAAAATTAAATTGGGACATATAACTAAAGCCGAAGGCTCAGCTGAAGTCTGGCTCGGTAAGAGCCGCGTATTAGCTGGTGTAAAAATCCAGGTTGGGAAACCATTCCCTGACACTCCCAATGAAGGAGTGGTAATCACTTCATCAGAACTTTTCCCCATTGCCTCTCCCACCTTTGAACTTGGACCTCCCGATGAACAGTCCATCGAATTATCGCGAGTCGTTGATCGAGGAATCCGCCATTCAAGCGCCATCAACCGAACTGAGCTGTGCATCAAGGAAGGTGAACATGTCTACATGGTGTTGTTGGACCTGTACATATTAGCTGATCATGGCAACCTCATCGATGCAGCCTCCATCGCTGGAGTTTGCGCCTTGAAAGATACAAAGTTACCCAAGATTAACATTCCTGAAAGTGGTGAAGCTGAGCTCCTGGAAGACACCACTCCGCTAAAAATGGGTCCTCCTCCACTGACTCTAACTTTTGCCAAGATTGGTAGTAGTATCATCATTGATCCAAACCTTGCAGAAGAAAAGGTGATGGATGCCCGCCTCTCCATTGCCATCGATGGCGACGACTCGATTGCATCAATGCAAAAATGGGGAACCAGTCCATTTACTCGGCAAGAAGTAATTGATTGCGTTGAACGTGCTAACAAAATTGTTAAAAAGATACGCACACAGCTTCCCTAAAGGTGAGTAATCTAATGGGACGTACAAAAAAAGTAGGAACTGCAGGGCGCTTTGGAGCCCGATACGGCGTTACCCTCCGTCAGCGAGTCGCGAAGATTGAGTCTAATCTAAAGGTATTGCACAAGTGTCCGAGCTGTCAAACGAAGGCAGTACGCCGCGTTTCAACAGGCATTTGGAACTGTCGCAAATGCGGATACACCTTCACCGGTGGAGCCTATAGCCCTGCCACGGACGCCCAGAAGATACTCCGCTCTTTCCGTGAACGCTCGGCTAGCCGGCGAACAAAGTGATAGCCATCGGTACTACTCGAAAACCCACCCAACGAATCCGTAGCTTCATTAAGGAACTAAACCGGGTTATTCCAGGTTCGATACGAGTAACCCGTGGAAAACAAGCCTTTGACGAATTCTGTGAAACCGCCTTCGATCAA
This sequence comes from Candidatus Hermodarchaeota archaeon, assembly GCA_016839365.1. GTDB lineage: Archaea > Asgardarchaeota > Hermodarchaeia > Hermodarchaeales > Hermodarchaeaceae > Hermodarchaeum. The sequence goes on from JAEOUH010000009.1 coordinate 18,256, forward strand.
GGTGCCACTCGTATACTACTCGTAGGTGCATTTCATGGGAATCCGGGGCGTATCGGGTTCTTGCATCATTCTCAAGATACCTGGGAGTTCCAGTCACCAACGATCATTCTCCAATCAGTGCAACTCCTCCGGGATCAAAAAAATCAGCGACCGCGAACAATCAAGCACCTGGTCGTACTTGCCGACACTTCCTATGATCAAAACAAAGCCACCGTATTAGCCAAAGCCCTTGATGCACCTTGTGTTAACCGTGATGCACTACCAATTGCTTCAAATAATACAGCCATCTTACGTGTAGCAGTATCCCGATACAAAGCCATGGACTTTGTTTCGCCAGATGAAACAAATCTTCTTGGTCCTGCTCTGCGAGTGAAACACTTCCTGAACCGTTCCATGGGGGAACCGAAACGATGGTAAAATCCCCATCTTACACATTGACAATCACGCTGCATCCAGAAAACCTACACAACAAGACGGTTATATGGTCCGCCCTAGAACCGGAATTGTCGTCGATAGATTCAAAAAGAGTCAAGCTTCACAGTAAGTCCACCAGAACTGAAATCGTGTTTCACCTCACAGCCTCGGATGTAAATGCCCTTCGCGCGGCGGCCACGTCGCTGATGCGCTTATATTTGGTGGCTGATGGGGTGAACCAACTAATGGTGAAGAAAAATGGGTGAAGAGCTTCCACCACGTGTTCGTCAGCAGCTTGTTCGGGTTCAGCAAACACGTGATAGTCTACAATACGTTACTGCCTTATTGCTTCAAGTTAAACAGCAGCTCGCAGAAACTAAAAACGCTCAAGAGCAGATAAGTGGATTAACTGAAAAAAGTGTGATCTATCAAGCCTCTGGACCACTGCTCTTTAAAACCACTAAAACCAAGGCGACCAACTCTCTAAAAGAGCAGATTGAGGCGCTTGAGCTACGGGTAAAATCCCTTGAAAAACAAGAAACCCAATTGCGTAAACAATATGATACTCTCCAAGACACTCTTCGAGGTATGCTTGGACAACCTGGCCCCACTCCTGCTGGCTAGTCTCCGTCGTTGACCTTTCCGCCCTTCAACCGATTATTCTGATGGCGGTAGTTTTCTTGAAACAACTCAATCCTTCCCTGTTCCTGAGAACCTTGTTGCAGAAGGCTAAGGATTCGGTGGCTTTAGTCTTGCATCAAAGTGCAGACCCTGACGCAATCGGCAGTGCTGCAGCATTAGCCCAATTGCTTTCGCAGGAAGCTCAGATTCGATCACAGATATTCGCCGAAAGCCTCAACCGCTCAGCCAACAATATTGTCACTCATTACCAAATAGAACTCACGGACCCAGAGGAACTCGCCCAGCATTCCACTATCGTATTGATCGATTTGAACAATGTTGAACAGTTAGGTGATCTTACCTCACACCTGCCACGAAAAGGAGCCACAATATTTTGCATCGATCATCACGCACCTCACAAAAATCTCCCCCAATTGACGAACTACCTGCTATATGATGACCAAATCCGGTCCACAGCTGAACTCATCTTGTTTCTCTGGCAGGCAAGCACCCATAAGTTAAGTGCCGATTCAGCCACGCAGTTAGCCTGCGGTCTTGTCTATGATTCAAGACACTTTCACATTGCCATGAAAAATACCTTTGAGCACTTTCTCATCTTACTCCAACATGGTGCCGATTATGAACGGGTACTCTCACTATTATCAACCCCATTAGATAAATCTGAACGCATCGCTCGCTTGAAAGCGACCCAACGCACAGTGGTATACGATGAGTTCGGTCTGCTCATTGTCGCGACGAAAATCCGATCCTATGAGGCCAGCGTGTGCAGAGCACTCATTGGGCTCGGGGCTGATATTGCAATTGCTTGTGCTGATAAACATGATGAGGTTCGAATTAGTGCCCGTTCGAACTTGTCCGTGAACCAGGAGACGGGTCTTGACTTGGCACGAGATGTCATGGAACCCTTAGGGGAAATGATTGGCGGCGCTGGCGGTGGTCATCCTTCGGCTGCTGGAGCGAATGGTGTGGCTTCCAGTGATCATGCCTTGGGACTTGCTCTCCAATTGATTCGGAAAGCTCTAAAAGCTCATCAGGCTGAATTTCAGCCAGCTTCTGATCAAGGTTCTGATAGGTGACATCGTGTGAGCATTGAAATTAACGGGTTGTCCTTCACCTATTCGGGCTCTGACACGAAGGTGTTAGATGATATTTCGCTTTTCATTCCCCAGGGCGCTTTCGTTGGTCTCGTTGGGCCAAGTGGGTGTGGGAAAACCACGTTGGCGCGGTGTTTAAATGGTCTTATTCCCCATTTTCACCCCGGGGATTTGGAAGGGAGTGTCATCGTCCAAGGATTGAACTCGCAAGAGCATCAAGCCCATGAACTCGCACAGAAAGTAGGGTTGGTGTTTCAAAATCCGGAAAACCAGTTGGTTGCTCCTACAGTGGAACGTGAATTAGCGTTCGGACCTGAGAACCTTGGTGTTCCTCGTGATGAAATCCGTCAGCGAGTTGAGACCCTGCTTAATCAGAATAACCTCTTAGAACTACGTGATAAGGCACCCTATGAGCTCTCCGGAGGTGAGCAACAACGCGTAGCTATTGCCGCGATTCTTGCCCTTGAACCCGATATTCTCGTATTAGACGAGCCAACAGCAAATCTTGATCCCTTATCAGCTTTTGAAATTCTGAAGCTCATAGCAAAATTGAATCAGGAGATGAAGATCACTGTCCTTCTTATTGAACACCGATTAGAACTCGTATTGCCTCTTATCCAAGAGCTCATTGTTCTCGATAATGGGAAAATCCTGATGCGGGGGCCTCCTGCTGAGGTCTTCAACAACCCCTCGGTCTCTGAAGTTGGTGTAGCCATCCCACGAATAATCCAGCTAATGAAGCAACTCGATAATCCGCGAATTCGTGCAACGACGCCACTTTCTGTTGACGAGGCAATTGGTATGATACTCAAGGAGGTACGACGATGATTCTGTTCAAAGACGTCGGGTTTGAATATGAACCTGGCCAGCCTGTCCTCCAGAATATCAACCTCGAATTAGAACCTGGCCAAGTAGTGGGTCTCATGGGAGAAAATGGTGCAGGAAAAACCACTCTTGTGAAGCACATCAACGGTCTACTCAAACCCACAACCGGCGCCGTGTATGTAAATAACATCGATACGCGTGACACATCGACAGCCCAATTGGCGAAAACAGTAGGGTTCGTTTTTCAGAATGCTGACCATCAGCTTTTCGCTGATACCTTACAGGCTGAGGTGGCCTTTGGATTACGAAATCTGGGTTTTTCGAAAGAAGAGGTAGACAATCGCGTAGCCCAGTATCTGGAACTATTCGGACTCACTCGCTACGGAGGTCAATCTCCCTTTCTTCTCAGTGGAGGCGAAAGAAAACGCTTGGCTTTGGCGTCTGTACTCTGTGTTGAACCGAAGGTCCTCATCTTAGATGAACCTACCCAAGCCCAAGATGCCTTGCAGAAAGCCAAACTGCTCAACTTCATTGACTCGTTCCGTGATCCCGAGCACATCCTATTACTGGTCACTCATGATGTGGAATTTGCTATCCGCGCCGTCGACCGGCTTATCATCCTATCAAACGGGCAATTGATTGCAGACGGGTCCCCCAACCAAATCCTGAGTACCCCACGCCTTTTAGATCGGGCTCGTTTACTACCACCACAACTCACACAGTTTGCACATCAAATGGCGAAGCAATTTCCCCAGTTCCCTACCAATGTAACCACTCTTGACGAAACCATTGAGGCCGTGAATCAACTACTTCGGGGGAGACGGTGAACTAGCATGGCTGCGATATTTGAGGCTTTCCGGTTCAAGCAAAAAGCCACCTTCATGCATAGCCTAGATCCCCGGACCACCTTCTTCATGGCGGTCACCTTCTCTATCATCGGCATGCTCTTTCTCCAAATAATCCCCCTCCTCCTCGTGTTCCTCTCCATGGTTCCCTTCATTTTGTTTGCCCGATCCACTCGACAATGGTTCAAAAGCCTTCAAGGACTAGCAATTCTTGCTGGGTTCATCTTGATTATCAATTCGTTCTTCATCTCCTTCTCCTTCGCCATCTCAACAGTGCTCCGATTAATCGTCCTGATGACGGCTTTTTCCCTCTTCTTTCTCACCGTTCATCCCGATGATTTCGCATTAGCCCTCATCAAAATGCATATCCCCTATGAGTTCGCCTTTGCCTTCTCCATGGCGGTGCGCTATGTACCCACCATAGCCACAGAAACAGAAACAATTCGAGACGCGCAGATGTCACGAGGGCTAGAACTTGAACGGGGAAACATCCTGCAAAAAGTACGCAACTACATACCCATCCTCATCCCCATCATTGTCAGCTCCATTCGTCGTGCACTACAAGTCGCTGAAAGCTTGGAATCCCGCGCCTTTGGATCCACTGCCAAGCGAACAAGCCTGTATGACTTGTCACTCCGAAAACGCGATTACGCCATGCTTCTCGTCACTACATTCGCCCTCATTTTCGCCCTTTTTGTGGCGTTTGTGGTGCGCATTCAATTCCCCTTTTTGCTACCCGATTGGTTTTTCTGGAGCCTTCCCTTCTAATCGCATCAGGATTATCCTCATCCACGGTGAAAACATTACATGTCTCCTCTCCTTGTGCAGGAAGTCTTCGTTGGCACCGAATCGCATCAAGTAGGCGTCTTTGGGTTTACTCGACCAACACCATTGATACCTGAAACAATAACTAAGCTCACTAAGCAATTCGAGTCCACTCATCGGTTGACGCTTCAAATCGTGGATGCCACTAAGGTAGCAGGTCCAGATCATTTACTCTTTGCAACCCTTCATGCATACACCGCCTTCCATCACAAGACCAATCGCGCCTCTACCCTTGCCATGGAAATTCTACGATTTGCCGCCGCACAACGTCAAATCACAGAAGCGTTGAATCAGATGGGAGTCACAAGTGCTACCTGTCAATTCGGCGGAGTATTGACTAATTCAGAGGCTGCCTCCCTCGAAACGGCATACCGCGGGTTCTTATCCGTTGTTGAGGGAACTGATGATACTTCGGTTTTAGAAATTACTACTGAACACAAAGAACATGTTATCCAAGAAGCGTTTCAAATCCGTGAGGATGAATTGATGGCCATTAGTCCATCAATGGAGCTTGAAGATCGAAGGCAGGCACTGAAAAAAATCGTCTACGACCGCTGCGCTCTTCTTGCTATCTCGCGTTAGGGACGACGAAGGGTTACACTCTCTTCTTCGCGTAGTAGGGCTAGACCAGTGACTGGTCCGAGGATTTCAACCGCGACAATCCTCTCATACTCTTCTAAATCTACTTTTCCGGGGAATTGAATGGCGATTTCATGCAAGAGTTTCTTACGATCTAGCTTAGTATCACGACGATTAAGGTTTACGCGGAATTTTGCCCCTTCTGGCATCTGTTTTGCCAGCTCTTTACTACCGTCACGAATCGCCTCCATGGTGCTGGCAACAACGAGGTCGATGGGTTGGATTTTCAGCAAATCACGCACAATCCATGGCATTTTTTTCACAAGTTGTCCAATGCGCATGACAAAAGCGTGGGGGTCTCCTTCGTGTCTCGCGACGACCAGACAGGAAATGCCTGTCAGTTTGCACCATTCCAAGGGTCCAAGTTCTGATTCGTCGTCGATTATTCGACGAAGCTCCTGACAGCTTTCTGCCTCTTGGAATTGGCGACAGGATAACAAGAGGTTGAATTGATCGTTGACGGATAGCATACGGCTCAAGGGTGCACGTATCCATTTTTAAGTTTTCAGGAACCAACCCATGCAGTCAGAATCCTTTGTCTTTTTTTACCTTCAAGAAGGGGGCTAGTTTCGCTCTTGCCACGACGCCTGAACGAATGATTTGTGGGGGGTCGACTGTGCAATTAATGATTGTGGAGTCCTTCGAATATTGGGTGGGTCCTGCGTCCAGAATGAAATCCACAAGCCCTCCCAACTGAAAGGCAGCCGCCTCCGCTGTTCGTGGGCTAGGCTTGTTAGAGATATTCGCACTGGTCCCAATGATTGGATACCCCGTAGCCTGTATTATCGCCAAAGTCACAGGATGGTTAGGAACACGGACCGCTAGTGAATTCTGCGGACCCAAAATCCCCACAGGATACTCGTGATGTGATGACGCAATGAGGGTAAGGGCTCCCGGCCAAAACTTCTTCGCAATTCTCTCAGCTAGCGGAGGAAGGCTGACAAGCTTTTGGGCTTGGACTAAGCTAGCAGCTAGCAGTGGCATACCTGATTTTGCGGTTCGCTGCTTCACTTCGAGAATTCGATGTACAACTGAAGCGTCAGAAGGGTTTCCCGTCAAGCCATAAGCCGTATCTGTGGGGAGCACAATGATTTGTCCCTCCTTGATGCGAGCCGCGGCTTCTTGGATAAGGTTCAAATCCAGGTTTTCGGGGTCAATGGTGTGACGCCTATTCATTTTTCAATTGCCACCACCATTGTAGAAGGCGTTCTAGCCTAAAACCTGTTCGAGGAACAATCTTTGCAAGGAATTATTCTAGCCAGTGGGCGTGGCGAACGTTTCTGGCCGCTAACAGAGTACACTCCCAAACCGCTACTTCCTCTGGTAAATCTCCCACTCCTTGAACATCTCTTGTCTGCACTCTCCGAAGCTGGTTGTACTGAAATCTATGTCAGCATCGGATATGCGGCAGACCAAATGCATGATTTTCTCTCCACCATAGAACTCCCCTCGGCTATTACCCCGGTGCTAGCCGAAGATTGGGAATATGGACCTTTTGCTTCCTTTCAAGCCGTAATCCCTTACCTGTCCACTGACGAACCATTCATACTTGTTCCCACTGACCTGTATGTTTCTCCCCAAAATCTACAACTTCTCATATCCACGCCTTCCCCAATGGCTATGCTCTTTGATCCTCAGAAGAAACAATCTGGTTCCCAGGTAAAGATGAATCGATCCAACCAGATAACTGAACTTTTCCAATCGAAAACAATTCTTCCGGAAGCATTTCCCAATTTACCTGCACTCCGGGCGATGCCTAAATTCTTGGACCAACCACTGCCCGAAGGCCCCAACATTTCTTATACAGTATTTACAATGCTGCAACATTGGCTTGCGGAGGGGGGTGAAATTCAAGGAATACCCATCACAACTACGGCTTGGGCTGATGTTGACACCCCACATGATTTGGTACGTTTGAATCATTATCTCTTAACGGATGGTTGGCCACCCTATCAACGCCCTCCGGGGAGGTTTATCCCAGCTGACAAATCTTTGGAAGGACCATTAGAAACTGCGAATTTAATTTTAGGGCGTCATTCACAAATCCAAGGGCCTGTGCTCTTCGGAGCCCACGTTCAAGTAGGGGAGAACTGTCTCATTCGTGATGGATCCACTCTTGGGGACAACACGGTTATACAGTCGAATTCCGAACTCGCCCAATGTATCACCTTACCACACACTCAGGTTCCCTCGAACGTAGATTTACGCGCGGCGGTGTTAGATGCGCATGGAAGTATCCTTCATTGAAAGTAACTGGATGTGAGGAAGATGCCTTCACGTATTCGCCTTCGACGGGTATTCAGTCCCCTGGTACGGCTTCTAGCCCGCGGCTTTATTCGTCTGCATATCTCGCCGAATGGGATTAGCGCACTGGCATTTTTCTTCGCTTGCTTGGCCACGCTACTACTTATCTTGTATCAGTGGATCATTGCTTATGGTCTGCTGGTCTTTGTTGCTGGATTATTAGACGGTGTGGATGGTGAAGTAGCACGGCAGACTAATCGAGCTTCGCGAGCGGGTGGGTTTCTTGATTCGGTGCTGGACCGGTTTGCTGACGTGATAGTGCTTTTTCCTTTTCTCTGGCTGCCCAATCCCTTTCCACAATGGGGACCAAGTTGGTGGTGGGTCACCACCGCGATAATTGGGGTCATTCTAGTCAGCTATGTACGTAGTCGGGCCCAAGCGGCCGGTGTGACGGATACCGATGTTGGACTTGCAGCCCGTTCCGAACGCCTGTTTATTTTAGTCCTCGCCAGTTTATTTTCCTTCTTTTTTCCTCCCATGTTGTATCTGGGGCTTATCGTGGTGGCAATTTTAAGCCATCTCACTGTGGTATACCGTATCCTCTATTATTATCGCCAACTTGACAAGGTGGGCACTCCAAAACCTTAAACCCGACAACACCGTGGTGCATATTTTGTTATGTCAGACTCCATTTCAGTTAATCATAGCTCTGGTCCGGAAGCCCTCGCTGAAGCCGTCACCCAAAACCACGTTATAGTGCTGGTTGATGTCCTCCGCGCTAGCAGCACCATCATCACCGCCCTCGCCAATGGGGCTTCCAAAATCATTCCGGTTCCCACCGTTGAAGAAGCCCGGGAACGAATCTATCATTATCCCAACGGATTTCTCGCCGGAGAGAGAGCTGCTCATCCACCCGCTGGTTTTGATTATGGCAACTCGCCACGCAGCTTCCTTACCACTCGTATCAAAGGGCATCCCATTATTCTTACCACTAGTAATTTCACCCGAACCCTGGGCAAACCTCCAGACACTGCAACAATCCTTGTCGGGGCGTTTCTGAATATTGACCATGTGGCAAAGACTGCCCGGTACCTTTCAGAAAAAACAGCACAGCCAATCTCTGTCATTTCGGCCGGAAGTCTGCATGGAGTATCCACCGAAGATGACTTCACCTCGTATCATCTCATTATCCGAATAGAAGATCCGGAAGGTCCTCCCGGCTATGCTGATATTGGAGACTTATCCCGTGAACTCTTAGTGAGTCGTCACGGCAGCCTTCTGGTGCAAACAGGCTATGAAGATGATATCTATTTTTGCGCTCAACCCAATAGGTATAATCTAACTCCGATTCTCCGAGATGGAGGATTTGTCCCTTTTTCCTCGGAGATGAAAATCCCCGAGTAATGTTCTTCGAATAGTCACTTGAAGAAAATCCGGGTTTTTGTCGGTGATTTTTCGAAAGATGTGTTTCGAAAACAACAAAATTTCGTACCAGTGCTCATCAACAAAGATAGGGTATAAAATCTTTCAATGAGAGATTGATAGATGCTACTGATTTCCACAAATCAAGGCTACTGTAGCTGACAAAAGAGACTTGGCAAATCCTTCGAATGCCAGGGGAGGTAGCGGCTAGTATGAAGGAAGCCCGGAAAACGTCCGGCCTTCATATAGTGTATGCAATAATAGGTCTAACAATCCTGCTCAATGGAATACTTACGCCATTTCCATTCGGCAATGTAGACCGTAGTCCATTTCATCAAACTATAAACCCTAATTGGCCAATTTGCCTTCTTGAGCCGGAGGTTCACCTCTCCTTTAAGGCGATGCAAACACCGATCGATCAAGGAACTCCTGTTGCTCAATTAAGTTGGTTGCAACAACGTATTTGGCTAAACTGGGATAGTCGAACAAAGTTTGGTGTAAACGTTGAACAGGGTTTGCTGCAAAGAGAAGTTTTGAATTTTACTCAGATTGTGCCTGAACCCGTCCAGGTAGCCGTAGAAGATTATGATCCTGCCAATTGTCCCTTTGAAGACTATATTTGGACCGATGAAGAATCATACATGAGCTTTTGCATTAACGGCTCTGATCCAGTACGGGTTGATGGGTTTTGGATATACCTTCGAGGTGAATCGAAAGGAATTTTCCGCTATCGCGTTTATGGAGCTCAACCAGGAACCCAAGCGGCCACATTTGTCAACACCTCGGCTCCAATTACGGGCTGGATTGAAGTACCGATATCGCCAACACTCGAACCAGGCGAGGAATACTGGTTTTGGATCAACACCAATGAAACTGAGCTAGTACTCAATCCCCTTGAAACATATGCTAACACCTTTTATTTTGGAATTGCTCGCGCCTTTGGAGCCACAACAGATACTCGAATTAACTGGGTATTCTGTCGGGATGATGCAAATCCCGATGAAGAAGATGAGGGCGATTGCTATGGACGTATCAGCTCATGGTCTTATCGAACCCGCGATCTCTTTCTCAATGTGTCGATCCTTCCACTCAATCAAGACATATACCCAACTGAGATCGACATGACGGTAAATGGCAATGCTATCAGAGACCTTAGTTCCCCCGCACATGGAGTGTGGGAAAGCGAAGCATACCAACCTCCTCTCCAAATCAATGGCGGCCCTCGTGAATACCAGGTTATGGTACTTTGGTCAGACTTTTATCAATGGCCGGTTCGGTTCGATGTACAATGGACCGGCTCTTTCCTTGATGAAATTCCCGTCTTCTCGGGACCAAGCTATGGCTATTTGGACGCAAACTGGCTAGTCACGATAATAGTAGATTTTCCAGCTGACATCGACAATCAAACCATATTCCTCAGTCTGCCCCAAGATTGGATAGCCAAACGAATCACTCGCAACACCCTCGACTATAACGAATGGATACTGGACGATACACTTCTGTGCATTACCAATGCGGAAGACGGACTCTGGCACGTGTACTGCAGTATACCTGTTTCTCCCCTGGCAATCTATGGGCAGCTAATTATCTGGATTGCAATTGTTCTCATTCTAGTCCTTTTGGCTTTACTCGTTTTTTACCGTCAAAAGATCCTCCTACCTAAACAGCGGACCCACCGTCGCCGGCTTCAAGCACTGGCTGATTCCTTCAATGATATTCACAAAATCCGACGAATACTGGTAATCCATAAAGAAACCGGTCTGTGTCTACTTGATCCGATCGTCGATCATAAAATGAGGGCCAATTTGGTCAGTGCGTTAATTCAGGCCATCACCGCCTTTGGCGTAAACCTCACTGAAACCGAAGAGACGCCGGATCTAATTGATGACACGGCTTCTCTTCGGCAGATTACTTATCGGGATTTCCATATCATGGTCCATGATGGCCAATATACACGCAACGCCCTCATTTTCAAGCAGCCTCCTAGTAGCCAGTTAGATAAACGCCTGGAAGAATTCACCCTGCGCTTTGAGGAACGATATCAGGATGTGCTTGAAAACTGGGCCGGACGGTTAAACATCTTTGGCGATGCCATTGATCTGGTTGATGAATACCTGTTCATTTCCCTTCGATTACCTCACACGCTACACGCTGATCAAGACACCTCGTCGCTTTCTCAAGTAGAACGCGTTCTCTACGGACAAGCGAAAAACCTCAATGCTGAAAGCAGTAAGTTCTTTATTTGTGATTTAGTCGAGAAATATCTCCGTGAAAAAGGAGTCGACCGAATCGAGGTCTTTGAAGCCTTGTTCAAGTTAAGACAAAAAGGGGTTATTGTCCCGATCCACACAGAAATTCCCTACGAATTTAGCCGCAATACCGTTTCGAATAACGGACCTTGATTACCGGCGCATCCAGGAAACCGTGCCTAGCTCAGTAACAAAAATGCAAGGCAAATCAAACTCGATGGCCAGTTGATACAAAGCCAATGCACATACTTTCCCGCCTCCAGTCACGTCGACGAGAATGGCATACTCTCGAATCAAATCCTGGGAAAGGCGGTACACCAGTTCATACATTTTGCCCAAATCATGGACGAAAATATCTTCGGGCACCTCATGCAGAACCTTATCGGGGGTTAATCCGCTTACCCGCCGCCTTGCGGTTTCTTCAATGAAATAATGGTATTTCTCGGGGCGAAAAGAGGTTTCAGCGCGAATCCGTTTCGGCACCGCATGCAACACACCCGGATCTTCCCCAACAGCTCCGATATAGGCCACGGGAGCGGTCACCCCTAGAACCCGGCGGACACTTTGGATTTCATGGGGAACTAACCGGGCTGCTTTCTCTTTCCCATCACGAAACCGCTCAATCAGCCCATTATTCTCCAAGTGTTGCAGATTAAAATACAGCATAGCATCGGACACTTCATCCACGGGTTTGGAGACCCGACGGGCGATGGCCGCTCGTAGCACCAGCCCGGTCTGGGGGCCATCTAAGAGATTGCGGAGAATAATTCGGCGTGCTTCAACGCCGCCGATGACGCGTCTGACTTTACCCTCAGCCACTCTCTACCACCATGGATGTACTCTTCTCTAATGAGTGAAGCGCTCCCAGAATGTTGGGTGCTACATTAAAACCCTGCAAAGCCCGGCATATAAATGCCTCGTCGCAGCAACCCTTCTCCTAGACGAGTTTGCGGTTTAATTCAACATCTCTATCACTAATAACGTTGATAGAGATGACTGCAAAAAGTGCCTCAATCTTTAAAAGTAAAATTCGAAGTGCTACAACTGGGAATACAAAGACCAGCCTGGGAAGTATTCCAGCTGACTTACCCTTTTAACAAACCCCCCTTCGAAGGAGATGAACGTATCCAATGACAGAAGAAGAAATGGTCACCGCCAAACCCTTGGTGGTTGACAACGGTACCGGCCTTAGCAAAAACGGCTATGCCGGTGAAGACCAGCCACGCAGCGTGTTCCCCACGCTCATCGGCTACCCCAAGTATCCCGCCTACATGACCGACGTCGAACACTACACTCGTGAATACTACATCGGCGAAGAAGCACTCCAACTTCGAGGTGTCCTGAAACTCGTCTACCCCATCGCCCACGGCCAAATCACCGACTGGCCCGCCATGGAAAAGATCTGGCACTACACCTTCTACAACGACCTCCGCATCGACCCCACCGAACACCCGGTCCTCCTTACTGAGGCTCCACTGAACCCACGCGCCAACCGCGAAAAGATGGCCGAAATCATGTTCGAAACCTTCAACGTCCCCGCCATCTACGTGGCCATGCAAGCTGTCCTCAGCCTGTACGCCTCCGGGCGGACCACCGGACTTGTTATTGACTCGGGTGACGGTGTTACCCACATTGTCCCCATCTACGAAGGCTTCGCCCTGACCCACGCCATCAGCCGCGTCGACTTAGCCGGCCGCGACATCACCGAATACCTCCGCCGATTACTCCGGCAGCGAGGCTATTCTTTGACCACCACCGCCGAACGCGAAATCGTCCGCGACATCAAAGAAAAACTCTGCTATGTCGCCCTCGAACCCGAGAAAGAAACCAAACTCGCCGAAAAAGTCGCCGGCATGGAAAAGAAATACATGCTCCCCGACGGCAGCACCCTCACCGTCGGCGCCGAACGCTTCCAAGGCCCCGAAGTCCTCTTCAACCCCGGCGCCATCGGCGTCGAAGCCCAACCCCTCGACGACGCCATCGTCGAAGCCGTCCGCAAATGCGACGTCGACCTCCGACGCGACCTCTACGCCAACATCGTCCTCTCCGGCGGCACCACCATGTTCCCCGGACTCAAAGAACGCCTCCGCAAAGAAATCATCGAACAGATCCCCGAAAACGTCGAAGTCAAAATCGTCGCCCCACCCGAACGCATGTACTCCGTCTGG
>JAEOUH010000049.1 GCA_016839365.1 Candidatus Hermodarchaeota archaeon
GCTCCACGTTTTCCCCCAACATCCGAGTAACAACTGCAGGTACTTCTCTCTCCTATTGGCGACCAGGAGACTATTTCACAATGCGGACAGGACCCAATGGCCGCGTTCACATCGTCTGGACCGATGGTCGAGGGCAAGATGAAGACATCTACTTTGCGAAACAAGATATAGCCAACCCCATCATCACCCATGTCCCTGTTCAGGTCTGGTACCAAGACAGAGCCCTACCACTCACAGTATCAGCTACCGATGACGATTTCCTAGAATGGGTGACGTTGAATTTCAGAAACCCATCAAGTTCAACATGGACCTCAAGAATAATGGAAAAAATTGGCGATTCCACATTTCAATATACTATTCCAGAATCGGGGCTCATGAGCCCAACAATAGAATACTACTTTGTGGCTCGGGACGCAGCTGGACGCGATACTCGGCTTCCTGGTTCAGAATCAGACGCCTTTCTGATACTCATCCTGTCCTTCAATCCACTCCTGGTTGGCATGATTATTGGATCAACTTTCATCATAATCGGAGTAATCTTTGTCGCATATTGGTATCTCCGACGCACGCCAAATACCGATCATTAATCTCCTTAGAATAAACCCTATACGACAATCAAGTCCCTACTTACAGAATTCTAGGTTGTGAAGGCTAAGGCCAATCTTTGTATCAAAATACGAAATGGATTTGCTCTCTCTTTCATGAAAATCTACAAGACAAAGGATTTGAGGGGAGCTTTTTGCTTCTTAACTGGTCCTGCCCTCTTAGGTACCGGTTCGCCAAAGGGACATACATCCATACAAATCGAGCATTCAAGGTAGCTATGCGAAGATGGACGCGGAGTCAGTCGTTCTTCAAGATGCCGTACATCCTGAGGGACTTCAGGTGTATCAGGACACTCAAGAGAATAGACTATGCAGTGGTTGATTTGGCACTTGTACGCTGATAGCGCTTGAGCGGGACATGCTTCCACACATTTAGTACAATCGCCACACAAATCGTCAAGGAATGGCTTATCCGCCTTTAATTCCGCATTAGTTAGCACAGCTATGAGATTTACGCGGGGTCCATGTTGCGGTGTAATCAGTAATGTGTTTTTTCCCTGCCAACCCAGCCCACATTGAACAGCAATAGGTTTCAGTGGAATCCCTACAGAATATTTGGCCTCAAACCCATTTTGTTGTAGGAAGTCAATAATCCTCCAAGCCTTGTTCTTCATAATTTCATACGTAAGAAAATATCCATGGAATGGATCAACAGACGACCCTTCCCCCAAATGAACGGAACGGGGTGCTATAACATTGAGGTTGAAAATTTGATCCCACAGGTGAAAGGCCATGATAATTATAGATCTGACCGAAGGAAGTTCCTCATCCGGACGTTGTAGCAGTCGGACCTGTCCTATCCAACCATGGGGAAGGTTCTCCAGCTTATCTGGATGAGTAATTCCAACGGCAGCGAATCCCACATCGTGTGCGAGCTGTTTAACTTGCTCTGTTAGTGTACTCATCAATATCTCGTCCTTTATTTACCAATCAATGCGCTGAATCCGTTTCAAGTGAACAGCACGAGATTTGTGCTGCTGTGCATGTAACCAGGCTCGACGTTGAACGCTATTTGGAACCCAACTTCTTACATCTCTTCCTACATCATCACTTGTGACGAGTGAGGTATTCGGAACCATAATACCTGTAGAAGCGCTGGATAGGAGGCGCCTGCTTGCTCGCCGAATTCTGCCAAGGATGCTTCGTTTTCCATGAGGGTGTAATGCTTTCATATTTACCACCTACTGGTCAGTTGACTCGGTGCAGCATATCCTTTCTACCGTCAAACGACGGAAGGCCATTAGAACACCAAATTCACTAGCGAAAAAATAGCGGACGTGAGATTGTCAGGTCATAGCCGGAATAGCATGGCGCTGCTTAATCTCTAATGGGATATGCACATATAACTGTAAAAACGGCATCAAAGACGAAAGCAATTTACTTTCGGCTTTTTGCAGGTGCTCTTGAAACGTCGTACGCGGAATTCTCTTTTTAGCGGCTATGTCTTTCACGTTGGTCTGCCGCGGAAAATCATAATAGCCATTGGAGTGCGCTGTGACCAGTGCTGCAAGTTGTTTCTCTGTTAGGCCTGAAAATAAGGCATCCGCGGTAAGGGCTAGTGAGCTGGAAATTACTCCCTCAAAGGGGGCTTTCCGAATGATCTCATATTGGTAGCCTTTTTCATCAAACCGTTGGAAGAGTCGGTCAATATCCTCATGTTGAAAGACGATGGTCCGATAATATTCCCAGCCCTCATCATGTACAACCGGTAACAGATGAAGAAGCTTAAGCTCATCAATCAGTTCCGATATGGTTCCCTCATACTGGCACGAGCACTGTTTTACAATAAGGTGAATCCGCCCCTTTTCATAGGTTTGTTCCATAATTCCCTGTAACTGTGCCAGCTCTTCCATGACCTGTGCTTCACTATCCTGACTTACAGAAACAATTTCAATCACGTCATGATCGCCATTGCACCAAAAATACATCTTCAGCGAGGGGAACCTTCGAGAGAAATTGCCATAGGGACAATCATGAATTACTTTGAAGACTAGTTCAAACAACGGCATTATGATGGCCTCATTCGTCACTATCGTGACGGTCCTAATATAAATTCACCCGTCATATGACGGGTGTGGTTAAGCACGTTTGAAAAACGCCTTTTCTATTTGCTGAGGATGGTTTTGAACTCATCACAGAGCTTGGCGTTACGGAGGAGAACTCCGATATTTGCCACTAAATCTGAGAGGTAATTAATTTCCCAAAGATCTGCTTCGCGGAAGATACCAGAAATGCCCTCGTTTTCTGGGGCTTTTCGCCACAATTCCATCCGAATGCCATCAAGCTGTTCAAAGAACTGTCCCATCAGCTTCTTGAAGCCTGCAGGATCCTTGAGCTCTACTTCTAATAATTCTGGCAAGAGAACGCTAAGGCGTTTGATAATCCGTTCGCCTTTCTCCTTCTCCCACCACTTCTCTTTTTGCCTGTCTTCTCCGAGTACGAAGATGTTTGCGGTGCGGCAGAACAACTTCTCGGTCAAGCGGCTATCGTGTGGCTTTCGGTGTCCACACTCCATAATTAGCCCTGCATTCTCAAGGGCTTCAAGGTGCCGGTAGACCGTTTTGATGGTTTTATCATACGTTTCTTTGCTCGGATTAAAGTACAAGGCGTGAACTTCTTTTACCGTGAGATTCTTCCCAATCATAGCCTTGATGATATCACTATATTCCTTAGCCACAGCTTCCTGCTCCTCTGATAAGAAAATGATGGGTTCGGGGCGGGCTGTGAGAAAATCATCATAATCCTTTGGTTTCTCTTTCTCTATATGACCCATATTACATCTATCCTGTGGGTAATTTACACGATCTTCTATGTTAGTTTTCAATTTAACATTGTCATGAACGGTAATATTAATATACCGGTTCGACATAATGATGACATAGTGTGACATCATAATGACACTGAGCGTCAATAAGATGAGTATCGGGTCAATCAGCTGCAACCTTGCAGACGATCAAAAGCGAAACTGCACATTCACGCCAAGAGGTGAGGTAGAAATGACACCCAAATCCAAAGGTGAGAACTGTAATGAACCTCACATTAACCTTGAGGAAGAAAATCACCGCAAGAATCGCATATTTGAATCATATATTCGGGAGCGAGTTCTTTAAGCCTGAAAGAACAACGCCACCAGAATCCGAGCAATTATCATCAGGCTCGATTAAGGTCGATTGTTGTTCGCAGGCCTAAGAACTCATTTGAATATTCGCGGATGCCTGCGAAACTGATATCGGGAAATCTCACTAGCGAACCACGATAGAGCGCGAAGGCGAGAGCCTCTAATTCGACACACGATTCGATTTGCCTTCTTCTTGCCTCCCTTTCAAAAACAACAACATGCAAGGGTATTCAAAGAGGCATCTTGGGAGAGATCTCCTTGGTGGAAGGGGCTTCTCTTCCTCTCCTTTTTTCTTTCGGATTCTGAACCTGACTGTTCGGAAACAGGAATAGCTATGACTTGTTCAGCAGCTTTTCTGAACCTACCGGGAGCCATGAAATTATACGTACCAGACAGATATCAAAGACTCAATTCGTTTCGGAGTTCAGAAATACAATGCGATACAAAGTCATTCTTCTCCTCGCTGTGTTGAGCCTCAGTTGTTGTAGTAGTTTAGCTCCTATTCACGTTTCAACACAGACGATAAGTGATGTCCATGTTTTGTTTGTTCTATCCGACGGATTTGGGTGGAGTTACTTCACAGCACAGAATATCTTCGATTCTTGGGGTGTTCAGACAACAACCGTTGCGCTAGCTATCGACACCAATGTTTCTGCCTGTCATAATCGACCACACCGAGAAACCACAGCGGACCTGCTACTCCAAGATTTTGATCTCAATTCATTAACTGATTATGATTGTGTTTTCATTCCCGCAGGCGGGAACTGGCCCACATTAATTTCCAGCCAAACAGTGAGAACACTAATTTCAACCGCACACGCACAGGGGCTACTTGTGGCAACCTTCTGTATTGGAAATGTTGTTGTTGCCAGTGCAGGAACAATCTGCGCCAACACAAAGGTAGCGTCGTTTTCCATGTCTAATGATGAAATGATTGCCGTCGGCGCCAATATTGTTGACAACGTTCGACTAGTCTGCGATAACCACATAATCACCGGAAGTCAAGGTGGAGGACCTACAGGCGGCGGATATGAAACAGCCCCCATTTATGAGGCCTGTGCCATGGTGGTTAAAATGGCGTTAGGCTATTCCTTTGCCCAAAACATAGAGATTACGCCAGCGGGCTCTAACTACGCCGTTACAGTAACAACTACGGATCCCGCTAGCCAGCTACCTGGAATTAATTCTACTACTATTACCTCTGTAAGGGCACATGTCTATTCCCCAGCCAATCCAGTTACTCCAATAACAACAGTGAATTTAGATGAATCCAGTGGTACTTACACCGGGACGATTTTAGGACTGAGTGGCGGTCCTTATCGCGTAGACATTGAAATCATTGATACTGATCAAGTTCTCGAAGTTATCCGTGATGCTTCCACTGTTTTCCCTGGGTTACCTCTCCTTGTTGGAGGGGTTGTAATTGGAATTGTTGCCATTATTGCCATAGCCAGTGGGCTATTTTATTGGAAGCGACGGTCCCCTCCTTCCTAACCACGCATGAAGGGCACTATCGATGCTGCTCTTCACCCTTTCTTTTTTCAACTCGACGGATTCATATAGAATGAAAGGAACCGCGTCACGGATGTGGTTTGTTGTCAATTCAAGAAAAAGAGCAAATCCGTGAAACCCTTCGCCTCTTCTTTCTAGCCCAGGAAACAGGTGATGTAAAGCTCTTCTTAAGGGTATGGCATCCTGAAGCACGACGGTTTGGTTTCGGGTCCAACAACGAACTCTATATCTTCGGCACTGAAGATATCCTTGCCAACCAATTACATGCCATTCGTCAAGCCAAGAATGAAGACCCAGATTTTTCTCTGACTTTTCTCATCACCCGCATCAAACACTTCGATGTCCAAAAAGACAACCTTATTGCGTCTGCCACCGTGGAATGGCAGATGCTCAGCATGGGTAAAAGTATCGGTGTGCACTATTCCCAATTTCATTTTGTTAAATCCGATAATGACTGGGTCATTGTCAATGTAACCGATCGGGGCAAAGAACTTTAGTGTCTACTCAGGTGCCCGAGGAAGCTGTTTAACAATATTTAATCCCTCTTCGGTGAGTACAAACACTTCTCGATCGGTATCAGACTTCCTCCTAAGACACCCCTGTTTCTCAGCTGCTTCCTGTAATGCCACCGAAATGTTACTAATTTTATACGGCGACAAACGCAACTGTTGCTGCACCATCGGTGCGGTTAACCCCTCTTCTGAAACATTACATCGTTGATAGAATGCCAAACAGCACAAGATTTCAGTCTCTGTCGCTGGTCGCATCGATAAGAGAAACTCGGTCAACCTTAACGGTCGCGTTAATGTTGGCATCGGGGACGGCGTCTCATACATCTCACAGGCTAATCTACGTAAACGTAACAAACAAACACTATGAGCTAAAAACTCCGATTCTGCAAGTCGAATCATGCGTGCTTCTACTAACCGCTCAATGGGTCTAAAACAAACACCACAACGCCTAGCTTCCTCATCCGACGTAGAATTCTCCTCCTCTGATGAAAGAAGGAAGAAAGAGGAGTAGCCTTCTACTCTTCTTCTGCTTCTTCTTCTACGCTGTTCTCTTCCCAGATACGGCCAAGGACGAGCAAACCAAGGACTAATTCAGAATTCTTCAGTTTCTTAACAATGAATTCAACACTTTCAGAAACCGTATCTTCATAATTCCAGGCTTCACGAGCTGTGTTGACGATCTCATCGAATTGCTCTTCCTTTAAACCAAAAGCACCGGTAAGAGTCTTACTCTCGTGGTCTTCTATGCTAAGTTTTCCAAGTTCATAGGTTTTTACCAACCTAGTTCACCAAAACCACCGGACGTAATTCTATCTTATTAACATACTGCTCTTGCGTTTAAAATCAAAAAAGGTACTAGAAGTAACGGGAAGAGCTATGAATGCGTTAAGTAACTACTTGTATAGTTCTGACCTAAACACTTCCCATAGCTCAGGCAACCCCGAGGTCCCTGGTAATGCATGAAGCAATGCTGTACAATAAACTCGAAGACGACAAGGTCGGCTGCTATCTGTGTGCGCGCCGATGCACAATAGCAGATGGAAAACTGGGGTACTGCCAAGTCCGCAAAAACGAGAAAGGCACCCTTTATTCACTCGTCTATGGAAAAGCATGCTCTGCTAATCCTGATCCTATAGAAAAGAAGCCACTTTGGCACTTTCATCCAGGCGCACTTGCCATGTCAGTAGCCACCGTCGGATGTAATTTTCGCTGTGACTATTGCCAAAATTGGCAAATCAGCCACGAACGTAAAATTATTGGGCGAAAAATGTCCCCTGAGAAAATTGTTGAGTATGCGTTGGAAACCGGGTGCACGGGAATATCATATACATATACGGAGCCGACCATTTTCTTTGAATACGCCTATGATACCGCGAAGATAGCCCACGCAAAGGGGTTGTTTAATACGTTTGTCACCAACGGTTATATGACCACCGATGCCATTGGCATCATTGCTCCCTACCTCGATGCCGCCACTGTTGATTTCAAGGGTAATGCCAATCCCACCTTTTACAAAACCTATTGCCATGTCCCCAAAGTAGAGCCCATTTTTGATTCGCTCAAAGCGATGAAAGCAGCTGGCATTCATATTGAAATCACTAACCTTCTCGTATCCGATGTCGGCGATGACACCAAAGAAGCGGAAAAACTAGCCCACTGGATCGTCCAAGAACTCGGTGAAGACACGCCACTCCATCTCTTGCGATTTTATCCCCATTACAAGATGAGTAACCTGCCACCCACCTCCATAAAGAAACTTGAAGCCGCCGCAGCCGCCTCATCAAGTGCTGGTCTCAAATACGTCTATTTAGGCAATGTTCCTGGTCATCAAGGAGCCAATACCATCTGTGCTAACTGCAGCGCACTCCTCATCGAACGATTAGGTATCCGAACACTTTCGGTTCGACTAACACGGGATGGGCGATGTCCATCCTGTAACCTTCCGATTCCAATCACACTCTCTAAAGACTTTGTCTGAATGAGGAAATCCGGTTCTGCGAATCCCCTGACGAAATTCATGAATCCCTACTTCTGACACCATCTTTAAGTGGCTTTGTTGGAAGAAATTTCAAGAAACAGGTGAAGAGTATGCGACTTGTTGCATCCACAGAACCCGATATGGCGACATATTCAGATCAATTTCTCGGCTTGAAAACCATCTTCGAACAAGCTAAGTTCCCCTTCTGGGCCCTTGTCCGTGAACAAACCGTCTTGGGCTTAATAGTGGCAGCCAAGGAACCCCGAGACCTATTACAGCCTGCTAGTACTACCTTCATCCAAGTCTATCTATTTCGTCATGAACCGGATGCAGTAACAAGGATTCTGCGTGAAGCTGACACGATTGCTGCTCAGCAACAGGCTGTCTACCTTAATTGCGTGGTCAGTGCTGATAAACAAGAGACAATTTACTCGCTCGAAAATGCGAGCTTCTCGGTGTACGATGAAACTGTAAAAATGGGTGTCCCCTTACAGGATGTAACGCCACCTCCGACAGAGCTAACGTTCACCCGCACTTCTCCTGATGAGACCTCCCTCGTGTTACATAACCTCGAAACGATGATGGCCAATACACCAGGACGTTTGCTCCATACAGTAGTCTATAATTTCCGGCATCTTCCTCCAGACAAACTCGAATCAACCCTCTCCCAAATGGAAGTCATCCTAGTCAAAGATAAAGCCAGCACCGTGGGAGTGATCAGCCTAGAGGGTCCCACAATTGGAATGCTTGGCGTTCACCCCAACCTACGTGGTAAAGGCTATGGTCGCAAAATGACCCAATGGGCAAAAAACCATCTCGCGGAACAGGGACATTTCCGGGCATGGCTTCGAGTTTCTGTTGCCAATATCCCTGCCCGGCACATCTTCGAGACTGAAGGCTTCAAAGTCTCTGAACAGATGAAATACTATATCAAAACTAATCCAACTTTGTGGCATCCAATCCCTGAATGATATTTTGCTGTTGGGTTACGGTTTTCTTCTACGAAGCGCCTGTCGTAGGTGTCCTCATCATAATAGAAAACCTCATTCTTTATCACCAACTAGTGGTGTTATTCGGTGCGTCCACGCAAATCTTCAGGCGCAGCTGGGCAATCCAGATAGTCGTCATCAACGCAGGTGCAAACAAATTCTCCGCCTAAATATCTGTATGCTTGATAAGCGGCAGTAACTCCCTCGGCCACACCGGTAATCGCTTGTTTGAATTGTGTATCTGTTACATCCCCGGCTGCGAACACACCTGGGATATTGGTTTCAGTTTGGCGGTTAATGAGGATTTCTCCCTTCTCGTTGGTTTTAACACCCAATTGTACTGCCAATTGGGATAAGGGAAGACTTCCAATGGCGATGAACACACCTTTCACTACAAGTTCATTTTTTCCTTCAAAAGGCTGATCCAAAACAATCTTTTCGATACCTTGACTTCCCTCAATACTGGTTACGTTAGTGTTGAATACAAGGGTGATCTTCTCTGTTTTCTTGACTCGTTCCATATTAACTGGCTCGGCTTTCAATTGATCCCCGCGAATAATAACATAAATGTGCTTTGCCCATTGTGCCAGAATCAAGGCCTCCTTTGCGGCACTATCTCCGCCTCCCACGACCGCCACAAGTTTGTCTTGAAACATCGGTCCATCACAGAGACCGCAAAATTGGACTCCTTTCCCTTCAAAGGTATCTGCACCAGGCACCGGAAGCTTACGGTAACGCGTTCCTGTCGCAAAAAGCACTGTTTTTGCCTGATATTCATCGAACGCCGTATTGACGGTAAAACATCGACCGTCCCGGGTAATCTCTGTGGCCTCATCAAAGACCATATCCACTTCGTACTCTTTGGCGTGCGCCAGTATCTTGTCAGCTAATTCTTTTCCCGATAAGGAGATGAACCCCGGGTAGTTTTCAATCCAATCCGTGGTGGCAATCACCCCGCCCGGCGGATAGCCAATCAGGACGGTGTTCAGCTTCATACGTCCTGCATACATCGCTGCCGCGAGACCACTAACTCCACCACCGATTATGGCGATATCATACATTGATTGTTGGTCTGTCAAATGATTCACATCCACAATAAGTTCCAGCTACTCAGCACTTTAAATCGTTGGAGAAATGCCTGTCGGTGAACCTTGGGCTGCTTGCTGGATAAACGTCAAGAACTGTCCAGGAGGGACAAGGCCTTCGAATTGCACTTTTTCATTCAGCACAGCCTTGGGTGTTCCTACTACATCATACTTTACCGCGAGATGCGGGAATTCCGCGATTTCAACTATATCAACCGAAATATTAGCGCTAGCGATGGCAAACTGAAACGCCATGGCTCCCAGGACAGGGCATACAGGGCATGTCGGGATTACAAAGATTTGAATTTTGACTGGTTTGGTTGCGACTTTTCGTAGGGCTTCTTCTGCTTTTGGTGATAACTCACTTTTTCCTGTCGAAGCAAACACTATTCCTTCAATTAATGTCTGAAACTCGTATCCTGATGGAATACCAAACATCCGGAGTCCATAATCCTTTTTGCCCAAAATGGCCACCGCTGGTATCTTCTCAATTCCTAACTGCTCTGCCTTCTCTTTATCCTTGACAAAATCATGCACTTCAAAGGTGATCTTATCCGAAAGATTGGCCACCGTTTCTAGAAGCTTATGAGTCTGGGCACAAAAAGGACATTCCATCTCTTGAGTGAAAAAGACGAGTTTTACAGGATCTTTCAATTCCTCATTGAAACGTTGAACCACAGTCTCTTCAATGTCTTCAGGAACCTCACTCATTACTAGCACCGTACTGAAAGTAAACCTCTGTACCAAAAAAAGCTAGAGGTTTATCAACTACAAAAAACGAAAAAGACCCTCATGAAAGTCCCAGTTACATATTTTGAAGAAAAGATCACAGAGAATACAGATGAAACCCTTCGCCTCGCCTATCAGCGGGCTCAACAATTGAAAATAACTCACATTGTGGTACCCACGACATCGGGTGCTACCGCTGTTAAAGCCTTGGAAGTCATGAACGATATGAACCTGATTGTAGTTACTCACATGAGCGGATTCAAAGAACCCGGTAAAAACCAACTTCTCCCCGAACATCGAAAAATCCTCAAAGAAGCAAATATCCCAATCCTCACAGCCAGCCACGTGCTTAGCGGTGTTGAACGGGGCATACGGAATAAATTCGATACCATCGGCCCTGCCATTGTGATTGCCAGCGCCCTCAAAATGCTAGGTCAAGGTGTAAAAGTCGGGGTTGAAATCACTCTCATGGCTGCAGATGCGGGGCTGATTCCCATGGATCAATCCATCATTGCGCTCGGAGGAACAGGGCGAGGTGTGGATACCGCTATAGTAGTTCAGCCGGCTCATACGAACAATGTCTTCGACTTGTACATTCAAGAACTGATATGTAAGCCCCGCTGAGGAATTTATCGAAGCTGATGTCTAGATGTCAATGGTTAGGTATTCAATATCCCAAGGATAGTAGGTTACCATCTCCATCCCATCATCGGTGATGAACACGGTGTCGGAATGACGAAAGCCGCCAATTGCCCGATCATAGATTCCGGGCTCAACGGTAAAAACCATGCCCGGTTCCATAGTATCATCCATTCCATGGTCGAGAAACGGTTTTTCATGTCCCTCTAGCCCGATGGAATGCCCCGTGTGGTGTTGAACCAACTCCATAACGCCATGTTGTTTAAACACGCCTCGAGCGGCTTTGTCAACGATTGAACAGGGCTTGCCAGGAGCAAAAGCATCGAAGGCCGCCTGTTGGGCGTCCATCATAATATCAAAGTATTTCCGTTGTTTCGCGTTTGGTTCTCCTAAAAACATTGTTCGCTCCAACTCAGCATAATACCCGGCGACATTGGCGGTAGCCCCCGTAACGAGGGTATCTCCAGCCTTGAAGATTGTGAACCGTGTCATCGCATGGGGGATTGCAGAGTAGGTGCCAATCTGACCGCGATAACCCGCATGAACTGGTAACCCACCAATCGCAAACGGACGATAAGCGATGCCTAGGGCTTTCCCCATCGCCGTCGACGCTTCCAAAGATGCCTGCGTAGACACTTCGACTTCGTTTAGGCCAACTTTGGTCTTATCCTGAAGCAGCTGGTGGGCTAGATTTGCCCACATGGCTGATTCACGAATACAGGCTAGCTCATCTGAATCTTTGATGATTCGCATATTCGTCAATAACTGAGCTTCCACTTTCACGGGAAATCCTAAGACTTCCTCTAACTTCGGTCCCTCATACCCCCACCGACCTGAACTCCCTGGTGCTTCAGCACCCAACCGATCCTTGATTTTTAACTCCTCTTTTATGAAGGTGGCGAAATGCTTCATTGGATGCTTGGCATCAGGATAGTCGAAGTAGCTGCCAATCTTTGCCACCCCTGGCACTTCTTCTTCGACGTGCTGTTTTTCTAACTCAGGGACAAAGAAGCTGATATCCGAGTCTTGTACGATCAGGGCAAAAGGGCGTTCCGTTGGAATGTGGACAAACCCTGTGAGGTAATAGATATGGGTTGGGTTAAACACAATAAAATGTGCAATTTTTTCTTCCGCAAGGGTTTGACGCAACTTAGCTAATCGTTCCTCAAACCGGTGTTGTGGTATTTTTACAATGGGCAATTGCAGGACCTCCAACAGAGCTTAGTGATACCA
>JAEOUH010000050.1 GCA_016839365.1 Candidatus Hermodarchaeota archaeon
AAATCAGTTATATTCAATATCACTATCACAGATATTTGGGGAAGACTAGTCAACGATAGTCTTGTGGGCTATTATTGGTCTGGTACCGATAGCAGTTTCACCTTCATTTCAGCGGGTGTATATTCTGGTATCCTTGATGCCACTTTTGATGTAGATCGTTACTTAGTTGAAATTCGTGCAGAGAAAGCTTATGCTTACGCTACCGAAATACATTACTTCACTTTCGTAATTAAGAATGGGCCTAGCACCTTCACAGCAATCACAGCAACATCCCAAATCGTCTATGTTGGAGAACTAATGAATATCACAGTAAAGTACCTTGATGGCAGTAATAACTCCATCAATGTGGCTCAGGTATTTTTTGATCATGCGTTTATTGGAGGTATAGATCTGACGGAGATCGGCACAACTGGTATCTACACTTGGACCAACAATTCAGCGTTCTATGGGATTGGCGTTTACACTATTCAGGTTAAAGCTCAGAAAACCTACTTGGAATCCCAAACCTTAGTTTTTGTTATTGAAGTAAAATTTAGTAACGCCCGGATTATACCACTTGGAGATGCAGAAGATTTCGAGATTGAAGTTGAATATCTTGAAAACTTTACAATCACTGTCGTGATGTTCGACGAGACCCATAGTACCAACATTTCGCTAGCCACTATTGAAGCACGCTGGGATGGATATCCCATAACTGACTTTAACCTAACAGAATACGTGAGTGGGCATTCCTACTATACATTTAATTTTCCAGCCAATGTTTCTGAAGGACTCTGGCAATTAACCCTTATTTGGATTGAAACACCAACTACATTCGGGTACGATTGTGACCCGATAGTAATTCAAGTATCAATTACTGAACGGCAGACGAATCCAATTACGCTTGTTGAAGCAGTGGCTGTGTATGGCTGGTGGAACGGAACTCACATCGTTGAAGAATGGAGCACGATTATTCCTCTCAATCAATTGGAAGTGCCCTATGGTGATTTCCTATATCTTTACTTCAATTGGACCGCTCAAGATGGATCAATAGTCGAATTTGGCGGAGGGCTTGCAACAGTGGGAACCCTCAGCGTCGATATTTCATTCGATATAAATAGAGTAATTGAAGGAAGAACTGGATACTACCTGCTAATCCTTAATTCCACAAGATTTGGTTTCGGTCCAAAGGGAATTTCAGTTGAAGTGACAAAGCCTAACTTTCAACCTCAACCAATGTCGACTGGTTTTACCGTTATTAGCATCCCAATGTCATTGACAGTAGAAGAGATGGTTGGCTATTCAAACCTCGATGGAAATAATGTTGAGCTTTGGGTTGGTTCCCCATTAGAATGCATTGTCAATCTAACGGATACCTGGCATGGTTGGGGAGTAACAGGTGCAAATATCAGTATACCCACAGCCGCTTTTACTTCTGTTAATATTACTGAACTCTCTGATGGTCTGTATAGCATAGTCGTTATTCGATCAGGTACTGAGACGTTCTTAGATTTCGAAATTGGGGCGGCTAAAATAAATTATCTGCTTTCAGAACCACTTCACTATACCATGGCAATCAGATTCAGTCCAATCTTCGTTGCAACTACTCAAGCTGCTGCTGTTGGAGTGGTAGTCCTCATTATCGCTTTGATTGGATGGATTATGTGGGCTCGCGTGTACTCGATTCCATGGGAAGTCCGTCGAATGCGAAAGCTTGCCAAGACGATCGAGAAAGATGAAAGATTCACGTTGAGCAAGAAGGACTATAAGAAATTCCACCAACGTGGTATCATTTTAGAAAGCAAAATTGAATCAGCGATGGCACCTATCGGAATTGCGACTACTGTTGCAATGATTCCTACCACGGAAGAAGTCGAAGAAGTCACTGCAACCGAAGAGGACATCATGGGTGAATTAGACAAGATTCCAGGTCTCGGTCCTGAAGAAAAAACTGTCTTGGCCGAAGAGATGCGCAAGATCCCTCGTAAGGATCGGATTTGGTTCTTGGATGACTTGCGTAAACAGATGGGTCAGCGGCGGATGGACTTCTTGACCATGCGGGAACAGCCTGTGACGCCTGAGCCTGTCCCAGAAAAAGCGGCTCCTCCTGTCCCCGAAGAGCCTGAGCTGGAGACGGTGAAGCCCAAGGAGCCACCCCCGTCTAAAGCGTTGATGGAGGATCGGACGGCGCCGACAGTGTTGCCTCCCGACTTGCAGCCAGCCCCCGCAGCGCCACCAGGAGTGATTGCCGAAATCCGTCGTGAATTAGACAAGATTCCAAGTCTTTCTAAGCAAGAGAAGGCAGCCTTGGTGGATCACCTGCAGTATTTGAGTAAAGAGGAACGGCAGGCGACATATCGGTCGCTGCGCATGTCCGCAGATTCTAACGAATAATCGCCTAGCCTGGAATTATGTAATGCTAGCTGAAAATGCAGGATAGCTAGGTGCAGTGTCCGATGCACCAGTGAGCATAGCGTGTTATAACCCCTAGGGTGCGTGCAGCGCGTTCGGGCATCGGATACACCGGGACGCCGGCATCTTGCAGGGTGCGGATGCCTGAATCGCTGCGGTCTTGTGTGGAGGAGATAAATACTGGTTTCTGGTGCTGCTTAATGGTGCGGATGAGTTGAGTGGCCGCATCTTCAAACTCGGTTTGCATCAGCGTGACGACGTTTTGGGGGACGTCGGGGCTTTGTCGGAATTGGATCATCAGGTCGGGTCCAAAGAAGCCGTGGATGAGGAGTGAATCGATAGTATCGAGGGCAAGCAGGATGTCGGCGCACTGGGCGAACAAGTGCATGTTAATGGTGAAAGTGCTGTCGACGGGATTGCCAGTCACTGCGGTGGGAGGGAGTAGGGTCTTCAGCTGCTCTTGAACCGTGTCATCGAGGGGGGGTACGGTGAGGCCTTCTTCGGCGCATACATCGGTTAGGGAGACCCCTGGTCCGCCGGAGTTGGTGAGAATGGCGACACGGTTGCCCTTTGGGAGGGGCTGGTGTCCGAGGGCCATGGACCAGTCGAACAGGTCTTCGAGGCTGTTTCCTCGTAGGATACCGACTTGGCGCATGGCACCTTGAAAGATGTCGTTGCGACCAGCGAGGGCTCCGGTGTGTGAGGTGGCAGCGCGTTGGCCTTGGCTGGTGCGGCCTACTTTCATGAGTAAAATTGGTTTCTTGGGTGTGATTTCCTTTGCGGCGTCTAGGAAGCGGGGTCCGTCATTGAAGCCCTCGATATAGAGTAAAATGACACGGGTTTTAGGATCATTGGCGAGGAGCTGGATATAATCGGTGCAGGTTAATACCGCTTCATTACCCGTGCTGATGACGGTGCTGAGCCCTAGCCCCCAGCGTTCGATGGAGAGGAAGTTTTGTGCGGCAAAAGCACCACTTTGGGAGACAAATGCAACAGGTCCTTGCCTTGGAAAATAGGGCATTGTGGTTAGATTGAGTTTGAGTATGGGGCGGCTAATGCCAACGCAATTGGGGCCCACTAGGTTGAATTGGTGGCGTTGAGCAATGACTTTGATTTCTTCTTCAGCCTCTTGCCCTTCAGGTCCTGCTTCCCGATACCCTGCTGTGACGAGGATGATGTTGCGGATGTTGGCTTGGGCGCATTGATCGAGAACTTCGGGGACAGCGGATTTGGGGACAACGATGGAGGCCAAGTCGGGTGTGGGGCAGTCGAGAACACTACGGTAGGCTTTGTAGCCGTGTACCGTATGGGCTTTGGGGTGAATGGGATAGACTTCACCTTCATAGCCTCCGGATCGGACGTTGAAGGTGATGAGGGAGCCCATTTTGGTGATGTTGGTGGAGGCGCCGACGATGGCGATGGATTTGGGGTTGAGCAGACGTTCCATAGTAGGAGCTCCAAGAGGGGTACAGGGATTAGGGTGCCTGTTCCCATAAGCCTTCTGCCTGTTAGGGAAATCAAAAACAATTAAAGCGACATGGAAGAGTAGCTGCTATCACATGACCTACCTTACGGAGGGTTTCCCATGACAGCAGAAAAAGTTGAGATTGTAAAAGATGTTTATTGGGTGGGTGCCATTGACTGGATGCTCCGTGACTTCCACGGGCTCTGGACCCCGAATGGCGGCACCTACAACGCGTACCTCATTATTGATGAAAAAGTCACCCTCATTGACACGGTCTCGGCCAATTTCACCGAAGAACTTTTGGACCGTATCCGCACGATTATCGATCCTGCTAAAATCGATTACATTATTTGCCAGCACGTTGAGCCTGATCACTCCTCAACTTATGAAGACATGATTAAGGCTGCACCGAATGCGAAAATCATCACCTCAGAGAAAGGAGCAGAATTCCTGAAGCTCCACTATCCGGGCGTCGAGTTTCCCCTCGAAATCGTTGAAGATGGGGCTTCCTTAAGTCTTGGCAAGCGTTCACTCACCTTTGTCAAGATCCCCATGGTACATTGGCCCGAAACCATGATTAGTTACATGCCCGAAGAACAGCTAGTCTTCAGCAACGATGCCTTTGGTATGCAAATCGCCAGTCCCTACCGGTTTGCAGACCAAGTCCACGACTGGTATGAACCCCTGCGAGCCTACTACAGCTATATTGTTCGATTCCATGCCAAAGCCGTGTTAAGCGCCTTCAAAAAAGTGGAAGGCATTCCCATCAAGATTATCTGCCCCTCCCACGGTCCGATTTGGCGCAAAGACCTCGACAAAATCATGGAGATATATCATCGCTGGTCCAGCAGCCCGGAAAAGGAAAATGCCATTGTCGTCTATTCGACGATTTGGAAGAGCACGAAGAAAATGGCGTATGCTATCCGTGAAGGAATCGCCAGCGTAGGTGTACCTGCCGAGATATACAACCTGGAAGAAGAACCACTCAGCCGTGTCCAAGGAGCAGCCATGGAAGCGAAGGCAGTTGTAGTGGGAGCCATGACCTACAACCTCGACCCTTATTATCCCACTGCGGCGTTTATGCCCTACCTGAAGCACCTACGACCTGAGAACAAAATTGGTGCTGCCTTTGGTTCTTATGGCTGGAGTGGTGGTGCAACGCGGGTGCTTACTGAGGAATTGAAAGAGTACAAGTTTGGAGAAGTGTTAGACCCCCTCGATGTACGATTCCGTCCTAGCGAAGAAGATTTAAAGCGCTGCTTTGAGTATGGTCAAGAAATCGGGCGAAAAGTCAAAGCGGCCTTCGCCTAACCCCTATTATAGCTATTTTCACTGTTCGTTTCGTTAAATGATCGTGTGTAGGAGGATTCGATAGAACTCTTCACATTTCTGGATACTTTGTACCCTGTCGATTCGGCAAGATTGTAAAGCGCAAGATTGAAAAGCCCAAACATTGCCGGAACCGGGTATAAAGCGCCCTCGAAAACGCCAGGAGACATACAATGCCATGCCAGAAGTTGGTATCTTAGGTTATGGTGGATACATTCCCAAGTATCGCATCAAAGTAGAAGAAATCGCCCGTGTCTGGGGCAAAGACGGAAAATCCATTGGAGCAGGCCTTGGCCTCATTGAAAAAAGTGTCCCTGGACTCGACGAGGACACGACGACAATTTCCGTTGAAGCCGCACGTAATGCCTTGAAATGTGCCCAAATCGACCCTAATCGCATCGGAGCGGTGTACGTGGGATCCGAATCCCATGTGTACGCCACCAAACCCACTGGAACAGTAGTGGCGGAAGCCATCAATGCTCCCAATAGTTTGCAATGCGCCGATTTCTCATTCGCGTGTAAGGCGGGCACAGCAGCCATGCAAGTGTGCATCGGATTGGTCAAATCCAAGGAAGTGGACGTGGGATTGGCCATCGGATCTGATACGGCACAAGCTAAGCCTGGCGACGCCCTGGAATATGCGGCTGCGGCTGGAGGAGCTGCCTTCCTCATTGGCAGTGACGAGGATATGGTGGCAAGCTTCGAAGGGACTTATTCGTATACGAGTGATACTCCTGACTTTTGGCGGCGGGAGGGTACCGATTTTCCTGAACATGGTTCACGGTTCACAGGTTTACCTGCTTATTTCCGACATGTTCAACAGGCGGCTATGGGATTATTTGAGAAGTTGGGCACTAAAGCAAGCGATTATGATTGGGGTGTATTTCATTCTCCGAATGGAAAGTTTCCCCGCCGGGTTGGTCAGACCCTTGGGTTTAAACCGGAGCATATTCAGCCGTCCCTTGTGGTGGACTATGTTGGTAACACCTATGCTGGTAGTTCACCGCTCGGGTTAGCAGCCACCTTGGATATTGCGAAACCGGGTCAGAAAATCCTCATGGTTTCCTATGGTTCGGGGGCAGGGAGCGATGCCTTTCATATTGAAGTTATGAAGCCCCTGACTGAAAAACGGAAACGCAAGCCCATGGTGCAAGATTACATTGATGATAAGGTGTATATCGACTATGCCCAGTATGCAAAGCATCGACGGACCATCAAAGTGGAGTGAGAAAAATGTCAAAAGAAATACCAGCAAAAGAGCGTATAGCCATTATTGGTGTAGGCCAAACCGCCTTCGGTGAACAATGGGACCGCAGCATCCGCCGGATATCACTCACTGCGGCAACGGCTTGTCTAGCGGATGCGGGTGTCAGTGGCGATGATATTGATGCTCTGTATGTCAGTAACACATCGACCAGCTCGTTCATTCAACAGGAACACCAAGCGGTCATGGCTGCTGATTCAGGTGGACTTCTACCTGTCGCCTCCACCGAGGTGGAAGCCGCTTGCGCTAGCGGAGGCGTTGCCGTCCGCCACGCATTCCTGGCAGTCAAATCCGGTGAACACAAGGTCGCCATGGTCATTGGCTGTGAGAAAATGAGCGACATCTCAGAACCCGCCATCGCGGATACCCTGATGAGTGCAGCGGACCGAGAATGGGAGGGACAGATCGGTGCCACCTTTCCTGCACTTTTTGCACTCCTTGCCCGCCGACATATGCATCATTACGGAACCACTGAAGAGCAGCTAGCCGCCCCTGCAGTTAAGGCACATGCGAATGCGGTAGATAACCCCTATGCACAATTTCGGTTTAAAATCACCACGGAGCAAGTTCTGAAAGGTCCTGTTGTTGCAGATCCATTGCGTATGCTGCATTGTGCCCCAATATCTGATGGCGCTGCTGCTGCAATACTTGTTCGGGGCGATTTGGTTGAAAAATTCGAAGGAGATCCTATATGGATCGATGCTTCGACTCAAGCGTCTGACACCCTGGCGTTGCATGACCGCCCGCATATCACACGTTTTGGAGCAGTAACAAGTGCGGCGAAAAAGGCGTTTGAGAAATGTAAAATGAAACCTAAAGATGTGGAAATCGCCGAAGTCCACGACTCCTTTAGTATCAGTGAAATCATTGCAGTCGAGGACTTGGGATTTGTTGAAAAAGGAAAAGGCGGTTTTGCTATTGCTGATGGATATTTCGACAAGAAGGGTACCCTTCCGGTCAACGTGAGTGGTGGTCTTAAAGCCAAAGGTCACCCCGTTGGAGCAACAGGTATTGCCCAAGTCGTCGAAATGGTCGAACAACTCCGAGGCACCGCTGGTAAACGCCAGGTCAAAGGTGTCAAACGGGGCCTCACCCTCAATCTGGGTGGCACAGGCTCCACAGCAGTCCTGCATATTTTGAATCGTGAATAGGTGAATCCTCATGTCAGATCAAAGCGTTCCCATGTTGTGGCGACGAATTAAAAACGTCTATAACCTCGTCGGTCGACACTGCCGAACCTGCAATACGAAATACTTCCCCCCTATTCCCCTGTGTCCAAAATGCCGCAGAAAAACAGACTTCGTTGAAACCCAGTTTTCTGGGCTAGGTAAAATCTACTCTTATACGATTATCCATGATCCACCAGCTGGATTCAAGGACCTTGCACCTTATGTAATGGCATTAGTCCGCTTGGATGAAGGCCCCCTAGTGCTTTCCCAAATCGTGGATGCTGACCATGATCAAATTAAAATCGGAATGAGCGTCCAAGTGGTCTTTCGCCGGATTGGCGATGCTGGTCGCACTGGTGTTTTACGCTATGCATACAAGTTCCGTTCCCTCCCCGAGTATGCCACTGGGCACTTCATTGCCTCAGTAGATGGCGAAGATGGTGTCGTCCATCTGGAAGTACCCATGGGAGAACGAAAACGCCGATCCGTGCGGGCATCACTCCAAGATGCCTATGAACGAGGGAAACGTCGCCTTCGTCGAGAAAAGAATCAAAACGAAACCAACAATGAAACAGCTGAAAAGCCGAATCAAAGCAAAGGCGAATAGCCTCCCTTCCGCTTCAGCATAGTATTTTTCCTTAATTAAGAGTTCTTGAACCACGCATTTTATAAGTTGGAAGTAGGGGATGTTCGCTCCAGCGTCACCCAATACCTGAGGAGCGCCTTGGGGGTTTATGCATGCCTGGTCAGCGAAGGGTTTTCAATTGTAGAACAATCACAGTCATTCTCGTCAGCTCCCTAATTCTCGGGATGTTGGTGAGTATAGTTCCGTGGCTCCAACCTAATGGAGGACTCTGGGCGGATATTTCCTGGGCTAACCTTCCCCCTTATTCAAATGAAAATATTGAGGGACTCAACGGGGAAGTTCATATTGTTCGGGATGTTTGGGGAGTCGCTCAAATTCATGCCACTGACATTAACGATTTGTATCTAGCCTGTGGGTATGCTCACGCCCAGGACCGACTGTTCCAATTGGATCTGTATCGTCGCATCGCGAAAGGCAGATTGTCTGAGATCTTTGGGCAAACCTATATTGAATTGGATACATTCCATCGCCACCTTGGTTTTGGAGCTATGGCGAATGCCTCCGTCCTCCTTTTGGAGCCGACTGTTCTATCGTTGCTGAAAAGTTATGCTGTTGGAATCAACCGATTTTTGGAGACTATGGGATCAAACATCCCCTTGGAATTTCGAAGCCTTGGGTACTTACCTGAACCATGGAATGAAACCGATTCATTGAGTATTGAACGGTACATGGCTTGGCAGCTCTCCGCCAGCAATGCTTTTCAAGATCTCATGATGGCTGATTTAATTGACGCTTATGGAGCCGACCTCGTTTTTACTGACCTGTTTCCGGAGGTGCAGTATAACGATAGTTTCATTGTACCAAGTCCCATGCTTCCAGCCTCATTAAAAACTGCAGCCAAATCGCTAGCTCAACGACTGGAAGACCTGCAGAAGCTGAATCCTGCACCCCTCTCCGCTAGTGGAAGTAATGCTTGGGTTGTAGATGGGACACATACCACTACGGGGGCTCCGATGTTAGCAAGCGATCCCCACTTCTCACTGACGTTACCTCCACTTTGGTATGAGGTGCAACTGGTAGCCCCGGGGCATAACGTCGCGGGTATCACTTACACCGGAATTCCCTTCGTATATCAAGGGCATAATCCTGACATTGCATGGGCCTGGACAGGAATGTTTTCCGATGTGAGTGACTTCTACTATTACTCATGGAACCCTAGTAATCCAGACCAGTATTGGTGGAATAACAACTGGTACACAGTCGACAAGCGTAACACTACCATTTGGGTGCGAGTAGATGGGCAATTTCTGCCCGAGGAGATCACTCTCAATTACACTGTACATGGCCCACTCTTCACTGAAGATACTGGACGATTTGCCTTGAAATGGGTTGGAGCCAATAGTTCACAAACCACTGAAGCCTTCTATGAATTGGGGCTAGCCACGAATCACGCAAGCTTCCTAGCGGCAATTCAACAGATCGATTGCCCTAACCTAAACTTTCTCTATGCAGACACTGTGGGCAACATTGCCTATCATGCTGCTGTTGCTCAGCCCATTCGCGGACCAGGGTTAGGTCCGGTCCCCCTCAATGGATCAACAAATACAACCGGATGGCAAGGATTCATCCCCTTCAATCAGCTCCCTCAAAGCTTGAATCCCTCAACAGGTTTTCTGGTAACAGCGAACAATCGTCCCGTAAATTCAAGTTACCTCTACTATCTGGGATACGATTTCGCAGCACCCTATCGGGCAAATCGTCTAACCGAGTTATTGAACACCTCAACTCCTCTAGACATGGCAGATATGGGTGTTATACAGCAGGATGTCCTCTCACTGCATGCCTTGGCAATTAAAGATATAGTCGCCAGTGTTGTCCTTGCACAGGTCTCTGAGTCAGAGGACCCAATTTTACATGCGGCAGCAACTGCGCTCCAAGACTGGGATGGAGTCGTCCATACAGGTAGTGTCGCCGCGACTATCTGGACTAGTTTTTCACCGAACTTCATGAATGCCACTTTTTTTGATGAATATGATGCTGCAGGAACCCCTGATGGACCTTATCCATCTATGAGCGTTCTTGATAATCACACAATCATCAACTATGGCCATTGGTTCGATGACATTAACCAACCAGGTACACAAACGCGTGATGACATCATCCTCGCAACGTTCGAAGAGACCATTGACTTCCTGACTCTCAATCTGGGTCCTGATACTAATCTTTGGCAATATGGTCGTATCCACATTTTGTGGGTGCAATTTGCGTTATCCGATGCTTTCACGTACCTTAATGCTCCACGATTTCCGGTCAATGGGAGTGAATACACCGTCAACTATGCCCCCGGTTACATGGTCTCGATTGGTGCCAGCTATCGTCTCATCATAGATACCGATGATTTCCAAAATTGCCTTGGAGTGCTCCCTGGTGGCCAACGGGCAAACGGGTATGCTCGAAATTTCATGGACCAACTAGGCTTATGGGTTATCGGTGAATACCATCGCCTACCATATCCTGCGCATCTCGGGGAAATAACCGAGTTTGCCTCCCTTGTCCTTCTCATTCCGGGGTGATTCCATGTCAAGTAGTTATATGGAAAATCTAAGAGCCTTCCTGCGAACGAAGCACAACGTTTTCATTGGTTTGGCCGTCTGTTTCTTCCTCGCGATGTTAATTCAATTGACAGGGCAAGGTATTCTTATTGTTATCGCTGGGATCTTAACTGGATTTCTCATGAAGAGAACCTATCGAGCCATTCTGATTAGCTTTCTTGCAGGGTTTCTTGCGTGGCTTGCGCTCTTTGGTGTGCTGGCGTTTAACTATAGCAATGCTTTCATCAACGCCTGGATTCTTGTGGGACAAGCATTCCCCGCACCACAGCTCTTCGTCTGCCTGATTGCTGGTGTTATAACAGGCGTCGGAGCACAACTTGGTGCACTTTTCGCAGATATTGCTTATCCAACCTTGGATGACTTGGGTCTTCCACCAGGACCTGAACGCATTCCTACCGAAGAACTGCCAAAACGAAAACGTGTCAAACGCAAAGAAACCAAGCGTAAGAAAAAGAAAAAGCGGTACTAGCGTGCTCCAGCACACAGCGAAATTGTAAACATCGGAAGACACATATAAACATACACAGGTGCGGCTAGGAGGTTTCTAGTATGCGCAAATCCGAATCTAACGATCCAAATTCCTTGGAACTAACAAAACAAGTGCAAACCAAGATCCAGCAACTTTCAGACAAAGACTCAGAGATTCGGCGATTGGCTATCCGACACCTAGGACAGCTAGGCCCCATCGCTGCCCCCGCCCTCCCTAACTTGCGGTCTGCTCTATCTGATTCTGATTTTCGAATTCGCCTCGAAGCAGCCATTGCCATTGGTTTCATCGGCAACCAAAGTGAGACTCAATATCTACTCACCCTACTGGACGATAATGTGGAAGCTGTACGTTTTCAAACCATCAGCGCCATCGCTTTTCTCAAGGATTCCAAAGCTACGCCCATCCTCATCTGTCAATATGAACAGGAGACTATTCGCATACAAGATCAAATTTTACGGGCTTTGGGGCATTTAGGGGGTCCCGAAGCGTACTCGTTGCTTGTACGGGAACTAGGCGCTGAGAATCCAATCGTTCGAACAGGAGCAGTGGTTGGACTCAGTTTTTTCGGTGATTCACGCGCGACTCCTCTTCTCAAAAAGGTTGCAGAGACTGATTCTGATGAGATTGTGGCCCATGAAGCAAGGATTGCTTTACTTCATCTACATGACATGAATCAGCAAGGCAAATAGCATGACTTGAAATGAAATATCACTTCACGAAAAAAAACTATTTCAGAGAAAAATGGTGGGTGGAAGATCACGTAGTATCATCCAGCCCAAGTTACGCTGCTTCGTTGGTAAGCAGCTGCCGACCTTTATCCGTCAAATCGAACCAGACATGGTATACGCCTCGTCGTTCGT
>JAEOUH010000010.1 GCA_016839365.1 Candidatus Hermodarchaeota archaeon
TGGATAGAGAATCTTACGTTAACATTCCATCGGAGCCATGAACAGCAATACGGATTTGCAGCTTTGGAAGCATCTGTGACTATTGTGAATCTTCGCGTGATTGCACAAGGACCCATGCCAGTTCTACAGCCTTCGGAAATTTCTCGACAAAGGGGAACCCCACAACCACGAATAAGTAGGGAAGTATATTTTGAAGAAAATAATCGGTTCGTGAAAACCCCGATTTATGAACGTTCAACCCTAGGTTTAAGAGCCGAGATTACCGGACCCGCGATAATCGAGCAACCTGACTCAACGACTGTCCTTCATCCTGAAACCAAGGCAACCATTGGGAAAGGAGGAAATATTGTTCTGGAGGTGGCCTCTTGAAAACGGATCCGATATCCTTTGAAGTGCTTCGTAATGGCTTTATTTCAGTGGCAGAGGAAATGGGAGCGACACTGATACGGACCGCTTATTCCCCCAATATCAAAGAACGACGGGATTGTTCTGCGGCTGTTTTTGATGCAGAAGGACAAATGGTTAGCCAAGCTGAACATATCCCAGTGCATTTAGGAGCCATGCCTGAATCGGTTAAAGCAGCTTTGAACCTGTTTCCACGCGCTGATTGGGTAGCAGGAGACGCAATTATACTAAATGACCCTTTTGAAGGTGGAACTCACCTTCCAGATATAACACTCATATCTCCAGTCTTATTTGACGAGGTTGTTGCGGGGTTTGTCGCTAATAGGGCACATCATGCAGACATAGGAGGATCAGCTCCGGGTTCCATGCCTGGAGCAGCAACAGAAATTTACCAAGAGGGCCTTCGTATCCCACCCACGCAGTTGGTAAATGCCGGTAAAGTAAACGACAAGTTATTGC
The DNA here is from genome assembly GCA_016839365.1 of Candidatus Hermodarchaeota archaeon. GTDB lineage: Archaea > Asgardarchaeota > Hermodarchaeia > Hermodarchaeales > Hermodarchaeaceae > Hermodarchaeum. The sequence goes on from JAEOUH010000010.1 coordinate 865, forward strand.
GCTTGATCCTGTCGAATGTCCGGACACCCGTTGAGAGACAAGGTGATCTCCGAGCGCAAATCGCTGCAAATATTACTGGGGCTAATCGATTCAAGTCAATTTTAACGAAATATTCTGAATCCGTCGCTTCAACATTTCTTCAAGATTTCCAAGAGTATTCACGAAAGAGGATGCTACAGCAGATTCAGCAAATGCCCAAAGGCAACTTTTCTTTTATTGATTACATGGACAACGATGGCATTTCATCCAAGCCGGTACAATTGAAGGCCAAAATTTCCATTCACCGTGATAGAATTATCTTTGACTTCTCTGGGACTCAAGACCAGACCCGGGGTAATATTAACGCACCTTTAGCTGTCACGCTCTCTTGCTCTTATTATGTTCTCCGATGTGTAACGGATCCGACCATACCTGTTAACGCTGGCTGTTACTCTCCCTTGACAGTCATCGCTCCCGAAGGATCAGTATTAAATCCACGTCCACCAGCAGCAGTCTCTGCAGGTAACGTTGAGACTTCACAGCGCATTGTGGATGTGTTATTTGGAGCTTTGAAAAAGGCTCTTCCGGAGTTAATTCCAGCGGCAAGTCAAGGCACGATGAATAACTTGACCATCGGTGGAACTGATCCTAAAACAAAGCAGGCGTTCACCTTCTATGAAACGATTGGTGGTGGTCTCGGAGCCCGACCAAATAAGGATGGCATCGATGGCATTCATAGCCACATGACGAATACAGCAAACACACCAATTGAGACCTTAGAAAGCACTTATCCTCTTCGTGTAGAATGTTATCACTTAATACCAGAAAGCGGAGGTAAGGGTCAATATCGAGGAGGCGGGGGCATCCGTCGGGACATAAAAATCCTAGTGAACGATGCCATCGTATCCATTCAAAGTGAACGTCGACGCTTTGGGCCGTGGGGATTACAAGGGGGCGCTCCAGGACGTCTTGGTAAAAATCGCCATTGGCATCATGGGAAATGGAAAGAAATTCCAGGGAAAGTGACACTAGCGGTAGAAAATGGAGATATTGTAAGTATTCAAACGCCGGGAGGAGGCGGATACGGAAAACCCCGTGATAATTTTCACAAGCATAAATAGGCAATTATTCAGTCTAAAGTGTCCATTACAGCGATTGGTTCATCCTCATATGTGGCAAGGTTCTCTCCTTCCTTATGTTTTGGTTCTTTAATTACCAGCCCAAAGAAGAATGTACCAATGAGAACAAGTCCAGCAGATAGGAAGAATGTATCAACAATTGCCTGGGTTGCCGCAAACTCTGGAGGAAATCCAGAACTAAGATAATCATTCAAACGCCATGTCGCATAAACACCACCAACTGCTGTAGGTGAGGAACCAAAAGAGACGGTCCAAACTGAGTTATACAGACCAAACAGTTCACCACGTCGGGCCTCGGGGATCATATCTGCGGCTAAAGCATAACCTAGCGTAAAGACCGTTGGACGGACAATCCCGTTTACGCCATTCACCACAAGGATTCCAAGAAGCGAATTGACAAACCCATAGAAAACCGATGTGATTGCTTGGATGATTAAGGTCCCGATAATGATAGGTTTACGACCAAAGCGATCTCCCAGAACACCAGCCACTGGAGCGGCGATAAGGCCAACCGCTGAATTGACATTTCGGACTAGACTAATCTCCAATGAATTGAGATTAAGCCCAACACGAAGGTAGATGGTGAAGAGCGATAGGTAACTAATCCAGCCAATGGTAATAAATGCCCAGACACCGAGGAAAATCAGAAAATTCTTGGGATACCGATCTCTCCAACTTAGTTTTGTTTTACTTGGTTGGATTGATGCATCAGGAAAGGCAGGGACTTTGACCTGCTGCACTTCTGGAACAGTTGCAATGAGAGTGAGGACACTGCCGAACATAATTACAGCTGCAATGGGGAAGACCCAAAAGAACCCAGCCCCTGGAAGAGGATAGTCATAGAGCAGCCCAATTACTGTTACACCAGAAATGCGACCAATAATTCCTATGGCGTTTATCCGGCCCATCAGAGTTGATCGCACATTTGGTTCAGTAAGATCAGCGAAGAGTGCTGACCACCCGGTGTTCGACATAGACCAAATGGCTTCGATGATTGTTAAGCCAATAATTATGGTCCAAACGGTGATGTTAGTCCATATCAGAAGATAACCTATCCCCGCAGAGGTTTCGCCCACCACGATTAGCAGTCGCCGCTTTTTTATTTTATCACTGACTCGTCCCCAAACGAAGGCCTGCATCGCCGCATTTGCCAGCATTGGGAGAGTAATAACTAGCCCGATTTGAATGAAATCAGCACCCAGTACTTCAGCCATAAACAAGGTGAGAAAGGTGTAGAAAATGGCACGACGAGCATTCACCATAAATTCGAAAGAACCCATACCAACCTGGATTTTTGTCTCCACACCCAAGCACCCGGTAATATTTGACTACAAAGAATTGAAAAGAATGAAAGGGCGTTGTTGCCACGCCCTAGTCTTTGAGAGCTAGTATTTGAAAAAGCCTTCTTTGGTCTTCATCCCTAGCTTGCCATCTTTGACCATCTGCTTGAGTAGAGTGTGTGGTGTATAGAATTCGTTGTATTCCTTGGCTATGAATTCAAGTTTCTGAACGACGGCGTCGATACCTAGTGAATCGGCGAGTTCGAGGGTGCCAACAGGTTGATTGAATCCTAATTTCATGGTCTTATCGATGTCAGCTGGTGAGGCGACACCGTCAGCGACTAATTCTGCAGCGCGGTTAATCCCGACGACAACGACGAGTTGGGGATCAAACCTAGCGGCTAGCTCTTGGGACCAGACGGTGGGACGTTGCCAACGATTCCCTGGATGTTCATAGAAGCCTTTTCCAGTTTTCACACCGAATTCGCCCTTTTCCACTTTCTCTTCAAGGACCCGAGCCATTCGCATGCCTGGGATTCTTGTTGCCATGAATTTGAGGATATTATAGACGACGTCGATTCCCACAAAGTCTAGCAGACCAAAGGTGCCCATGGGGAGACCTAGTTTCATGGTGGTTGCAGAGTCGATTTCTTCAGGCGAAAATTTGCCCATATCAACAAGTTGTCCTACAAAATTCAACGGAAACATTTGGATGCCATTGGCGATGAAGCCTGGCACATCCTTGTTGCACATTACCGGCTCTTTGCCCATCTTCTCTGTCAAGCCATAGATGACTTGGGCAATCTCATCGGTTGTTTTTTCCCCCTTAATGATTTCGACTATGTTCATTCGAACAACGGGTGAAAAGAAGTGCATGCCCACGACTTTCTCAGGGTGTTTGGTGGCAGCAGCAACATCAGTGATGGGTAGTGAACTTGTATTTGTGGCAATAATCGCATGTTTAGGGGCTTTCGCTTCAACATCTGCGAACACTTCCTGTTTGAGCGAAAGAATCTCTGGAATCGCCTCGACAATGAGGTCAGTATTTTTCACGGCAGCATCACGATCAATAGAGATGGTAATCCGCTTTAGGATGGCGTCATGATCTGCTTGGGTAATTTTACCCTTCTCAAGGAATTTCCCCAGACTCCATTGAATGTTGGCGAGGCCCTTATTCACGAATTCATCCTTGATATCGACCATCGTTACATTGAATCCGGCTTGAGCAAAGGATTGAGTAATACCATGACCCATGAGCCCAGCGCCTAGCACGGTGATGTTTTTCACATCTTCTGCTTTCACATTTATCACCATTAAGTTGGAGAATAGTTTTCGGAATGGTAAAGAGGTTGGTGCCTGATGTTCTTAAAGCTTGATGTTGTCGTGTAGGGCTGATTTCTGCTAGGGGAAAAGAGATGCGATGAAGCCTAGAATGAAATTGCGCGTCTGTGGGATAAGGAACAAGGCGAGGAGCGTTATCAAAATGCCTAGGACACCATAGACAATTTTCACCTTGTGTCGGCTCCAGAAAGATAAATGGAGTTTATGCATGTGTTCAGCACTATGTTTGTAACGAGCAAACATCCATGGGAGTTGGTCTGCAAACTCGCCAATGGTTTTTCCTTCTTCGAAATAGGGAGTAATTGATTGATGGATGGGTGCTCCATCCTTAACCGTGAGGGGTTCAGGAGTATTCCAATTAAAAAGGAAATCAACGATTGGGTTGACACCACTGACTTTGACGGCGTTTTGATACCATAATTCCCTCCAATGATAGTCTGAGGTGATCCATTCGATTTTACCAGTACGAGCATTGACCCAGATGTCTGCACGTTCCCAGTCTTCATGCGGGAGGGGAAAAGTGATTTCTAAAGGCCAGAACCAGACATAACGGTAGACCCAATAAGCATCGGCTTCCAGCCAGGTGTTGATGCCGACTGAAAGGTTTTCAGGGTGTTGGGTTGGCAGGAAGTTTTGCGGGATTGGAACCCACTTTTTACCATCCCAATATCGAGGTTCAGGAAAGTGAACCCATTGGTCTTTACCCCGAATACGGGTCTTGAAGTAGGGATTGAGTTGTCGGCGAGTGCTGTAGAAGTAGAGGCTAGTAGTATGGATTTTCGGGGGTCTACCGAAGTATTTGGCAATGAAGTTGAATCGACGACTAAAACTTACATGAGGCCGAGTCCACAACTCGATTTTACGAGGATTAACTAGGTTACGTATGATGGTTGGTTCGCCATCACCTGGAGGAGAAACAACAAGATCACAGCGGTCGTTTTCACGGGCCATAATACCGATTTCATGAGGAAAGGTGCGCTTTCGAAAACCCCGAATGTATTTCGATTGCCCACCGCTCTGGTCGTTGGTTTTCATTTCATACTGATTGGTGTTCTCTTCCCCTTTCCAATCTTCCCGATAGAGGCCATGTTCATAACGTTGACTCCAGTAGTCACGGAACAAGTGTGCTCGTGGGGGCTTGAAGATGACGGGCCCGTCGCGTTTGTTTTTCGCCCAACTAGCACGAATAAGCTCGATGAAACCTAGTCGTTGTCCAAGAGCGAATCCAGTGATTTTGAGTGGGGTTGTCTCATCGACATGGAGGGGCGCAAGTGAGTGGCGTATTTCCGATTCGAAGGCATTAGGGTAAGTGGCAAGGTCAGCTTCGCGATATAGATCAGCAGTTAGTCGTCTGATGCCAAAGAAGGTGGAGCTTGCCGTTCGGAATGTGAAGAGGGCTTCAACCCATTCGCCCCGCCCATCTTCAAATTTAATGTAATAATCAGTGATAAGCATCCGAGGTTCCCAGGTCTTGGGGTCAAGGAATATGTCAAGGCGGTGGTTTGTCCAACCTTGGCGATAATTAGCTCCTGGTGCTGGGGTTACTTCGCCTGGTTCGAAACAAATCCATAGACGATAAATGTAGTATTCACCGTCGTAGTTAGCGTCGCCGATAAATACAGTGCCAAAAAATAATTCTTGGAAATTTATACCATTTCGAAGTCGTGGCATTGCCAGTTCTTCGGTCGTCATGATTCGTTGAGGGGTTCGGATTCGAAGGAATTCATACTCACCACCGATTCGGCTAGGGACTGGCATCTCTAAAGAGATTCGACTCTCAACAGTATAATTGCTACCAGATCGTAATTCCCGTTTGCCCTTATACCGGAGTGTAAATTGGTACGGGACTTGTTTGAGGTATTTGGTGAGATTAACTGCATCAGAGCCCAAAGTAATAGTCGGAGTGAGTGTTTGAGGATTGACATAGTCTTTGACCTCGTATTCGGGGGCAAACCGAGGAACATAGACTGGGAGTTGAGCTCCTTCTTCGAAGGTTATTGTAAAGGTTTCTTCCCATTGGTCTCCGATGTCTTTTTCCCAGTTGGTTTCGGCTTTGAGGATTTTTGGACGGCTTGCAATTTTGAAGAATACAGTTTGTATTGCGAGGAGATCACCTGTACCGCGACGATAGATGCCAAAACTCACGGGAAACACTTGGCCTGGAAGGATGTTGCCTTCTCGGGCAGATTTTGTAAAGACAGTAAAGAAAGCCGGTTGGGTTAGATCATCGATGGTCGGGATGATGGTTTCGGGGCTGGGAGGTTCTTCAGTGGCTCCACCAAGTGTGCCTAATGGTGTGCCCCTATAGTCGCCCGTCCACATGATTCCAAGCCAGGGTTGTTCACCGGTTATTTGTTCGGATGGTGAATCAGGCTCTAAGTCGAGTGATGGTGCTGCAGCTAGTACAACAGGCACAGGCCGGGGAGGACCAAAAGCATCTGCAGGTTTTTCATAATAGATTTGCTCATCGATTTCGAAGGCATCATCGTCTGTACCAATGTAGAAATTTTTCATCGTAATCTGAGATTGGTCACGGGCAGCGTGCCAGGGTTGTGTGGCACTGGGAGTGAGATGAGGGAGCAGACCTAGGGGACGGATGGTGAGATCAGCCATTTCTTCGTTGGCAATATTGAGAACGCTGAGTTTCACTGGAGTTTCGGCCTCAAAATAGATGGTGGCTTCTGTGTCGAAGTTCGGATATATTCCAATGGCAAAATCACCATTTAAGAAATCCTTAACTTCCTCTCTTAGAAATCGAAGCTTTTCTTGAGCAGATTCAGGAGTACCCAGTGCGAGACCAATTTTAAGCGCTTCACGTGTATATTCTAGGGCACGAAGATATACAGTGAGAGTCCAATTTTCCAATCCCACTTGACCTTGAAGGAACCCAACAGTATCAAGAATATCACTGATGGCGTCAGCTGTCATTCGACGCACGGAATAGAGTCCAACCAGTTCATCACATACATTCAAGACTTCTTGGAGTCGTGCCTGAGTAGGTCGGGCTCCAAGACCTTCCTCTTCACTAATACCTTTGACCAGTTGCTCCAACCATACTTCGAGACAAGAGATGGCCTCATGGTGGCGATCCAGTAATTCGTAGGCGTTCTTCGCCCGGAAAAGCTCGCGTCCACCTTCTTCGATATTCCCTTCTTCTAGATGGGCGAGCCCAGCCAACCAGCTACTATATGCAGCCCGTCGTCGAATGTCCTCAGAATCACGATATGGAATCCAGGTTCTTTTTCTCTCTTCTGGAAGGTCTTCTTCAACGCCTCTTTGGAGTCGATACGCTTGCGAAAATAGATCAGCTGCAATGCGAAAGTCCTCAGAGGGGGCCGCGCCCCAGAAAGGTAATCCCTGTGTCACTTTTGCAGCTTCTACAGCATCCTCAGCGGGTTCAATCGGAGGAGCCGTTTCTACTTCAGCTTCAATAAAGGTTAGACACTGGCGAAGCTGTCCTTGGTTGAGCTTGCAAATAGCTGCAACCCAGTAAAGGTTGAGGCTTTTGAATAAATCAACAACATCATCAAATTCCACCTCAGTGTTTACCAAGATGTCGAACAATTCATCTTCATCAGGTACCACTAACAAGTCAAAGATGTTCTTTTTTAGTTCCTCTTTTGAACCGACATCTAAAACATCACTAATGACTCCTATGCGGTAGAGATCTGCCAGGAGTTTTAGGCAAATGACATACAATCCACGAGCAGCCCCTTCGCAAAGCCAGCGATATACCATTGCTAAGTCGATAACGACTTGATCCTGGCGATGCTGTGCTTGCACGAGAATAGATGCTGCTTGCTTAGCTAGTTCTTGGAAAGCCTGTGAGCCTTCATAACCACGCTTCACCATGTTAAAGATGGCTATTAGGCCTTTGACAGCTTTCGTTGGGTCCTCCACAATTGCCACTCGTTGATATCCCAACCGCTCTAACAGGGTTAGGATGAAATCAGTGGCATATTGCGTTAACGAGAAACTTTTTTCTCTTGCTTCCTGCTGGGTAAAGCCATCAAGGTCCCCTGTAACCCGAAGATAAGCAAAGGAACCTTCCATGTGACTGGCCACAAACCGTTGAATTGAGGGATTTGGTTTGGCTAGTTCTTCCTTTCCTATTTGTTCAAAAAATTCACCAAGGGCTCGGAAGCGATTCAAAGCCGTCTCATCATTGGGACCGCCGATAAGGGCAAGTGCCTCGGCTTCATTCCATAAAAAAATCGCAGCCAAGGGAATATTGAGGTCTGGATCTTTTTTCCGATTCGAAATTGCATTCATGGCAGTTTTTCGGAAAAATTCTGTGGCTTCAGTTACCATATCTCTGTCTTCATCCGAGAGTTCAGGGCTAACCCCACTTAGCAGCTGCTGGATGGCACGACCAATTACCAATACATTCGAAGCATCTTCTAATTCCTCATAGCAGCGGTATTCCCGGATTAGTGGAGGCAGCGCAGCTAGGTGTAAATCTTCAGCTTTACGAGCTTGGACTACGGTACTAAAGCATTTGGCTGCACGTCGCCATTCACGAGCTACTCCAAACATGGTTCCAGCCGCATCCAATGCTTGGAGGGTTTGGTCGTGGATGATTTTCATGGCTTTTTCGGCAGCTTCAGCACGATCTTCATCGGAGCGGTACACATAGTCATCATAGTGGATTTGATCAGCAAAATATTGTTCAAGCTCTTGCCACCGTTGCGCGATGGTATCAAAGTCTCTAGCAATTGATCGGGCAACTTCAAGTTCAAGTTGTGGAGTATCAGATGCTGATTCGATGCGTTGAAGCAATTCAGCAATCTGTTCGAGGATATCGAGTATTCCTTGCCCCTTTGTTTTGGTTAAGTGCTTGGCAATTTCTTCAAGGTCATCTCGAGCAATTTGGAAGAGCGCTTTATAGGCTTTCACCAAGGTTTCATAATCTAAGGCAGCCATCGTGCTATACTCCTTCAAGTCCAACTCGCCAACACCATAGGAGAGAGAGGCGCCGACGAAATTCGTCTTTTCATGTACGTTTCTCCTCAAAAGCTCTTCCACTCTAAGTTGAGGATAAATATTTGGGACTTGTCTGAAAAGTAAATCAAAAAAGAAAAATGAGGAAGAGCGGTCCGCTCCGGGCCTACGCATGATTATCCAAAGCGGACAATTTTACCCGCTCTTCCAGCGACAAAGACTTTCTTACGACCTTCGGTTTGTACTAGCTTATTACCACTAAGCACAACTTTCAAATCGCCTTTCTTGAAGACCAACCGATCCTCACTAGCGATAATTCCACATTTCCCAAATTGGGTATCCAGAATCGTTGCGACCCAGCCTTTCTGTCGTTGAATAAAGGTGTTAGTAAACCAGTTTCGATTGTAATCAAAGAATCGATTGAATATTTCCTGTGCCCTCTCAAAGGCCTCCTCTGCTGAACCCAAATGCAATTGCTTCAATTCATTCTCACTAACATGCGAGGTGCTGGGTGGTGTCCAGTCACCATCTTGGCTTAATAAGAGGAGGCTGCCATTCCAATCGAAGTTATGACTTTTCCCAACTGCCCCGCGATGGGTTTCTGCAATCGCATCGATAATCGCCTGCCCATAGCCGATGAAGACTCCACCCACTTCCAGCTTATGATAAAAGATGGGAAAATAGATGGTGCCCTCGTTCACGCTTAGCAGCGTCTTCTCTGATCGGGCTATATCTGTGGGATGGCTGACTTTTCCAGCCAATGCACCCAGGACCAAGTCCCGGTGTTCAAAACCCCAAGTTGAACTTGAACTCACTTTACTTCACTCCCATTATTCTTCTGTGTCTTTTCCAATGCCTGAAACCATCTGGTTATAGAGGTACTCGGCAAGTGTTAACGCCATGCGCCCGGGAATGGTGATAAGATACCGTCCACGAACCCGTTCCTGGGTAACAAAACCAGCCTCTTCAAGTTGCTTCAGGTGATGGGGCAGCGTTCCCGGCTTTAATCCAGACATATCCATGAGATCTTGATGGTAACGTGGTTCTTCTGCGAGTAGATACAAAATACCAATCCGTTCAGCACTAGCAAGTGGCGCCAGCAACCGTTCTGCCTCTTCAGGCGGAACTTGTCTGGCTCTCTCTGCGGCAGATTTGCCTACCGCGACACCATTCTCATCTATCTTAATACGGGCACCATCCGGTCCGATGAAGACACTTCGCATCGCCCGGTTTGCACCACGCATAGCGTCAGAGACCACTGACTTAATGTATTCACCAAGTTCCTTCCCTGCTGTTCCCATGTGACGCCCGAACTCGGCCATTTCCTCACCAAAAGCTTCATCATCAAAGTCGACCCGCACAGCTCTTCGAGGACGTGAGGACTCTGAAAATTCTGGAGACTTGACGGATTCATCCCGATAAGCAGTCTTTCCTTCCCGCTCTAGCCGTTCACGGAGTTCCCGCATCTGCTCTTCCAAGCGGTCCATTTCCTCGCGTAATCCTTCCTTGTCACCTTTATCTTTCTTTCGACCAAACCATGACATTTCTTCTTCACTTCCTAACAAATACGTCGATACCGTAAAATTTGGACCAACATCTTTTCTCGAACACAACAATCAGTTTTGTTCTTTTTCGTCATTTCATCCGACTCCATTCGTTTTTTTAACGATTGATAACGTTTACGAAACGATAGAAATATTTCGTTCTGATTTAGACTACAATCGTTCACAAATATAAACCTTTCTAATTTAATCAGAATCGATGAGACCTAATAAAAAATCGGAAAGGCACATTCCGCACACTTAAAGGCATATTTGAGAAAGCACAGGCAGGCGATTCTCTCGTGTCATCTTCCTTCGCAGTCGTTGGCATGGCGGCATTTCCGCTAAACACCTTTGTTTCAGACATGGTCATTCAAGAGGTCGCTGCCCGATTACGTTCTGAGAACCTAAAAGCAGCCGAACTCCTCTGCCTCTCCAATGTTCTTGGAAATCCGAGAGGTAGCTTGCCTGGGTACCCATCCAAGGAACGGGCGAAGAGTATTGGAAACCAACTCCAAGATTTCCAAGTGAGTATACATGGCCCCTATGTGATTTCACTGACAAGTACGGAGAAAGGGGTGTTGCGAACCAGTCGTGCTCACATGACCCGTTGCCTACGCGTTGCAGACCTGGTTGGCGCAACGCACGTGACCTTCCATGCCGGCTCCCGGCAGCTTAAATCCGCAACAAAGGATCTTGTTTTGCAGCGATTGAAAGAAATCATGGTAAAGATCGAAAACGATGAAATTAGTGCTCTACCTGCCCCAGAAGTAGCAGGAAAAGTTGCTGGGTTTGGGAGCTTTGAGGAAGTCTGTGAGGTGGCCGGAGCAGCCGGGTGCCTGTTCTGTTGGGATTTCGCCCATGATTTTGCCCGAGGCGGCGATGTTACAAATGAAGCAGGAATTCTGCGACGGCTAGAACTCATTGACGACACGATTGACCTGTCCCGGCGGCGGTTGCCAATCCACCTATCGGGTATATTTGCTAATCGCCGAGGAGAAGTCAGCCATACCCCCTTAAATGGCGGTTCCAATGTTCCCTGGAAACTATTCTTATCTGTATTACAGGAACAGCGATTTCTCGATAAAGTGAGTATTGTATGTGAATCCAAATCTGATGAACGCAATGGGCTAGATTTCCGTTTTGAACAAGCCCTGCTGATCAAGGAGTTCATCGACAATGGAAGGATTGAAAAGGAATACCATCCCTCACGCCCATCTCTTACACGATTCTTTAAAAAAGAGGAAGTGGATTAACCCAATCTCAATTTAGATATCAAAAACCATCTCTGGTTTGGGCGCCACCGGCTCTTCCTTAGGTGCAGACAACTTCAACGCCTCCTTGATAATGTCCAACGCTTTTTCACGGTTATTCGGGTCGATGGCGACCATGCCATAAGCCTTGATACCTAAAATACGCTGCACCAATTGAGGAGATAAGGCTCCAGGAAGATCCTGTTTATTTGCGATAGCTAATAACTGAGCCGCAATATCCTTTCGTCGGATCAAGTCAATGATGTCCTTACTGTTCAAGACGTTCTCTAGCGTCGAATCAGTGACTAGCAAGATGATTCGGCTGCCACGGAAGTAGAGTTCCCACAGCTTCCGGAATCGATCTTGCCCCGCAAAATCCCAGGTCGAAACTTCGTATGTTCCTATTCGCGCACCTTCGATTTTTTGGATGTCAATGGCGATGGTGGGAACATAACTAGTAGGTGGGACACCACCGTTGAGGAGGGTGACGAGGGTAGTTTTGCCAACGCCGCCGTAGCCGATGATGCTGACTTTGAGGGTTGTGGTGACATAGTCGTCGACTTTTTCCATGAAGGTTTCGTATTCTACTTCGTAGCTGATGACGCGGCGGAATTCGTAGGTGACGCGGTCAAGTTTTTCGCGGAGCGTGTCGTCATCGTCGACGCCTTCGGCGCAGAGGACGACGATGCCGCGTCCAAGAGGTTTGCCAATGTATTTGATTGGGCCGATTTCTTCGATGATGGTGTCTCGGGCGACTTTAACGCGGCTTGCAAAGTCTTGCATTTCTTTGAGGTTGACTGTGATGATCCAGAATTTCTTCTCGACGACGATTTCGTCGCGTGCATCAATGATGTAAACGTGATGTATCATCCGGATCCCCTGGGGATATCGTCCGCTTATCTTTGTTTTTAGAGTCGAAACTATTTCAACTTTGTGTCGTTACTCTCCATAGATTAAGGTTTTTTACTTTTGGGTAAAGTTCATAAAAGTAGAGTGTCCTTGGCTGTGTGGGATTGAGATTCATGGAAGTAACGATTCTTGGCAGCGGGGCGTCGCTATTGTCACCCGACCGTGTGTCGTCTGGATTGATGGTGGAAATAGCCGGTGAACCCCTGATCTTTGATCTAGGTGCAGGTGTGCTCCATCGACTATCATGTAGTTTGATTGAGATTACCAAGATTGAACACGTGTTCATCAGTCATTTGCACATCGATCATGTATCCGATATGATTGCCTTACTGCAGAGCTTATGGCTGTCAGGGTATGATAAGACCTTGAATGTGTATGGCCCTTCAGCGCTGATGAAGATGGCTACGAATTTGGGTGAGATTTTTCCTTATCTACAGGGCAAGGTTAAACTTAAGCATCATCAGGTAGAGCCAGGTTTTCAGGCGAAGTCAAAGAACTGGACGGTGTTAGCGTTCCCAGTAACGCATGGCGATTTTGAAGCGTATGGGTTCCACATCGAAGCCGAAGGCAAGCGCGTGGTCTATTCTGGTGATACAACTCCGTGTAAGGAAATGATTCGTGTTGCCAAGGGTGCGGATTTGTTGATTCACGAGTGTTCTTTCCCTGATGGTATGAAAGAGATTGCGACTACCCATACAACACCGGGTGATCTGGGCAAATTAGCCACTGAAGCAGAAGTGAAGACCTTAGTGTTGACACATTTATACCCGGAGCTTTTGGAAGAGCTAGGCGAGGCTCTCACAAGTATACGAGCATCGTTTTCAGGGAAGATCATTGTGCCCCGTGATACCCAAATCATCACCCTATAATCCAGTTCAGGAGGATATCCACTATTACGAAATTTGAGTTTGAGGATATGCTCAAACGCGCATCCCACATTGAAAAATACATGCATGAGTGTTCCGTTGATTGCAAGCCAAAATACGAAGCTCGTCGAGTAGAATATACACCAAAGGCTGAAACGCTTGAAGCGATTAAGCAGAATGCAGATAAGTTCATTGTAGTCGCCATTGGAGCTGACTGGTGCAAGGATTGCGTTGCCAATATTCCGGTCCTAGATTTGGTGCATGAAGCCACAGGGCTTCGTGTCTACATCTTAGGTGGTGTGAAAACTGATCCTTTAAACCCTAACCACCAATGGGCAGTTCCGCCCAGTCCACCAGAAGTAGACACGCTCAATATCAAAGCCATTCCAACAATTCTCCTCTACACTTCTGAGGGTATAGAAGTTGCCCGCATTATTGAAAACCCCCAATTCCTACCAACTCTAGAAGAAGAGCTCCTCTACCACATGGAGAATTATCTCGGTTAAACCTTCGTTACTTTCGAAATAGGCACATTTCTACTAATAATCTTCTTCATCTTTTTGAGGTTTGGTGGGCTCTCCGTCTTCAAAGGAAATGACTCCTTTTCCATACCCCCCTGCAGGAAAATGAGCACGACGGTCGATATCGCGTCTAATGCGTTGTAAAGACTTTGGAACTCGGTCTCGTGGAAGAAGCATAAACACGAGAACAAGGGCATAAAAAACAGCGAAAATGGCAGCAAAAGGTGGAAACGTGATTAGAAGGAAAGCAAAAATCAATGTGAGGATTAGCACGACGACTAGCGCACAGGTTGTTTGCCGTTTTTGTTCCTGACTTAGGCTAGGCTTTTTCTTTCTTTTGAGTTCTGAAATCCCAATCACCCTATGAGATAATTCTAGCACCAGCAGGTTAAACATTTCGAATGGTTTTCAATTTACTTTTGACTTGGGCTCTCCTAAAGGCTTTAAATCGTTTGACTGGAATTCGATGGTGGGAGCAAACGATGTCTTACCGTATCTGTCCACGTTGCTCAGGGTTTGTTGAGGTGCGACACTTAGGTAAGCATTTCAAGGTCATTTGTTCGCAATGTGGAGCTAGCTACCAGACTCAACCAGGGGAGGTGAATGATCAAATAGCCGCCTATTTTCGTTTCATGGATGTCATGGAGGGCGGAGAGCCCTCCCAAAAGGCGAAAGTAAAACCAAAAGCACCTCAACGCCGCGAACCGCCTTCAGGTTATACTCCACCACGCTCCAAAGAGGAATGGGAACGGCAAATAAAGCATGCAGGCGTTCCATCGTTGAAAGCTTTGCCCAAAGTTGTTCAGCGAATACTCGCGGATCCAGCCCATTATTTGGTGAAATACCAGCAGTTTCCCGATACGACCCCGGACCCAGGTTGTGAAATTGACAATGCACCCTTCGATGATCAACTGAAGGTTGCACTCAAACGGCAAGGTTTGACCCACCTCTTTCAGTTTCAAGAAGACGCGGTGCAACAGATACTTGCTGGCAAGGATGTTGTGGTTTCTGCCCCTACTGCAACGGGAAAAACTGAAGCTTTTGCTATTCCAATAATTCAGCAGATACTAGAACGTCAGGTTGGGTGGGGACCCCTACGTGCTGCAGAAAAACGCAGAGTCCAGGCGATTTTCATTTACCCCACCAAGGCACTGGCTCGGGACCAATCCGGGAAACTCGCCATCCTAGCATCGAGCGTCGGTTTAGATGTGGCGGTATTGGATGGAGACACCCCCAAGTCGGAACGCGCCGCGATTTTTCGACAACCCCCCGATATTTTGATTACGAACCCCGATATGCTCCATATCCACTTGATTCGTCCACGGGATCCGATTCGGCGGCTGGTTCGTACAGCTCAGCACGTTGTCTTAGATGAGCTTCATGTGTATGTAGGAGCCTTTGGCGCAAATGTCCATTTCTTGCTTCGTCGCTTGCAACGTATTTGCCCCCGCCTTCAATTGATTGGAGCCTCAGCGACTGTGGCGAATGCCCAAGAATTCGCTGAGTTATTGTTTGGAAGGTCTGTGACTTCCATCTATTGTGACACGGGTAAAAAAGGAGTTATTCATTTCCTGATGCTGTATCCTGAGCGGATCAGTCAAAGTACCATGATCGCTAGTGTCGCACGGGAATTAGTTCGTCATGATCTGAAGACATTGGTGTTTGCTAATACTCACAAAAACGCTGAAGTCATCAATCTCATTGCCCGGCAAACACAGCTGAAGAGTGCCGTCCACAGGGCAGGGCTGCCTATGGTGTATCGTCGACGCGTCGAAGACGATTTTCGTCTCGGTGAACTAGACCTACTTGTCTCCACACCCACGCTGGAGCTGGGGATTGACATCGGTGACCTTGAAGGGGTAGTATCGATGCTTGTGGGTATTACACGACTCACCCAACGGATTGGCCGTGCAGGAAGAAAGGGACAAGAAAGTGTAGCCGTCTTAGCCTTACGCCCCAACGACGCCATTAGCACCTACTACCGGGAACACCCGAACGATTACTTCACGGACATCGATCCCGCCTATGTAGAACCACACAATGAAGTCGTGGCTTATCACCAACTGCTATCTGCGGCCCTAGATTTGCCCATTAAGAAAGAGGAATTCATTGAGTTTCAACCTATCTTAGAGCAACTCCAAACGGAGGGACTCTTGCAAGATGATAAGGAGATCTTGAAACCGAATATCATCGAAGCTAGACGCACACTAGCCCAGTATTCCATTCGCGGAATCGGTGACAGCGTAAAAATCATTCATGAGGGGAAGATTATTGGTGAGCGCCAGATGCCAATTGCCATGGGTGAGTTGCATCCCGGTGCATACTATTTACACGGTGGTGCATCCTACGAGGCATTGGAGTTCGAATACCGTCACGGGGTGGGCCGGGCGGTTGTGAAGAAATTACCCCGTGGTCATCGGGAGATGACCCAGCCATTACGATATGTGAATCCAAAGATCATTCGGGTGTCGGATACGCGACAAGTCTACGGCATGACAGTACATTATGCGGATCTTCAAATGACAGAAATCATCACCGGGTATGTAATTAAAGACATTTACTCTGACAAGATTTTAAAGACCAAGGAACTGGACAAAGCCTTAGAATTTACCTACCCTACAAAGGGTTTCTTTTTCACAGCACCCCATCCTGTGAAATCCGTGAAAGCCGCTACTCCTGCGGTACAATCCCAGCCTAGAGCCGAGATTCTTGGCAACGAAAAAGATGTAATCACCGAAGATGAACTGATTGTGGGTGGGTTTCACGCCCTAGAACATACTCTGATTGAGAGTAGTGACATGTTAACAGGTGGAGGGCGAAATGCGATCGGAGGGGTCTCAATGGGTGCATCGGGACTCATTTTCATTTATGATGGAAGCCCAGGTGGAAGTGGATTGTCCAAGCTTCTTTTCGATCGGCTAGAAGAAGCCCTTCGAAGAGTAACTGTGATTTTAGATGAATGCGTTTGTAAAGCACTTGAAGGGTGTCCGGCTTGTACGTATTCCTATCAGTGTGGCAACAACAATACTCCACTCTTCAAAGATGGAGCCCTAGAAGCGGCCCATCTCATTCTGAAGGGAGAAAAAGTAGTTACCGATAGCTCACCTGAACTGACGGAGGAACCACTCATTTAGCGTGAGAGTATTGCTTTAGAATTCAGGGGACCAGATGGCAGAGAGTTTAGGGAAGATTTGTCGAATGATAGGAGTTTTGGTTGCATTCCCACCAGCATCTGGAAATATTTCGTACAATTCATCGATAGTCCGGTATCCTAAGAGCAGCTGATAGATGACGGGGAAGGGAACAGCTACATCCATGTCTTTGACTTTGGAACGCGGAATTGGGTTAGTCGCGTGGAGTATTCCGTCCTTGAACACCAATTCGATACCTTCATGATACCAACTTATTCGAACCGAATCAGTTAACCCCTTGAAATCAGAATTTGCTACGCGTTGTTCAATGACAGGCTTGATCGTTTCAACGAATCGTTTGATTGAAGGGATTTTAACATACCAAGCATATGGTCTTTCGAATTTTGATCGACTAATACTCTCAAGAGCTTGGGCAATTCCAGGTCCTGAAGGAAAATAAATGCGAAGGGGTAAGCTTTTGCGTTTTGCCAAAGCTTTCCAGAAACGGAGCAGCGGAATCAGGTATTTGAGATTCTCAACCCACAATTCAGTCACTTCAAGAGCACCCCAGCCGATATTAAGGGTGAAGATTCCCACGACTTTCTGGTTTTGTCTAACAAGGTTAAACTTATACAAAGCTTCATCACCAAGCTTTCCAGTTGAGAGATAGAGGTACTCGTCTGTTGTAAGGTCTCGATACAAATCAAGATAGGAAGTGAATTTTTCCCGAGTTTTCAGGTATTTAACAAAAGTGTTGGTAGTGACTTCCTCTATGAGAATCGGTTCTTTTTCGCTTTTCTTCAAGGGAGGAATCAATTCAAGAGAAAATGTGAGCGAGCCACCCATTCTAATGGCATATTCATAGCCCAGTTTTCGGTAAAAAAAGGGGATGCCAGCGATAATAACCAGAGGAAGTTTGTATTCTTCGACTCGCTGTTCGAACGCTTCGTTTATTTTACGAATCAAACCGCGGTTTCGGTATCCTTCGAGAGTCCCTACGATTTCCATTTGGCCCACGGGGATTTTCTGTCCTCCCAGAACCCCCGTGTTAAGCTTGAGACAATAATAGGCTACAACTTTACCTGTTTTCGTGTCTTCAATCAAGAAATTATCAGGAGGAGAAAAATCGGGGTGGAGCCGGAACAAGCGGTCAACCATAGGTAGTCCACCTTTCCCATGGACCGCTAGAACATGTTTTTTGATGGCGTTAATATCGGATTCCGTACCTGCGCGTAGGATAAGACCGTCTTCTAGTTCTTGGAACATAAAAGTTGCACCCGTAAATTGACTCTTAATCCACCGGAATTCGTTTGAGATTAAAAGCTTATGTAGATCTCTGCGTAATGAAAGAAACCAAACCCAACAGTTTAAGAAAGCCCGTGTCACCCATTTAGAGGTTAACCTCATTCACCACGATGAGATGGATGATTTGTGACGCGATTCAAGTACTACACAATTTACCGATGCAAAAATTGTGGAGAACACATTCGGGTTCATGGCAAACTTGCGTCAAAACTCATTTTACCATCAGGCATACAAATGTGCTGCCATCGACCTCGGTTGGTTAGAGAACGGCACGTCCTGATTTCAGAATATAAGCAAGAAGATGTTGCCTCTGATGAGCAGCCTCCTGCAGAGAAAGGAACGCAGAAACGTTTGGCAGATTATTCAACCTGAACCCTATACCTACTTTATTTTAGAGCACCTTGTAGCGTGGATGAGTTCGTAATTTGGGAGTGGGAGCAGGATAGGCGCCATCTGGTGAGGTGTAGGCGAGAAGAGCATCAGTGGCAGAAGTGGCTGCGAAAAAGCGAGGAGCCCTACGAAGAGGACCAGCAAGAATAAAATCAGCCCCATGACATTGGAGATATGTGCAGAGTGCAGAGGCTAGATATCGTTTCGCTGCGGGAGAGATTTCTGAGGCGTGACGCCATAAAGCCACGCTATTTGCTGACCCAGCCCCGACTGGGAAGCCTAGCTCGTTTTTCACAAACTGCATAGCTGTGGCAGCAATGCTGAGACCCGCAAGGTCCAAGGCAACAGTATCAATCAGGATTTTTGAAATATGGGCAGTTTCCGCCTTTGCTAACAGACCCTCTTCTTCAGCGGTTCCTTTGAGGGCTTCAAGGCGACCTTGTGGACGAATATCTAAGGGATTATGGGCAAGGATAATGGCGGCTTCGATTTTTGCGGTTTTCAGGGCTTTAAGTTCCTCAATGGTTGTATGGTGACTAATGGCATCATAGATCGCTAGTTGTGTTCTTCCGGTGTCCACAGCGGTGGTGACGCCCGCAAGTCGTGCTTCACGGGAGCTGCTATCAATGAGGAATGGCAGAGATGGAGCGCTTTTTGCCAAAAAGGTGAGATAATTGGTCATGGCCTCAGGTGTTTCGGCAAGTACATCAAGAATGAGGGGAGTGCCGGTTGTTTCAGTCAATTTCATGGCTCTGTTGAGGTACCGTTGCGCACGTTTACTGTCAAATAACCCACGAATAGAGTTGGTGACCAACCGGTCTCCCCGATGGAACATCGAGAGTATAAGAACTGTGGGATATTCACCGTGATATCCGCCTAAAATGACATCACCGATTTGTACAGTCCTAGGTTCAATAGGTTGTGGATTTTGAGTCAAGGAGCGTGCCTCCATTATGTATTCGAGGTCTATCTAAAAGGAGGTGGAGTGAGTTTTAAGTCTACTTCGAGGTGAATATCTAATGGTCGAACGCTTTTTAGGATACTTGCACCCCAGCTTTGCCTTCCACGAACAGAGGAGCCATTGTGATTGCTATCTGAAGACACTGCCACACCAAAATCCCGATTTTGGGGGCAAGTTTTGCTTCTTGCGACGGCTCAAGCGATACAGATGTTCGCTTACGGGGCCATTCTTCCCATTCTTCCCTTCTATCTCCACGAGTTTTATGCTGGCGCATTCGAATATGGGATCCTAGTGGCCATGTTCTCGATATTTGCTTTTATTTCAGCCGGACCTCTAGGAAGTTTATCCGACCGGATAGGTAGGAAGCCCGTTATTCTCATTTCACTTGTAGGATCCAGCATAGCCTTGGTGGTTTTTGGACTAGCAAACTCGTTACTTCTTCTATTCATTGCCCGAGCAGCTGAAGGCTTCTTTACCGCAGGATTATGGCCAGCTAGTGATGCTTTGGTCTCAGATATCGTTCCTCCAGAGAAACAAGGAACGGCATGGGGTACGCTGCTGGGTGGACGGACAACCGGAATGATCTTTGGTCCCACCATGGGTGGGCTTCTTGCCTTTTATTTCGGTGTACGGATCCCCTTCTTAATTAACGCCGCTCTTGCAGTTGTCGCTCTCTTTCTCTGTTTGACATTCATCATCGAACCGCAACGCAACCAACATACCCTAGTTGCAGCAGAAATAACCGCTGAGAAACCCTCACTTTTCGAAAAACTCCAAGGTGGAATCAAGGCGTATCGAAGTGTTCTCGTAGTCGGCGGAATGGTGTTAGCCGTAGCCTTGATTATTCGATTCACTCGAATCTTTTCCATTGCCACAGTTGAACCTATGTTCGCGATTTTTGCATCAGATCCCCGCACCTTCGGATTTTCCCCCTTTGAACTGGGTGCCTTCTTTTTCTTTTTTGCGGGTTCAAATGCAATAGGTCAGGTCATTTTTGGGCGGTTATCCGATAGTATTGGACATGAGAGCCCCATGGCAATTTCGGGGCTCGTGACAGCCTCAGGATTGTTTCTGTCGTTAATAGCAACAAGTCCTGGAGATCTTTACATGGTCGCCATATTGATAGGTGTGGGTGGGGCAATGGCCCTTCCTTCATCAACCGCTGAAGCGGCTAGTGCTGCGCCGCCGAATCAGCGAGGGCGTGTCATGGGTTTGTTGGGAATGGCAGGAAGCGCTGGGCGAGCCATCGGTCCGATATTGGGCGGATTCTTTTATGCAAGCATTCTTGCCCTGACTGATTCCCCCTATCAAGCAGCGTTTCCACCTTTGATGATTGCGGTCATTGCTAGTATCATTGGCACGATTGCGGTGCTGCCATTAATGTTGAAATCAAGAAAAGCCTCAAACACCGTTCAGTAAGGGTTAGATCCACTAGATGTTGAACATTTTTAGGGAAGTTCATTTCCGGAGTGGGGCGGTGTAAACTTATGAATGGTTGGGACCATGTGTTCTTGACTACCGTCGGCTTCATGGTTGTTTGGTTGATTATTGGATGGATTGTTCCCTTGATGGGGTGGGTTTTCCCCTTCGGTCTAAGCCTCTGGTTATTTCTGGTTGCTTGGGTCGGGGGGATTTTTCCAGATTTCGATACGCATTGGAAACCACTCCTTGGACACCGTTCAATCGTGACCCACAGCATCTTTGCCCCTCTCTTAATTGTTGGTATTTCCGCCACCCCTGTCTTTCTACTAGGTTGGTGGACCCCGATTGACCGCTATCTCATCATGGTGTTCTTGCTTGCTGTTGCAGGTCATTTCTTTCTTGACCTGGCGCCTAGTACGCGGTCCGTGCTTAACCGTTTCATGAAAAATCCATTTGAGGCTCTCGTGTACATAGAAAAGGGAATGAAAGCTCCACCTGGGAATATAACCTATGTTCCAAAGCAGTATGAGCGAGCCTGGCTCATTGGAAATGGGCTAACTTTGGTTGTGATAGTTGTGTTATTGCAGCTTATCATCTTCCCGTTGTTCGGGCTTTAATAACCTTAGCTAGCATCTCCATGATATCCAAGATTTGCAGCGTTTGCCCATGTGATGGAAGAGTCGCGGTGAAGTGACGTTTGCAGTTAGGGCAAGCAGACAATAGGTATTCGGCGGAAGTGTCAGCTGTAGCCGCAAGGCGGCGTTGGGTGATTTTCTCGGTGAGTACAGAGAAGGTTTTTGGCAAGGCCCCTCCACCTCCACAGCAGTCAGCGTATTCCTTATGATGTAAAAATTCTAACAACTGACTATTAGGGATGAGTCTTAGCAGCTGACGGGGTTGCTCGTATACCCCAAGTTCCCGTCCTAGATGGCATGGATCATGGTATACGAAAGATGTTGGGGCAGATTCTGCTACCGCGTTAAGCATTGGAACTAACTGTTTTTGATGTTTGATGAGAAACTCGGTGATGTGATATACACGAACCTTCTTTGGGAGCGAGAGGCCCAACCGAGGGTAATCATCTCGAAATGCCCGGGCACAGCCAGGACAGGTTGTGAGAACTGTTTTGGCATTGGATTCTACAATAGCTTGGATGTTTTGCTCAGCTAGGGTTTTCGCTGTCTTAGTGAAACCCGCGCGCATGAGTGGGGACCCGCAGCACACCTCTCCTTCTGGTCCTGAGAGGAACTTGTGTTCAATATCTAATGCTAGGAGGACTTGTTGCGTAGCTTGAGCGATTTCAGGGTGACGGTAGGCAGTTGTGCATCCCACATAATAAGCGATGTCCGCATTTTTTGTAGTGTGTGTAAGCGCTTTCTCCAGCTTCGCAAACCTCGTTTCATGTGATTCTCCATAGACATTAGAGGATGCTGTTACGTTTTCATCCAATTCAAGGACTCCCATGGGAGCCCGGTTTTCTTTAACCACTCTCGCCCTAGCTAGTTCAATGATATAAGGAAGCTCATGTCGAGGTTTACACCAGGCCTTACAAGCCCCACAGAGATTGCACTGGTACAGGCGGTCAACAGCAGCTTCGGTGAGGGCACTCTTTTTCCCTCGATACAATTCGATAATCAGAGCGCGACCGATGGGGCTACACGCGTCTGAGCCGGTGATTAGGTGGGTAGGGCAGGAATGGCGGCACATGCGGTTACATAGGCTGCAAAGGCGACTGATTTTGGCGTAATCGTCTAGCGATGAGGGGAGATGCTGAGGTCTAGGTGCTGTCAATGGTGTTTTCACTCCTTTCTTGGTGTGGTCGATTTCTCTCCGAGTCCAAGTTTTCCAGGATTCAAAATGTTGTTGGGGTCAAGATGCGCTTTGATGGCTTTGAGGAGGGCGAAACCGGATGGTCCGTGTTCGATGGGCATCCATGGAGCCTTGAGTAGACCTACACCGTGTTGGTGGCTGAGGGTGCCTCCCGCTTGATGGGCGGCTTCGAGTCCAACTTGCCAAACCTCTTCGTATTTGGTTTCAACCTCTTCGGGTGTTCTTGCATGCCCGATGAAGATGACATAGATATTCCCTCCATCTGGATAGAAGTGAGAGAAGTGACTCATAGTGCTGACTCCCGTGGCTTCAATGGCTTCGCGCATAGCCCAGTACATTTTTTCAAGATTGGCGTAATTAGCTGCGACATCCAATACATCATAGAGCATACCTGGACCCATATTCAGACTTGAAGGGTAATAGAGATCGAATCGGTTTTCCCACCAGTGCTTTGAAGGCCCAGGTCCCAGATTTTCGCCTCCTTCATCAATACAAACCCGTTTGATAGTGCGAGATTCAAGCCTGACGAGTTCTTTGGTGGCACTGTACATTAGATTGAGGGCACAGGCATCCTTCGGTGGCGACTTGAAGCGCCCTAACACAAATCGGGTTTCGTTCTCATCATAAAGTCGTATAAGTGCGGGTTTCAGATCATGGCGAAAAATTTGTTTTACCGCGGCCATTCCTGAGGTGAGATCAGGAAAAAGATATGACGCAAACTGGGTGGCTTGGGATTGCGGTGCAACACGTAAAGTGATTTCGGTGATGATGCCAAAGGCGCCTTCGGATCCAATGAAAAGGTGTTTCAGATCTGGTCCCATGGACGAACGTGGAACAGCTTTTGTTCGGAGTAATTCACTAGTTGGCAGAACGACTTCTAGCCCGGTAATCACGTCTTCAATCTTCCCATACTTAGAAGAGAGAACCCCAGCTGAGCGGGTAGCGGCAAACCCCCCGTAGGCGGAGCTGTAGATCGAAGATGGGAAATGCCCAGAAGTGTATCCCCGGGCCTGAAGATATTCTTCCAGTTCTTGACCAAGGATACCTGGTTGAACGGTGACGGTTAATGAGTTAGTATCAAATTGGAGGACCCTATTCATTTTTTTAAGATCGATTACGATGCCACCAGTTATAGCAAGTGTACCTCCTGCAACTCCACCTGCTCCCGAGACCGGGATTAACGGTATTCTTTCTTGATTTGCCAGCAGGACGATTTTCTGTATCTGCTCAACGGTTTGTGGCCAAACGATTAGATCCGGTTGGGATTCAAGCACTAAGCGCCCCAGGCGGATTAGCCTTAGGGGCCAAGCATCCCGTGAATAGCAGATTCTATCTACCTCTGCGGCAGATACGTTTTCCTTTCCTAGCCACACTTCGAGTTGTCGTTTCACACGATTGACATTGAATGCTATGGACGACTTGGACACACTAACCACCTACGCTTCCTTAATCCCAATGAAACAGGTTATAGTAGGTTTCTATTCATAAAAGGCACCTTGACCAACCAAAACTCCGTTGTGATGATGAAGGAGTAAGGCTTAGAACCAGAAAGTACGGAGATACTTCAACTCCTAAACTTGGGCTGAAAAGATGGTTGTACTCTCTCCTCTAGCAGCAATCCTCACCATCGTCGGAATCTTATTAATCCTTGCGAGTTGGACTTACCTTTATTAATAGGCACACGGGGACCCCAAAACTGCACTGGTTCACTTCCTTGAGAAAGGACTGCTTTTCATCGGACTTGCGATGATAATAATCGCGATTGTATTTCTATAAGTGCAACAAATCACGTTTCACTAGACTCGGAGTCGGCTGAGTTTTTTTTGCCATTATGAGTGGATATGCTAAATCGGCTCAGCAACAAAGATTGCACGATCAGATTCTGGCGTCCAAGGTTTCCGAGTGAAAGTTGAATAGAGGGTTTCAACTTGAAAGAGAGATTCAGCCAACAGAAATTTGACGTCTTCAACGGTTAATAAAGCAAGTTGAGACCAATCATAGAAAGTATCAGTGATTCGCCCATCTTCTGTATGAACATCGAATCGCAGCACCGTATCAATAAGCTTCTCAGATTCCTGGACTCGTGTGGAAATGGATCGGGTAACGGCACCACCTTCTGGTAATGATACTGTTTCTAACCGGCGCCAAGTGCCGCTAGTATCAGATTCGCCCACCCAGATATCAAAGACAAAGGACCCCTCTTTATGCAGATGCGCTTTGACACTGCGTAGACAGCCCAACTGGTGTTTCCGCGTATTGAGGCATTGGAAACTACCAGAAGGAACATAGACAATTCGAAATTCTTGATCCAGCTGAAAATCACTCATATCCCCTGCGATGAAAAGGAGGCGACGGGCGATTTCAGGAGGGGCTTTTTGGAGTTTCTTTCGTGCTTCTTGTAGCATCTCTCGTGATTGCTCAAGGCCCACCACAGTGATGCCATCTTCGGCTAGCGCAAAGGCGAAAGTCCCTGTTCCAACTCCCAGCTCCAGTGCGGGAGACCCCGCTTCTTGTGCTAGGTTTCGGTAGAAGGCTAGTTCCTCCTCTTTTCCCAATGCAAACAGGTCATAAAACTGTGCACTCGCTCGATACGCCATACAAACCCACCACACTCAAGTGAGTAGGTTTGCATGTTTTTGAGGGTTTTTGTCACTAGTCCAATAGCACATTTTCACCTAAGCACTCAAATCTCTACCACCTTACGGAAGATAATGACGATGTTTGAAACCGCTCTCTCGATGGCGCAGCACCACGGAACACGATGTCCAACCGGCGTCCTCCTTCTGGATGAGCTCTTAGGAGGCGGTTATGAAGGCGGGCTCAGCCATCTCCTTTATGGAAGCCCCGACTGCACTAAGTTGTTACAACAATCCATTGCCACCGCACTCCTCCATTACGGCCCCCACAGAAGTGTTGCCGTAATTGATGCAAACAATGGAATCCGGCCAGACACAATCCTCAATCACCTGCGGGCAGCCTCTGTACCCTCACCGCCTGACAGCCATCTACAACGCCTTAACGTGGCACGTGCCTTCACCACTGACCAGTTGCTCTCACTCCTCAATGAGGCCCCTGACACTATTCGCGAACTACACGCGCCGATCCTCTTTGTCAACGGTCTCATGCACCTTCTCCAAGAAGAAGAAGATATACCTCAACCTCCAGCACCTGGCGCTCCAATTGACCCCCGGGTCTTCCGTCGAGGCCAACTCGCTTCGCACTTGAAACAACTTGCCTTCACTCAACAGGTGGCCGTCATCGTCAGCGCGGATGCGCCGAAACGAGCCACAAAACCGCCACTGCGAATTGGTCAAGCCGCACGTCACCGGTTTCATGTCCTCATACAGCATACCCATCAAGACCTAGTGGAAACCTTCACGTTAGAAAAACATCCCAGCCGTCCATGGATGCAGAGAAGTACGGTGACATCCCACCCCCGTCGTCGTCTCAGCTCCTACCAGACAACCCTCTTCGCCGAATAACACCAAGTCCACGAACCTTCTTTCAAGCCAATGATAGTTGACGAATACATTCATTTTTAGCTCTTCAAGTGAAGGAGGGCTTCTCTGAATAGGAGCCACTGATTGATGAAGTTCACCACCCTCAAATACTATATTTTGCTGATTCTCGCGATGATATTTTGGGGGGGTAGCTGGGTATCAGCCCAAGTTGTTGTCTCGGTAGCACCACCCTTTACGGTAGGTTTCTTTCGGTTTCTGACCGCCAGCCTCATCCTTCTCCCGTTGCTGCTGGCTAGCCAACGCAAATCCGTCCGCAGTTATTCTCGCCGTGATCTTGCGCTCTTTTTTGTTCTTGGTTTAATCGGTGTCTTTGGGTATGGCATCCTTTTCTTGATTGGGATGCAGTTTACCACTGCTGCCCAAGGATCCATCATCGCCGGCATTAATCCAGTGACAGTTAGCCTATTGGCGTTTCTCATCCTCCAAGAAAGATTAGCACCAAAATGGCGTTACATCGGGTTTCTGTTCAGTTTCTTAGGCATTGTTTTTGTTGTAGGCATTCAGGCATTCTTGGATTTTCAACTTGAGTATCTCATTGGCAACCTGATTCTAATCTGTGCGATGTTCACATGGGGTTTGTACTCCATCCTCGGAAAATCTCTAATGAAGAGCCGATCTTCTCTCGAAACGACAGGGATGGGCATTTTCTTTGGTACCTTACTCTTTTTCATTGGAGCAGTATTTGAACAATTTTGGATTCTACCGTTGATGTATGACCCTATCTTTTGGCTCAACATCCTGTATATGGGCATCTTTGTAACAGTTTTTGGATTTCTCTTCTATTTTCTTGGCATCAAGAACATAGGAGCAAGTAAATCCGCTGTATTCATTTCACTTGTCCCTGTGTTTGGTACGCTGTTCTCTTTCTTATTACTGAATGAACCAATTTACCTTACTTTTATTATTGGTTTAGTTCTGGTCATTTTAGGCATCCTATCAATTAATTATCCTCGAAAAAGCCGCTTCGCAGAAGCTGATATAACCTTAGAATCCTAATGGCCTTGATTATCAAGCTACTCTATGGGATTTCCCATAGGGGCATTTCTTGATAAGAGGACAAATTTGGCAGGATGGTTTTTTAGATGTGCATTGGAGAGCACCAAAGTCAAGAATCGCTTGATTGAAAAGATAGGCTTTTCCAAGGGGTATAACAAGCTCAGCAAGGTACCAGAGCTGGTTTTTTGCTGGAGCACGCATCGGATCACCAGTGACTTCGAAATACCGTTGGAGGACTCGTTGGGCGTTGGTGTCGAGGATAGGAGCATCTTTATGGAATGCGAAACTAAGAATTGCTCCAGCTGTGTACCGACCAATACCAGGCAGAGCCATGAGCTCTTTTATCGTTGTAGGAAGTTGACTGTTATAATTCGCTACAACATTTTGAGCAATTTGGTGGAGCCGACCTGGTCGGAAATTATAACCAAGTGGACGCCAAAGTTGTTGTACTTCCTCAACTGGAGCGGCCGCCAAAGCCTCGAATGTGGGATATGCTGCGAGAAATTCATGGTATTTGGGAATTACACGATCAACCTGGGTTTGATGAAGCATGATTTCGGAGACAAGAATGCGATAAGGATCCCTTGTGTGACGCCAGGGTAAATCGCGTCCATTTTCTTCATACCATTTGAGAAGAGCTCGCTGAAATAGTTGAATACGTTGAGGATTAGCAAGATGAAGCGCTTCACGATGTTGATTTTTTTTGATCTGAGAAGGATCGTTCACAGGATGAAGCAGGAAGCAGGTGATAAAAAATCATTGGAAATTAAAATTACCTCGGGTTTTTGTCCCCAGGCATTAGCTTTTTGAACAGGTGACAAACAAGACTGCTTATGGCAGTGCCAGAAGGGGATATTGAAAGACCATCGGAGCCCATCGTACCACGGCGTTTCATCTGGGGGATACTGCTAGGATTCGCCTTTTTCCACTTCTCAGCATCGATTTTCTGGCAATTTGGAAGCTTTTACCTATTCGCTGGAATTGGTGAAACTGCTTTTCTGCTAATAGGTCTAATTGGCGGGCTACCCATACTTGTTGGACTAGCCGGTGTCTACTTATGGGGTTCGCTTTCTGATCGCTGGCACCGACGACTACCCTTTATAATAATTGGATTCTTCGCACAGTCGGTTAGCTTCTTCCTATATATCTTCATCCAAGATAGCTTGACATTCCTCATCGTAACCTGTGCCGCTTATCTATTTTCCCTTGCTGCAGTGCCCATGGCTAATGCCTATCTTACCGAAGCGAGAACCTTCAAGGGCGGAGCAGTTGGGATCCTTTTAGCCACCAGTAGTGTCGGTTGGTCAGTGGGCGCGTTTACTGGTGGATTTCTGTTTGCTATGATTGGAATGACAGGATTGTTCTTCCTCGGTGGCATCGCACTGGTAGTCGCAGCATTGGTCATCATTGTTTTAGTGCGGGAAATTCCCCAAGAGAAGGAATCTGCTCTTTCACAAGTGAATGAACAAGATTCAAAGCCTTCACCAAACCCCTGGTGGAAATCAAAAATGTGGATTCTACTTGTATTAGCCTTGGCTGTCGCGATAGGAAGCCTTGGAGTCAACGGGTTTGCGTATTTCTTTGGTGTGTATTTGGTGTCAGAAATCGGTGGAACGCCTTTAATGGTTGGAATCGCTAATGGGTTCGCTTCTCTTTTTGGATTAGGTGTCACGTTAGCGGCAGGACATGGGAGTGATCGTATTG
Source organism: Candidatus Hermodarchaeota archaeon (assembly GCA_016839365.1). Classification (GTDB taxonomy): domain Archaea; phylum Asgardarchaeota; class Hermodarchaeia; order Hermodarchaeales; family Hermodarchaeaceae; genus Hermodarchaeum. Next base: position 29,895 of record JAEOUH010000010.1, read on the forward strand.
GGCGAAAACCCATCATTTTACTCGGGTTTGCAGGGTATGGTGTGTTCATGTTAGTCTACTTGTTTGTGTTTAATCCGTGGATTGCCATGCTGCTTTGGTTCATTCCCCTCTATCCTCTTATTTCAACAGCAAGTTATGCAGCAGCAGCAGATTTGAGTTCAGTCAAAGAAAGAGGGCGGGCGATGTCCACGATTGCCACTGCCAATTCCCTCGGTCAAGCGATTGGCCCAATCATTGGAGGTGCACTGGTTCAATTTGTACTTTTTACATTGCGAGGTAACCTGCTATTTGCATTAGTGACAAGCATAATTGCATTTAGTATTGTATTGGTATTGGTTCCAGAAACTCTTCATCAAAGAAAGAAATGAGTTGAACCTGGAAGCTACGCTCCACTTGTATCTGGATAGGATGCAGGCTTCTTCTTCTTTCGCCCAGCTCCAATGAAGTCTCCAATAAAAATCATCGTTACACCAACAATACCAAATCCTGGACCCAAAAAATAGGCGATTATGACGCCAATTGGTTGACTAAATAGCCCTGAACCGAGTATTCCAAGGATTTGAGTAACTAAATAGAAGAGAGCAGCGAAGGTAGCTACTGCCACAATTATTCGACCAATTAAGGCAAACGTACCGGATCCCGCAGCATACCATAAAATTGCCCCGATGATGACGAGAATCCCACCGATGCTAGTTACAAAGGTAAGTGCAAATACTATCTGGTCTCCAATTGGAGGTCCAAGTAGTGTATTGATAAAATTAGCAAGAAGCATTCCATAAGCAGGGTCAAGGGCAATCGATGTGCCTGAATACAATACGATACAACCGCCGATGACTAGAAGTAGAAAGCCAAATAAACCCATGAAAGTCGACATCCGTGAGTGCTGTACTTATTTCCGCTGAAACTGTGCCCTTATAGTTTACGTTTTTCCCTGGTTGGCACCAGATTTCCTCTAATTTCTTAAATCTGTGATTGGACTACCCTTTTATCGCCTCTTCTCGGAAATAAGGAATAATCCAGTTCATTGGTATATCTTGGTGAGTGAAAATGGATGCTGAACTAGTCGGAGCGATTGAAAAGTTCGCACATAACGCCATAAAAGTAGGGATACGGGGTGCACATTCTTATGAACATACTTTGCGAGTGCGCCAATTATGTTTGCTCATTGGGAAAAAAGAAGGTGCGGATTTAGAGGTTCTTGAAGCAGCCGCGTTATTGCATGACATTGGACGTCCAGAAGAAGAAGTCACTGGTGAGTCACATGCCAAGGTGGGAGCCAACATGGCAGTCGCATTCCTCGCAACGACTCCATTTCCCAAAGAGAAATTACCAATAGTTGCCAGTGCCATTCGGACCCATAGGTTCAGTGAGTACAAAAGACCTGAATCGCTTGAGGGGGAAATCCTTAGTGATGCAGATAAACTTGATGCGATGGGTGCCTTAGGACTTGCACGAACCATCGCAGAGAGCCTGATGCAGAAACGGGGTCTCCATGGCACAATTGAGCACATGGATCAAAAGTTATTGAAACTGCTGCATCGAATTCTCACCAAGACAGGTAAACGACTCGCAGAACCTAGACACCAACTGCTTGTCACCTTCATGCAAACGTTAGCATCAGAGTTTCAGACCATTGGTGAACCACTACCAGCTGAACTGCGTCCCTATTTACCCAAATAAACGTGTCCTAGTGTGGCTCTACCATAAATCATGTTGGTGAGTTCTGGGCATATTTGGATCCTTGCCATGGCTATCCGATTGTATCGGTTCGGTTACGAGATGTGATGTCTTCGAAAATACATCGGGCACAAGTCTTATCTCTATCCTCAATCCTACACGGGTAATAACTTGTAACAAAGAGGGTAACTTAGGTGAACGAATCAGTGGAGCAAAAAACTTTACATCCAGTAGTCGAATTCCTCATTTCATCCCGCTTTTCAGGTCTCTGTGGAATAATCGGTCCAGTAATCGCGTTGATTGGGATTGCCCTTGCAATCTGGGTTTCTCCTTGGTTTAATTGGTTTAATAACGCACTCAGTGATTTGGGTCACCCTACTATGTTGGGTGGATCGAATGGCGTACCAGGGCTGAATCCTGCCGCACCAATCTTTAACACCAGCCTCATTCTCACTGGTCTCATCACGTTGATTCTAACGGTCTGGTTAATCCGCTACCAGGTCTTTGAAAGATCAATTATCGGGGTCATTGCCGCGATTTTGCTAACTATCTCACAGTTCTTCCTAATTGGCATCGGTGTTTTTCACGAGGGATTTGGATACACCCATTTCATCGTGTCTGTGGGATTCTTTTTGACACTTCTAATAGCCGGAATGATTTACGGCGTTCGTCTGATACAAGAGAAGCACCTACGCATTATAGGGATAATGGCATTCATCTTAGCTTTGATTAGTGCCCTAATCTGGGTTGCATACTATTTGACTCTCCTTCCCTTCACTGGCGTCGCCATTCCCGAAATCATCTCAGCGGTCACCGCTATGGTGTGGGTATTTCCACTCTGTGTTCTCTTGATACTTGGAAAGAGAATGTAGACTAGCCAAGGTCCGGTGGAAAAAAGAGGACCACAGAATCAACTGACCTGCGCGCTCGACGTGGTGGTGATTCAGCTGGATAACCAACTGGCACAATAGCAACTGGTAGCACACCCTGTGGGCATTCCAAAGTAGCGGCGATGGAACTATCGTTGAATGCCCCCACCCAACAAGAACCCAACCCTAGCGAATGGGCAGCGAGTAAAAGGTTCTGCGTCATAGCGGCTGTGTCTTGGATTGAGTAGAAACTCCGTCCGCGATTACTGTATCGCGCGCCGGACTCCTCTGGAACACGACATATAACAAAAACAACCGGAGCCTTTTCAATAAAGCCTTGGTCATGTGCTCCAATGGCTAGTTTCCGCTTGATCTTTTCGTCTCGAATAACATAGATTCGCCATGGTTGCTGATTTCCTGCGCTTGGACTAGCAATCATTGCCTCCAACAAAAGCGAAACCTGGTCCGATGACACGTCATTCCCTGTGAATGTTCGGATTGAACGTCTTGTAGTAATTACTTCTAGAGTATCCATTTTCTCACTTCCATCTGTCAGACATGTTTAAGAATTTCTTGGATATTGTTCATGAGGGTTTGCTGGAACCTAGAGTAACCTTGATTATAAGCTTCAGCATTTTCTGTGTTTGGTGACAAGATTTCACGTTGATGAACCATCGCTTTGACGGATTCCTCAACGGATGGAAACAATTTGAGACCAAGCGAGGCTAATATCGCTGCACCGAGAGCTGTTCCTTCATCCACGTGAGTATAGATGCATGGCTTGTTAGTTACATCACAAAGGATTTGTCGCCAGAGCCCTGATCGTGCCCCACCCCCATCAAGACGGAGTTCATTTAATGTGACTCCGATAGAGAACATGGTATCAATTGAGAAGCGGGCAGCATATGCTACGCTTTCGAGAATGGCTCGCGCGAGATGTGCTCGAGAATGATGGAATCCTAGCCCTTGAATTGTTCCCATACTCCACGTAAGGAAAGGAAAGAGAGATAACCCGTCACTTCCCGGAGGAGCTTGAGCTGCTTGGTCCATGATGTAATCATAAGGATCTGCACCGAGTCGGGCAGCTACAGCGACTTCCACGTGACCAAATTGATCTCGGAACCATCGGAGAATCGTTCCCGTATCTGGAATAACACCTTCCAACACCCGTTGATTGGGAAGAACATGTGGATGGTTAAACAGAACACCCAATGGATCCTTGAGGATTTTTTCTACCGGTGTAATAATGAATGTTCCCGTTCCAATTGTGAGTTTCGCCTCACCTTGGTTTAGGACTCCTAACCCTAAAGTAGCGCATTGTTGGTCACCACCGCCAACAACGACGGGTATGCCCGCGGGTAACCCGGTGGTAGTTTCAGCTTCCTTTGTGATCTCGCCCACAATCGTACCTGAATGAACGAGTTTTGGCCATAGTGAAATCGGTAACTCCAATTCTTCGGCAAGCTTTTCATCGAGTTTGAACGTTTCAGTATCAAGGATGCCAAAATCATGGTTTGTTAAATCTGATGCCAACATCCCTGTAAGCCGGTGATACAAGAAGGCATCAGGGGTGGCGAATGTCGATGTTTTGCTGAAAACCTCTGGATGCATATCTTTGAACCAGAGGGCACGACGAAGACTTGTTCGTTGTTTAACCAGTTCCTCATATTTTTTCGCGGAGGGTGAAATGCGCATATCAATCCAGGTAATGGCCCTAGCCAATGGGCTTCCTGTGTTATCCAAAGGAAGGAGTGTGGCACGCTGAGTTACTACAGATACAGCGCTGATAGTTTTAGGATCGACTGATTTGCGACTAGTCACTTCTCTCATTGTTTCCTGTGTTGTCCGCCACCAGTCATGAGCATCTTGTTCAGCCTGTTCAGGTTCTTCGGTTACAGTAGGAAATTCACGATATGCTTTAGCAACTTCATGTCCCTGTGTGTTGAACAGCACTGACCGGTTTCCTGTTGTGCCAAGGTCTATTACCGCGATGAGTTGATCGGTTTTCTTGGACATCTTTACACCTCCATGAGCCTGACGAGTATTACCTGATGGCTGTATATCCCCAAAAAGCCTTACTTTCCGATGATTCTAGGTCCTTTGGTGCCGTCGTCGACGTACTACTAGTATCACGATAACAACTACAACGATAACGAGAACGATGACAGCAATGATTTGTCCCAAGAATAGCACAGCGGAAATTGTATAGAATACTGAGTCGGAATAGATTGTATGACCAGCGAAATCTCTGCCATAAACATGAAGCTCCATGAGCCCACCCATGGCAGGTGCTGGCACCAAGGCATCGTAGCGATTACCACCTTGATAGATGAGAGGTAAACCCACCCAATTCCGGTTTTGCAATGGGTCAAAACGATATTCTATGAAAAGTAGGTCAAAACCGCTTAGACTTTGATCTATATAAACCGAAACTAAAGTCGATATTCCACTTGAGACCACACCAGGAACTAGAATGAGGGGTTCTCCAGGTTCATCTAAGAGCACATCAGCCATAGCGAAGATGGCGACTCGAACCTTTTCGCAATTAGCCAAGACTTGGTCAGCGTTTGGATTGAAGTAATCCCAGATGCTATGGCCCCAAGCAGATTCGTTACCATAGACTTCTAGGGTAACTGCGGGGATGTGGTAATCACCATAAAGCCAATCATCCCAAGTACCATAGGAAGGATATAGTTGAGTTGCACTCCACCATTCGAATCCAGAAGCAGCTTGTACTGCTGCACCAAGATTAGCAAAAAAGGGCTCATGATAGCTGGGTTCACTGGTATGACTCCAAGGCGTTAACAATACATCAATGCCACTGTGGAGAGACACACCGAAGGCAAGGTTAGGGTAATGATGCAAGGTGAAGTTTAGCATTGCCTGAGTTTCGGGTTCACTGAATGGAGCTGTACCCTGGTAAATTTCTGAGCGGGGATCGCTGCTGCCTGCACTAAAGGCAACTGGGTAATTACGATTAATGTCAATTCCACCCGGTAAATCTTCACCAGTTTGACCATCACCATCAAGATCTATTCCTTCGTAGGTGTAGTAGTATTCGTCTGGATCTTCAAAGAAGGCAATGGTGAAGTCCCCGTTAACATCTTGGATCTCCCATTCATCAGCTAGCCCATCACCATCTTCGTCAGTGGGACGAAGGTTTTTCCGTTGCCAGGGGTTGATATGAAGCATTCCGAGTACATCTGGATTGAGTGTGGGAATGATATAGAGAACAAATTGTTCTAGCATTCGTTGTACTTCAGGGTCGTCAGTATGAGCAAGTAAATAGTCAAAGAAGTAGAGGGCGTTTTCAACGGTGATTGCTTCACGACCATGATGATGAGCTACAATGAGGAATCCCCGTCGTTGTGAAATGTCTCCGGGCGCTGTTATCTGGATACAAGGAATTGAGAGTCCGTTATAACTCACCCCAATGGTAAACACTTCAATAAGATCAGAGAAGTCGGTTAATCGATCAGCGATATGGGCAAGGACTTCTGAGTAGTTGTGAAAGGGACCTAGTGTGGGACCCCAATGGAGTACATCATCACCTTGTAGTGGACCAGGTGCCCCTGTATACTGATCCCATATCCAGGCGATTGTTCCTGGACTCCTTTTGAGGCTTCTGTCATACACGAAGGGTGCAGGTTTTGTTATATGCCAAATTTCCTCAGGAGTAGGTTCCAATGACATTGGTAGGGCAATTTGGAGTGAAAAAAACTGGGTTGAAAGAAAAGTGCAAATTAGTAAAAAAGCGATTATCCGTGAAGCTCCCAATGTGATCAGCCTAATGGAAGCAAGGGTCGAATAGTCGAAAAGGCTTGCGTTTCCAGCAAAACGTTGGAGCAAGTTAAAGACAAAAACGGTTTAGAGAGCCTTGTATTTCTTCATCTGTTCTGTGGTAATGTGTTTGAGGATATGGTTCTTGTGTGCCATGACAAAGCGGCAGCACGGATCCCCCATGGCCCGGCAGCTTATTTCACGCGCTTGCAAGGGTATGCCAAAGCTCTCTTCACACCATCCTGCTGAATAGCCAGCATTGAAGAAACATCGGGGTGAATGAGTTATCTCGTTTTTCTTCTCAGCGGCTTCAACTTCAAAGGAATTGAGGTGGTCATAAACGAGCAGGTAATCTTCATCGGGAGTAGGGTTGCTGATGGGGAAGATGTTAACATGCGCAAAGCCACGAAAGCTAAACTGGATTGGTCCTGCTGAGAGCATTCCAACTGGATCTTGTACATTCATGCGTTGCTGATAGTCTCGGGCATCTAATTGCCCAAAATATTTCGCTACCTCATATATGATTAAATCAGCTAGTTCTCCGCTTCCCGAGAGGGCGATTCGTTCCCGCATAGTGGTTAAAAATTCTGCAGGAAGAGCGACATAACGTTGGTTTCCAATGAGGTACTTACCTTCTTTAGGGAGATGCTGGGAGGTTTCAAAATACTTGGTGACAAAATCCTCTGCTTTGATAAATTCATCAAGCATGTTTTTGGGAACCGTTACGGATTCTGGCTCCTTCTTATACGTAGAAGTTTGCAACCTAGACGCCTACCCAGCAATTAAATTCCAGCAGTGTTGATTCTTAAAACTTTATTACCCTAGAATTCAGAGCAATTCCGTTTGCGAAAAAACCAAACCCATTAGAACTGTCTGATGACAATCCCAGACCCTTTGGAAGCCATATTATGGCTTCAGAAATATCTATGGTTGCCTATTCTTTGAGAATTAGTCGATCGAGAGCTCCTGAAGCATTGAGTTTCTCGATAGCAGAATTGTATTGTTCATTATTGTTAATCATGGTGTTGCAGGCATCTTCCCGCATATGGGTGCCGGGTTTCACTTGAACCGAGACTTTGCTCTTAGGAAATTCATCTTCTACCGCTTTACGAATGATGATACCAATCACTGCCCCCATGGGGCATTGAGGAACAGTAGGAGCGAATTGGATATGGATTTCATCACCGTTGATGGTAACATCTTCTTCTGTGACAAGACCCATTTCGACGACGTTGACTGGGTGTTCAGGATCCAGAACCCGCCGCAGAACCTGTAATACATCTTTAGTTTCCATGGCAACCAGCTTCCTTTTGGATTGAGGATTCGATATGAAGATTGCCTTTAAAAGCTATGGTTTCTTGAAATTAAAAAAACTGTGTAGGTTTTAGCTACGAAGTGAGATTTTTCTAATCTGCAGCAAACCTTATCTAGGTTCGATAGCTCAACTAAGGCTAGAAGGGTTCCGCAAAAAAGGTTGGTTAAATGACACAAGAAGCTCCTTTTCAACGTTCAGAAGAACTTAAGCGCCAAATCGAAGCATTGACCACAAGTCTCGTTGATGCGATCGATGTCTTGGTTCGGGATCTTCAGCGTAGCCTGATGATGATAGCTGACCGTGTAGAACAACGGATGGAACAGATTGGTTTTGGACGCCTGAGTGGACCAATCGTCAACGATGTACGGGAAGGTGTCACCTCCGAGTCGAAAAGATTCAGCGAACAGGCTCGGGCTAAGATTCAAGAGGTTACACAGGCCAAAGCTGGACTGTCGGGTGCAGCAGACCAATTAGGTGCGTTAGCTTCAATGACTGAGGCGGAACGTGAGGAGCTTCGAAAACGACTAAGCGAAGAGATTGCCGCATCACAAAAGACCCGTGGAGAACTGGAGAAGGAATTAGCTGATGCCCGGGTTAAGATTGCTGATTTAGAGAAGCAAATGCAGTCACGGTCCACCCGCGATGCACGACGGATCGATAAGCTCCAAGAAACGAACAAGCAGTTATCTGAATCCTTGAAAAAAGCCGAAGCGGAATTACTGAAGATTCAAGAGGAGAGCAAAAAAGCACTTAGTGAACGCCAAGCCGCTGTCACGCAGGTCGATGAATTGAATGCGAAGCTGGCTGCAGCCACGGCTGCTGCGTCTACAGCTGCTGCAGCAGCAACTGCTTCAAAGAAAAAGCTTCAAGATGAAATCACCTCACTGAAATCAGAACTTCAAAAGGCTCAGGATTTCAAAGGTAAGCTTGAACAACAAATACAGGAACAGGGTCAAAAGCTTCAAGCCTCTGAAGCGAAATTAGAAACCGCAGAACAACAAGTTGTTGAGCTCAAACAATCTGTCACAAAGCTGGACGAAGTGACAGCCCAAGCTGAATTAGATACAGAAAAATTCGCTACTGTCCAAAAAGAATTGAAAGCCGCCAAGACTGAAACTGCTGAAGCGAATAAACAAATCGCAGACTTGGAGAGCCAACTGCAAGAAATGAGTAGCCTGAAAGAAGCACACGAAGCTAAAATAGCAGACCTTGAAGAACGGCAAAAGGGTCTTCAGGCAGTATCCAAAGACCGTGATGCGCTTAGTAAGGATAAGGAAGATTTAGAGAAACAACTCGAAAAAGCTCTAGCAGAAATCGAGAAGATGAAAGAGGAATATGCACGATTCGCTGAGGTTCGAGACCGCTTACAAGCATTGGAGGCGCGGAGCAGAATTCAGGATATTCTACTTAAAAAGGATCAGCACTACATTGTACTGACTACATTTGCTACGAAAATAGTAGAAGGCAAATACAACGTTTCAGCTAAGGACCTTGGATTCAGTCCATCCTTGGGCATTTCCCTAGCTGCTTGGCTTGACAAATTCTTCCTTGACCTCCAAGAAGAAGAGTTAGTCACCATTCACCGAACAGTTGGACGGGGACTACCCTCAGCAAATGTTGAGGTCAATAAAAAAGGTCGACAGCTTTTTGAAGAGGCAAAACAGATGGCAGCCCTCTAATCCTATTTGAGGAGGCTTTTATGCCAAAGATTCCTGACCGGTATTCCCGATTTGTCGTTCTTCGTGATGTTGGACCTAAAGGATTCCAGAAAATCCGGAATGCCAAAGTCGCTGTTATTGGTATTGGAGGGCTGGGAAGTATATCTTCTACCAAATTGGTTACACTAGGTATTGGGTCCCTTCGGATGATTGATCCTGATACTGTTGATGCCACTAATCTTCAGCGCCAATTTCTCTACAGAGAAAAAGATGTGGGTAACCCTAAGGTACATCTGGCTGCCCGCCGTTTACAACCACTCAATCCAAATGTGAAAATCGAACCAATTAAACAACAACTCACCGCAGACACTGTTGATGAACTCATAAAAGGCGTCGAAGTCGTTGTGGATGGGCTTGATCGATTTGCCCCACGCTACTTACTTAACCAGGCTTGCTGTAGACAAGGGATTCCATATGTGTTCGCTGGAGCATTAGGAGCTACAGGAAACATTAGCACCATTCTTCCGGGGAAAACTGCTTGTTTGGAATGCATCTACGGTGGTGTTGATGATGCCCAACAACCTACTTGTGAAACAATCGGTGTGTACCCCACGCTACTCGGGGTGGTAGCAAATATCCAGGTTCATGAAGCGCTTCACCTCATCCTAGGATTACCCCCGCGCTTGGCGGGACACATCCTTTTCATTGATCTCAATGAGCTCAGGTTTGATCAATTTCCAATCGCACGTCACGATGATTGTCCTGTTTGTGGAGATTGTCAAGCCCCTAAGTGAATCTAAGCTGCCAAAGTTTTGATAGCTTCAATCAGGGTGTCAACTTCCTCAATCAGGTTGTAATAGTGGAAGCTGGAGCGGACATTGCCATTGTACTGGTCGAGGACAGCGAGAAGTCGCATGAGGGGTTGACAGCAATGGTGTCCTGCACGAGTTAGGATCTTCCACTGGGAATCTAGCGCTAGGCTTACATCATGTGAGATCCAGCCATTGATGTTGAAGCAGACAGCCCCCACTTTCCAGGTCATATCCTCTTTGGGACCATAGACAATTACATTGGGGATGTCTCGGATACCTTCAAGAAGATGCTTTGTCAGTTTTTGCTCGTGTGCTGCAACTCTTTCAACACCTATGCGATTCAGATACTTGACTGCTGCACCAAGAGCAATTAATCCGATGATATTTGGAGTACCCGCATCCCAACGTCGGGCACGATGATCACTCCGTAACATGTAATCGTCTGCAGTTACCGTAGCAATTACTCCTCCACCCACTTCGGTGGGGGCCATACGTCGTAGCAATTCATCTCGAACGTAGAGTCCTCCGGTTCCTGGTGGTCCGAGTGGACCCTTATGACCTGAGAAGGAGTAGAAATCACACCCTAAGGCTTTGACATTAAGGGGTAGATGGCCTGCGCCTTGTGCCCCATCAATGAAAACTAGACAACTGGGATTGGCGGACTTTATGGTTCGAATGATAGCGGGGACATCATGTTTGGTGCCCATGGCATTGGAGGCATGTTGAAACGCCACAAGCTTTGTGTGTTCATCCACTGCTTCAGCAAACATGTCTGGTGTTAGGCGTCCTTCCATTGTTGGGGGGATAGTTTGGAATTGAGCGTTGACATGTTTCGCTAACCGCATCCAAGGCAAGAAATTCGAATGGTGCTCTAAGAGTGTAGTCAGAATTTTGCTCTCAGTGGTCCACTTCACCAAGGGAGGGGCGAATTTAAAACCGGTGCTCCATCGATTGAGGAACTGATGTTCTAAGGCGTAAGCGACATGGTTTGCAGCTTGGGTCTGATTTCTTGTGAAGATGAACTCTTCAACATCGCAATGTAATAGATTGGTTGCGATTTCCTCTCGGGCAGCATCACAAACGTCAGAGGCTTTTGCGGCAATGGAGTAAGCCCCCCTTTCCACATTTGCACAATACTCTTCAAAATACTCAATAGTGGCATCGATGACAGGACTTGGAACAGGGGTCGTGGCAGCATTGTCGAAATAAATGTACTGCTGTGTAATGGGTAGATCCCTACGCATGTCTTCAGGTTTCATACAAGGCCTCCAGAGATTACATCTTAATGACTAATATAATACCTGACTTAATTGAGATTACCCTTGAAAATATTCGTATTATAATTACATTTCTTCTTCACATAAACAAGTGAAAAAATTGCCAATGCGAGAGGATTAGTGAGTGCCCAAGACTTAAATTGGATATCATAAGCATGACTTAACAATGTTAATATGAATACCTAGTGGATATGGAGGTTTTGGATCATGGCATTTCCTTGTGAAAATGTTGTATGGAAAGCGCTGCCAGCGATTAAGTCGGCGTTAGCAAGAGTGCTAGTTAAAGAGGGAATGACTCAGGTCCAGGTCTCCAAAGTGTTGGGAACTACAGAGGCTACTATCTCCCATTATATGAAAGGCGAAAGGGGTTCATCCGTTGTGTTAGGCCAACATGTCCAAGAGATGGTTGATGATTTGGCGAAGAAAATCAGTAACGGCTCCCTTTCTGAAGAGCAGATAACCAAGGGTGTGTGCAGTATCTGCCAGCTAGTACGTGAGTCTTGTGCGGTATGCGGTGCTGAGACAGCAGCAGATTGCTCGCATTGTGCGCATACGTAACGCTAGCTAAACCGAAGTCTTTTGAGTAGTTACCGAACAAGTAAAGGAGAATGATAATTCGGGTTAGGTGACCCTTTTTCGTGCCATCCTTACGAGAACTTCTCCGTCATGAAGGTGTTGCAGCCTTCGTTGTCTTCTTGGCATTTTGTAGTATTGTGTGGATCATTTTTCTTTCGTATTCGTGGGGGGTCGACTTCGTACCTCGTCTTGCATTGGATGATGATACGATGCACAAAACCGTCATTTATTATATGCTGCATGGAGAGGATTTCTATACGGCATGGCGGCATGCAGCTCTTGTCACAGGAGACTTGGGGGATCTGAGGATTTATCGGACGCCATTAATCTTTTATCCAGTAGTCTTTCTAACGGGATGGGCGGGATCCAGCTTTATTTTTCCACTCAGCGTTCTTTGTGTCCTAGTGGCAGCGCTTAATCTAATTCTAACCTTTTGGGTTGTCCGGAACATCACTGGATCAGGTTGGGCAGCTTTAGCGGCGACTTTCATTCAATATGCCTTTTTCTTCAATGTCATCCCACTATTTCAAATTGCATTATTTGCGATGCCCTTTGTGATATTAGCCGTGTATTGGGCATGGACCGAGCATCCATGGCTTGCTGGCGGATTCATTGCCATCGCTTTTCTCATCAAGGAAACTTTTCTTTTTGCCCTTCCGGCGATTCTCATTTTCTTCGCGTTGCGGCGACAGGGACGTTCAGTAGGAATTATGATTATGATTTTCATAGCCGCTGTAGGTCTCTACTTGGTCCACACACTCATCGCCCAGCCCATCCCTGATCCCTCGATGATGTTGACAGCTAGTCCACCTGAATTCTTCATCAATTTAGCTGGATTTCTCTGGTTTGGATTCGGTGTAATCTATTATAATGTCATTGCCCCAGCCGCTTTCCAAGGCTACTATCCTTCGAATCCAGTCCCAGCGTTTTTACCATTACCCCTTTTCAATGGTATCTTAATGCTTCAAGTTATTCTTGTCTGGGGAACTATCAGCTGGTGGTTTATCCGAGTTATTCGTAAGCATGTGCGCCCTCCCATTCCTCTCCTGTTCCTAGCTCTGTTACTGTGGCTCGTTCCGGTTATTTTCGCTGCCACGACGCATGTGAGTGATTTTGCCTTGTATTGGGTTGATTACGCGATATGGCGGTGGTTCGGGGCATCTTATGTGGGATTTTCACTCCTTGTGGGTCTAAGTTGGACGGATATACGATCAATCTTCACCAAACCCTCGGAACACACTTCAACTAACCATCCTGTGACTGGTGATTTGGGATGAAAATGGCTCAAGACCGTTGTGCCTTCATTTACACAAGTAGTATAAAAAGTAGCCAACGACCATAAGAATCTGTTACTAACGATTCCAGATTAGGCATTACTCTTGGCGTTTGCCTCTTGACCGAGGGCGGCGTTTGACCTCCGGCGCCCTCGCTCCTTTTGGTTTAGTAACGCAGCAGATGCATGGGAAGCATCAGGGGATTACCGATGACCCCTCCGGCTTCGTGGCCTTGGATGGCGAGGCATTCCATCATTTTAAACCGGCAGAGCGAAGAAGATTCAATGAGATTTTTGGTGAGGCTTGCGAATTTCCCACACACGGGCTTTCCCATCTGCGGAACCGACGGCTAACCAACGTCGCTTGGGAGAAACGCTTACAGAATATACTCCTTTTATTGGTAATTCGTACTGTTTATCGATGTCACCAGACCGTAGATTCCACATTCGCACCCCGTAATCGATGGCGGCAGCCACCTTTTTGCTATCTGCGGTAAATGTTAGATCCATAGCTCGAGATTCGAGGGCTAGCGAATAGACTTGTTCCCAATTCCGTGTATCCCATATTACCAGAGTCTCTTCATACCCAATTGATCCAAGTAATTCACCATTCGGTGAAAACTTCACTGCGTTGACAGCCGTTTCATGGCCTTGGAGTCGTTGAATGAGTTCGCATGAAGGGAAGGTCCAAAGATAGATATTCTCCCCAAGGCCAGCACCAATAAGATATTTGCCATCAGGGGAAAAATCAACGGAACTAACATTACGGCCGATTTCTGTTAAAGTTAAAAGCTCTTTACCTGTCTGAAGGTTCCAGATTTTTACTTCTCCATCGTAGGAGCCTGAAGCAATGTATTCACCCGTCGGGGACACAGCTACTGTGGCTACGGTTTTTTTGTGCCCACTAAGTGTGTATTCAACATCTCCTGAAGAGTAATTCCAGATTTTAACTGTGTTATCTGTCGAACCTGTGACCAAAAATTCCATGGTTGGAGTTAATGCAATCGCATTGACACTATTCGTATGACCAAAGAAGGTGTGTTGTTGTGTCCACTCCTGAACTGTCCATGCATGGACAAGGTTATCCTGTCCAGAGGTTAATAAAACGGAGTTGTCTGGTGAAAACAGGACTTTGGTGGTGTGACGCGTATGGGCATCGATGACAATTGGTGATTCCATAACCTTCACCAAAGTAACCATTCCAAGCTTCTAGGAATGGAAACTAGTCTACCATTGTTCTGAGCCCAGTAAAAAGCATAACTAAAGACTATTTTATTATCTGGTTGGAGTTCAGGGTTGGTATCCTAGGTCCTGATAAAGTTGTATGACCTGTAATTTCCATGGGTCGAACTGAGCAGGAGATTCAGGAAAGGTCTGGTAAAGAGCGAGCATCTTGGCCATGGCTCTAGAAACACTTTGTATTCGTCGAAGTAGCCCGAGTTTACGTAATCCCCGCAGTAGTCGGCCAGCTTTATCAATAGCAGAGAGCTCTAATCCTTCACCAGCATTAGCCCGTAATAAATCTTCGGTGGTTAGAATCCGGTTATTAATCACAAATTCGAACTCCTCATTGCCCACCTCCTGTAGTAGATGGCGCATGAGGTCCAAGGAGGCAATCTTCTGTCCGTAACCCTTCTGATTATAATCTACATTAAACTGCCAGAGCCCCGCAGTTGAAATATCACCGGCTTCGATAGCCTGTTTGATAACTGGTGCCGCGACATGTCCTGCTTCTATGGCTGAACCAATTCCGCCTCCATGGATTGGATTGACGTGGCAGCCGGTATCCCCGACGAAAACGATACCGTTGGCAACATAACTCCAGAGAGGGCGGCGAATCGGTGCAGCTCCTCCACCTCCATGAATAACCTTAGCACCCTTGAAGATTGGATTCGTGGTTAGGAAATGCTTGAAGAGTTCTTTGGGTCGATGACCTTGCCCACCTTGTGTACCCAAACCCACGTTAACGACGTTCCCTCCTCGGGGAAATATCCAGATATAACCACCGGGGCTGAACTGGTCGTCCATGATTATCCAGCAACGGTCCGCTGGTTCGAAGGGTGCTCGAAGCTCTAAGATTTCCCGGTAACAGACCGCTTGGTCTCGGAGAGCTATTTTCTGCTCAATATTTGGGTCCTTCATTTTTCGTCGCAGACTAGCGGACATGCCACTAGCATCCACGGTGACCTTTGCATGGGCTTCATGTAGAGCGTTGGTTTTGGTATCTTTGTATTTGACCCCGATTACGGTACCATTATCAAAAATGGGGTCCAAAACGTTGGCATGATCTTGAATATGAGCTCCCGCTTTTTCTGCATAGCCGAGGAGGCGTTGTCCAAAATAGATGCGGTCGATGGTCCAACCATCACAGGGCTCTCCCTCTAGCCGTTGACTGACAGTGATGTAATTTTTCATGCTTGGGGGGTAGATGTCGATACTATTGATGGTGTTGCCAAGTTCTTTACCAGTTGGATAGGGGATGCCTGCATTCTTGAGATGGTGAAGAGCGATACCTTCGCCACAGACTTTATCTCCGACACGATTGCGGGATAACCGTTCTAATACCAGGACATCGAGTCCCAGTTGAGCAGCTTCTTTTGCTAGATGGGCACCACCTGGTCCTGCGCCAACGACAATCAGATCATGTTGAGACACAAAGATTCCTCCAGGATGTATTGTTTCTTCCCTAGATGGGGTACTTAAAACCTCACTTATTCAATGAACGTACCTGAATTTGGAGGGTATCATCACAGGGAACACGAGCCCCCACAGGGCAGACACAGCTGCATCTAGTGCACCAAAGTTGGGCGGCTGGAGAAAGGGGACGTTTATGTAACGAACAAGATAGACAGCGGTCTCTGTCGTATCTTCCCCCCTTAAGAGCATTCACTGGGCAGGCTTGAATACATTGTTCGCATTCTGCACACCAGGGATTGTCAGTGATGATCGGACTTGGAGGTATTATTTCAGAAATTGCGACTGCACGAAGACGAATTCGTGGTCCAAAATCAGGAGTCACCAACAGATTGTTCTTTCCAATGACCCCCAACCCAGCTAATACTCCCGCCTCTTTCAAATAGATAAAACCCGAATTTTCCTCGTCAGATGAAGGTCCATAGGGAAGCACCTTCGCTTCGATGTTGCGTTTGAACATATCTAACGCTAGCCGATAGGAAACTGCTCGCAGGATCTCATCCTCGAATGCTCGACCCGTTGTTGACCGACCAGCACCGCTAGTAGGCGGGGCATGTAGCCACAAATCAAGGAGGGGATCAACCATATGCAGGGCTAAGACGATAACGGTTTTCACTGAGGGTAAACTAAAGGTGGGTCGATTTTCAGGGGGATAGCGGTCGAATCGATCGATTGATGCGAATCCCACGAGGTCAGCACCCCATCTCAGGACATTGTTCCGTATTTCTACAACTAAAGATGTTAACATTGGAATTACTCCTTTTGAAGATCTGAAACTAGTGTGCACTGCAAATAGAAAAAAGTGCTTTTGATAACATCGAGGTTTAAAGCAGCTTGGCTAGAACTGGATCCACCTTGACCCGATGCTGTTCGAATCCGAGTTTCTGAGGAGGCGTTCCTACAGCTAAGTTGAGTAGTTCGGGATAATAAAAAACGGGAAGCGGTGTCTTATCTTCAACGTCTCGTAAGGCAAGGCGTTGCATCAAGTCGAATTGAAGGGTACAGGCGGGGCAGATTAGCACTAAAGCTTCAGCCCCTGCTCGTTTCATGTTTTCCAGTTTTATCCCTGTCATCTTCAAGGCAAGGTCCCGATCAGCAGGACGTGTTCCATACCCACAACAATCCATCTCATCGGGAAACTGGACAGTCTTAGCTCCTAGCGCACGAACAAGTTGATGTAAAATTGTGGGTCGTTGGGCATCATCAACGTTTAGCAGATTGCTGGGACGAAGGATGTGGCATCCAACATGCACTGCGACGGTCAGATCCTTGAGAGGATAAATGACTGACTCAGCAATGGTTCCAAATCCGATATCTTCGAAGAGTAGTTGAATGAAGTGCTTCACTTTAACGGTGCCCTTGTACTCATGACCAGTTTGGGCTAGAATCGTGTTGACTTCTTCACGAAGTTCCTTATCATCATGTAAACATACGGCGGAGCCTTTCAGCATCTCGAAGCACCCGTTACAGGGAGTAAGAATGTCCATTCCCTGCTTTTCTGCCACGGCAAGGTTACGAGCAGAAATTACCAGAGCAGCATGATGATCAATATGGGGCAAGGTCAAGGGATTGGGGCAACAACTAAACCCGTCGATATCATGGGCATCGATTTCAAAATACTGTAAGGTCTCTCGCACCGCCACTTCCATGTAAGGGAGACGATTTGGAATCACACACCCCATATATAGGGCCCAGCTCGAATTGCTCATGACATTCCGCCTCCTTCTTCAGTGACTGAGAGTGCTTGTTCCTCCTCTGCCTTTCGCTGTTTCACCTTCTCAAGGCGTTCTTGAAGGTTGGTAGCTTTTGCGATTTTCTGTAGGTCTTTCGCCCCATGGTTATCTATGGGGATGGGTGGTAAGCCGAGTTCAGACCGTTTTTTATTCGCCTGTTCACTCGGTGCAAGAGCCCAACCAGTGGTCAAGATATTCTCAACTTCTGCGACAATATCTTCTGGAGTGATTCCCATCGAGCTAGCAAGGTTTTGCAGATCTTTAATCAGCTCAGATACTGGCACCTTCTGGGGACAGTGTTCTAAACACGCATGACAACTCGTACACAACCATAGAGTTGGTTCTGCAAGTAAAGTCGCGGCTTCGCCTTCAAGGGTGGCTTTCACAACGCGTCGGGGATGATAAGTTTCAGGTCCGGTTAAACGGGAAATCGGACACGCGGCTACGCAGGTGCCACAGGCAAAACAACTCTTGGTGTCAACGCGCTTTGCTAGTTTCGCCGATATTTCTTCGAGGTGTTTTTCCACGTTCATTTCACCTTCACCTTAGTAGCCTTCGGCTCTGCCTTTGCCTTATTTTTTGTAGCAGGTTTTTCCTTTTTCATTAGCTTCTGGAGCCGGGCCTCAATCTCGGGTAGGATTCGTTTGTTTTCTTCAATTATGAAATCACGACCCATCTCTTTGAGCTGTTCTGCCATTTCAGTTGTCACAGCCGCCCATTTATCACCTTCCGCGGCTGACACCCATTCCAACCTGAAACGACGTGAATCCATACCAATCCGCTCTAGGTAGGCAGACATACGTTTCGCCCGTTTCTCTGCCCAAACGTTTCCACTGATGTAGTGGCAGTCACTGCCTGTTTCAGTGAGTCGACACCCAGACATAAGTACCATACCGGCACCCAATCGAAACGCCTCGAGAATGAACTGGTCCGACATCCGCCCGGAACACATCACGCGGATTCCCCGGACATTGGTGGGGTAGTTATAGCGACTGATTCCAGCTAAATCAGCTCCAGCATAACTGCACCAGTTACATAGCATAGCGAATATTTTGTCTTCAGGATTCTCTTTCAAAAGAGCACGAATTTGATCCATAATCTGGGCATCTGTGAAGTGCATTTGAGTAATGGCATTTGCGGGACATTCAGCAACGCAGGTTCCGCAACCGTGACATTTTGCAGGAGTAACAAAGGCTGCTTTTCCGGGTTCAGCAGTTATTGCTCCGTAGGCACAACGAGAGACACAGATGCCACATTTACCAGTGGCGCTACGGCAGAGTTCCGGGTCGACAATTGCTACGATGGGTTCGATTTCCCATTCATCCTGGGTAATAATACGAAGGGCGCGGGATGCGGCAGCGCTGCCTTGCGCGACGCTGGCAGGGATATCTTTGGGACCTTGGGCAGACCCACAGAAGAAGACACCTTCTGTGGCGGCATCGACTGGTTTGAGTTTGGGATGAGCCTCCATGTAGAAGCCTGAGGGTCCGAGAGGTACATTTAGGACACGGGCGAGGTCTTCGGTGCCTTTGCTTGGAACTGCGGCCGTGCTAAGGATAACCATTTCATATTCTCGTTTGGTGAATTTTCCGGTGGCCATGTCCTCCGCTTGCACAAAGAGGTTGCGTGTTTGGGGATCTTCTGTTATATTTGCGGGGCGACCTTGTTGGAAGCGGATGCCCGCGCGGCGAGCGCGTTGGTAGAATTCCTCATAATCTTTGAAGTTAGTACGAATATCCATGTAGTAGATGGTGATTGTAGCATCAGGGTATTTCTCGTGGAGCAAGAGGGCGTTTTTGATTGTGTACATACAGCAGAAGCCAGAACAGTAGATATTGGAGCGCTCGTCTCGACTTCCGACGCATTGGATGAAAGCGAAGCTGTGGGGCTTTGCTTGGTCGGAGGGGCGAATGACTTTGCCTTCTGTGGGTCCTGCAGCGTTGATGAGGCGCTCAAGCTCCATGGCTGTGATGACGTTGGGATAGACCCCGTATCCGTATTCAGTGATAGGTGTGGGATCATAGGGCTCGTAGCCGGTAGCGACGATGATAGTGCCGATGTCGATTTCTCGGATTTTTTCTGTGTCATCGGGGATGATGGCTTCTTGTCCTGCTTTGTTACAGGCTTCATAGCACATCATACACTCCTTCGGGCTCAACCCAAGGCAGTGATCGGGGTCAATCATATAGGATGCTGGAACAGCTTGGGGATATGGGATGTAAATTGCATGACGCCATCCTAAATTCGCGTCAAAGTTATTTGGTACAAGTACGGGGCATACTTGTTGGCAGTCACCACAGCTGTTGCACTTATCGATATCGACATAGCGGGGGCGTTGAGTCACCTGGACTTTAAAATTACCTACAAAGCCTTCCACCTTGGTGACTTCAGCATTAGTAATGAGTTCAATATTTGGGTGACGAGCCACCTCAGCCATCTTCGGACCTAATATACAAATACTACAATCAAGCGTGGGAAATGTCTTATCGAGGAGGGCCATGATGCCACCAACGGTGGGTGATCTTTCTACAAGATACACTTTGTATCCGGCATCAGCAATATCGAGTGCGGCGTGAATGCCGGAGACGCCTCCTCCAATAACTAGGGTTGTGTGAGTGACGGGGACCTTGAGGACTTCCAGTGGTTCCAAGTGGTGGGCTTTAGCTACAGCGCTAGCGATGAGGTCAGCAGCTTTTACTTGACAGCCTTCGGGGTCGCTAGCGTGACACCAGGTGCCTTGATCCCTGATGTTGGCCATCTCAAAGAAGAATTGATTTAGCCCAGCATCTTCGGTGCACCGTCGGAATGTAGGTTCGTGCATGCGGGGAGTACAAGCTGCGACTACGACTCGATCCAGGTTTTCTTCTTTGACGATACGTTTGATTTCTTCTTGACCTGGGTCAGCACATGTAAATTTGTTAACCTTGGTCGCTACGACGCCATCCAGTTTTGCTGCGCCTTCAGCGAGAGAATGGCAATCGACAACACCGGCGATGTTGCGTCCGCATTCGCAGACGAACACACCAATACGGGGTTTTTCTTCTCTGGGTTGTTTGGTTTTTGCGATGGCGGCCACCACCATTTCTTCTCAAATTCACTCTGCTTACACTAAATATTTTTGCAACTTCCATCATAGGGTTGCCAAAAAAGAAGATAATATTATCAAATGTGTTCAATATACTTGTCACTTTTACTAACTTTGTGAGGAAGGGTCACCTGCATTATAATATCATTATCAGAAATTAGTACTTTTCAGAAATTTTTTGGAAAAAAAGACTAACACTTCAAAATGCCATACCGGCTGCTTCCCGTGTTGGGAATTTTTCAGCAAGGATTTGGGTGACGGCATCAAAGACATCTTCTACACCACGCCCTTCTTTGGCTGATGCTTCAATGAAGGGTGCATTGTACTGGGCAGCATATTCGATTCCTTCCTGGAGTGTGACCAGGGGTCTGCTAGCACCGAGGGTATCCCTTAAATCACATTTATTTCCAACAATGATCAAGGGACAACGAGGAACGGATTGATACAGACTGGTAATCCAATCATTCAAGCGTTCCATAGTATAACGACTAGAAATGTCAAAAACCGCAATGGCAAGCCGGGCACCTCTAAAGTAGCTGATGGCTAAGTCGCGAAACCGGATTTGACCTCCCAGGTCCCAGATTTGTAGTGTAGCCGCCCATTCGCCTTGTTGCACGTTCTTGGCAGCGAAGTCGACGCCCACGGTGAGTTTCATATTTTCATCGAAGGTGTTCCAGGTGTACCGTTTAATGAGACTCGTTTTTCCCACTCCGCCTTCGCCTATGAGAACGATTTTGAGTATCCCTATCACCGTTGCTGCCTCATGGTTTTACGCTGTCACAGGTTCAGTTTTAGCTTTTTCCCTATCAAGGAATCGGTCTAACCACCCAGTTGTTTGTTTTGCGGCAATGACAAGGATGTCGTCACCGGCACGTTGCATGAGAAGAAGACAAGGCGCGACAGCGAGTTGGTCGATATATCTTCCAACATTTTAGTTGGCGAAACCTGAATGGCTGAAATGAATACGCCAACCTTGGCTTCGGAAGATTCGATACTTCCCAGTTTCACGGTAAAGACGGGTTCTCCGCTGGGTGTGATGAGGAAAACGTTGTGGATCATGATCATTCGCCTAGATTCGATTGAGTCAACCCTTTCCCTTATCAATAGCAGATTTTTTCGATTTAGTCTCTTGGACGATTGGTTCCGCTTCGCGGATCTGGAAGTTTCTGTCAACGAAGAGTACGCTTTGATGACCATTCGAGCAAGACGCGGTGATTAGCACGAGAACACGCGATGCGTTGAGAATTGCCTCTTCTTCGACGGTTATATCCCTGATGAAGGTCCCGCAGGTGTGGCTTGGATGCCGTGGTAGTGCCCGTTGGGTCATGGCTGGTCACTTGTGCTTTCGTTCCCCAGATGAGTAAGTAATTTCGACTCTGATAGCTTTTGTTTAATACCTTTCTCTCGTTGTTGTCTTCGATTTCGGTTTCTGAAGAATTCGTGGGACCTATTGAAGTTTTTGTAAATTAAGTAATTATCTTCAAGGATTCATGAATCCTGGCGTTTAAGCAAACCCTAGTGAGTACTGGGCTTATACCTATAGAATAGTCAAGTCTTTCAGTGCAGCCTTGAGTGACTCTTCAAAGACATCCACAGCTTGATCTGCTTGGTCTTCAGAGATTGTCAAAGGAGGTTTGATTTTTACGACGTTTCTTTGGAAGGTCAGATGGCGCATAAATGGCATACTGAGATCATAGATGACGCCACGCTTCAATCCTTCACGGACGATGGTATCGGCCAGTGAATTGGCGGGTTCTTTAGTGTCTCGATCCTTGACCATTTCAACGCCAATGAATAGGCCAGGTCCGCGAATATCGCCAATATGATCATTTGCTTTTTGAAGTTCTTGAAGTCGTTTGGTAATGTGATTCCCTAATTTTTCAGCACGCCTTGGCAAATTTAGGCGTTGGATAATCTCAATGTTGATGAGCGCGGCCGCCATTATAAGGGGGCTACTTCCGAATGTGCTATGCTCTTCGGCCGGCGTGAAGCTGCCATATTTTTCATCAGCCAAGGTAGCACCGATGGGGAGTCCACCCCCAAGTGCTTTGGTGAGAGCCATCATGTCTGGTGTGACCTTGTATATTTCGGAGGCAAACATTTTACCAACGCGACCAAAGGCCGTTTGGGATTCATCGAAAATGAGCGCCACTTGCATTTCATTGCAGAGTTTTCGGATGCCTTCTATGTATCGTTGGGGGGCAACCACTTGACCGCCGGGTCCTTGCATGGGCTCAATTATAATCCCTGCAATTGGTGTATTTGTCCCATACATGATTAGATTCTGGAGGTACTGGAGGCATTCGAGGTCACAATTCGCTGGGTCTTGGTTGCCTTGGCACCGGTAGCAATAGGGGTAGGGAGCTTTCATGAAGTGCTGGAGTCCAATGTTAGGAAACCGAATAAGGGGATTAGGCATCCAGTTGCTTGCCGAGATAGTGGCGAGGGTAGCACCATGATAGCCCAGCCAATGAGTGATGAATAAGGATGCACCAGGTTTGTGAATCATTGACAACTTCATGGCAGCTTCGATGGCAGTAGAGCCTCCCTGATTCTGGATAGATACCTTTTTCAAAGAACCTGGAGCGATTTCGCTGAGCTTATTTACGAGTTTAATACGCGGAATAGTAGGGTATCCGTATCGGACATGTGTGAGACGCTCAGCTTGAAATTGGGTGGCGTAGATGACATCGGGATTAACGTAACCGACATTAAGAGTCCAAGCCTGACTCGTGCAATCGAGATACTCATTCCCGTCTAAATCCTTGACCGTTGCGCCACCTGGTGTCCCACTGAATAGAAGCATTTCTTTAAGGGGGGTAAGGATATGAGAGTTGCATTCTTCGATTTCCTCCTCGGTGACATTAGTGAGCATTTCAGCAATCTCGTTTTCAGTTAGGACCTTTGGTTTCAATATAACATCACCCACGCCGCCTATGTGGAATTCATATTCAAAAGACTGCGCATTGTTGAAAGTTAGACCTCAAATGTGTCACTGGAATATTTGCTGAATTATCGCGGATAACGCTTCGGTGACATTATATCCATTGAGAGCAATTGATGGAAACACGTGGATGCCATTGTGCACATCTAATGCATCAGTAATGCGTTGACGATTAAGCACATTAGGAAGATCTGTTTTATTGAGCATGATCACTACAGGAAGTTCACGGCCAAGCTTGTTGCCATAGAAGCTCTTCAACTCATTCCAAGACCGGACATTGTCCTCAAGTAAATGTGACTGAATATCCGCGACAAAGATTATGCCATCAGCGCCAGCAAGCACTGTGGAGCGAGTTTCGGCATAGTAGTCTTGCCCAGTGGCAGACCAAATATACATTCGAAGAGTCCAATCATTACGTGTCAATTCAAGGGATCCAAAATCAAAGAAGAGGGTTCGTCCAGTAGTAGTTTCGATGGATTCGATTTTGTCATATTGGTTCAGCTTCTTAAACAATGTTTGAATGCTCGTGGTTTTGCCGCTCATGGCAGGACCATAATAGACTATCTTCGATTGGATAACTTTACTACTCCAGTCAATTAACAACTTGATATCAACCCGTCAAGGTCTGTTGCTTAAAAGTGGAGAAAAAACCATTTAGAAATCGGTTCATTGGTTGTTGTATTTTCGGTTTTTCAAAAGTCTGTGAGGCTTCATTCAGGGTTTCTTCTATACGTGTTGTGTATGTTGGAATTAGAAGGCGAAGATACCCCAGGCGACAGTTACCTTTCTGCAGAGTCGTACTGAAAATCCCTGTCCCAGTGTTATAGATGAAATGGTGTTGTGAACCAATGTCTATGGTGACTTGATTAATGCTAGTGCGTTTGGTTATCCATGCAACTTTTTCACAAGTATCATAAAGGGCATAGGTGAATGCACTTAAGCTACTGGTCGAGAATTCAAGCTGATTTTCAGGAGCAATTGGATAACCACCATTGAGCGAGATGAAAGTGGGATGGGCGCCATCCATAAGATTGGTAAAATCCGCCATGAGCGCTCGAAGCTTAACCATCATAGGTTTCGTTAGCACAAGCGAGAGGGAACGGAGTGAAGGACTTTGCGCATGGATGGGTTGTTCTTGTGCTTGGAATCGAGCCATGATCGAGGTTTCCTGGACCTTGGAGTAGCTTCGGAGCGGGGTGAGCGACCCTGCATTGAGAAGATGAGGATATATTCTTTGAATGCAGTGGTTGAGGGACTGGAGGATGACGCCCAAATTCGCTTGGGTTCGGGTGGTAAGCGATAAGAAGAACGCATCATTTTCCGGGATGGCTACTACAAGGAATTTGGCCTGATCGCCTTCCACAAGTATATAGTTGAGGGTGCTGTAGAGACGTCGAGCCACAGCATTGATGGCAGATGCAGCGGCTGCAATTCCGAAGATTTCATCTTCAGACAACCAGAGGCCCGCGCTGGTTATAGGGTATCCATCTCGTTGGGCGAGAAAGCAGTTTTCTACACCTCTAATATTGCGAAGCTGCTCTAGCTCTGTTTGAATTTTACATACAGCATCCATCATGATTTACCCCGTTGGCTAGTAACTGTAGAACAACTCGGGTTAGTCTACTTAAAGGTCCAAAGCAAAGCTGAAGAAATGTCCCAGAAAATAGGTGAGGGAAGGGAATTCTTTGCACTAATAACACAAGTACGTTCTGGAGGAATCCTGAAATATCTCAGCATCGAACAGAAGGGGTATGGGCGTGAGCAATATGAAGATAGCTGCAGTACAAATGCAACCCAGGTTCGCTCAACCGGAGAAAAACCGGATTCTCATCAGACGATATTGTGAGAGAGCAGCCAAACAAGATGTTGACCTGCTTGTATATCCCGAATTATGCGTATCGGGATATAACTTCGTTTCAAAGGATCAGGTCTTTAACCTAGCTGAATCGATCCCCGATGGCCCCACTACAACATCTCTAATCAACCTTGCTGATCAATATCAATTAACCGTGGTCATAGGAATCGCCGAAAGGGAAGGTTTGAACAAGGTGTTCAATTCCTCTGCGATAGTTAACCCCCGGGGGTTTGTAGGAAAGTATCGAAAGATACATCTTTTTGCCCGAGAAAAGGAATGGTTTCAAGCTGGTAACAACCCACCCAAGGTTTGGAGCCTTGGCAAGGCAATCATAGGGGTTTTGGTATGTTTTGATTGGGCATTTCCTGAGGCTACACGCATCCTAATGTTGGAAGGTTGTGAAATATTATGCTTGCCTGCGAATCTGGTCCTTCCATACGCACAACTAGCCATGATATCTCGGAGCATCGAGAATCGCCTTTTCACAATCCTTGCCAACCGAATTGGAACGGAAAGAACCTTGACGTTCACCGGACGAAGTCAAATCACTGATACCCATGGCAAGATACTCGCCCGAAGTGGTAAAGATCGCACAGGGCTTATAGTTGCAGAAATTGACCCACGTCAGGCCCGAAACAAAATGCTAACACCTACAAATAATATCATCACAGATCGACGTGTGGATTTATACCACCGTCTTTTGCAGCCTTAGATAAAGACCGTAGTTATTAGACCAAGGTGAAGGACTGACCTGGAGTTAAGGACACGGGGATGACACTCGAATTCTGTTCTGCTAGTAAAGCCAAGAACTGATGAATTTGTGTTTCTGATCCACTTATGGGGAAAGCGTACCGAGGATGGATAGCAGAGGTTGCCTTTACCGCTTCCTCGGGAGAAAGGGTTCCATGTTTTTTACCAGCAACGGGGACGCATAATAGGTCGGGTTTCAAACCCTCCAGCGCCCCTACACCCTTAGGATGTCCCATATGCAACACTGATCCCTGTTTACTCTTGACTAAATATGCTGTATTTTGAGGGGCTAGGAATCCTCCCCGTGGTGCGTTGTATCCTATGATTAGGATGTTTGCCCCGATTTCTAGCGGTGAGTTCATTGTTATTTCCGTGAAAGCATACCCAAAGATGCCTGCTTTTCGTGCGTGGTCGCACACGCTACTGTTTCCGATGAGTATGCTTCCCTTTTGGTTGGCAAACTCGACCGCATTCCCAAAGTGCTCATCGGGTTCGTGTGTAACAACGACATATGATGTTTTGACCTTGTTAACTGCAACTAAGGGAGTGGTACCAATGATGCCAGGATCAAAGAGTAAGTGTTTTTCGAATTGTACTAGGATAGCTGCGTACCCGAAATAGGTAAATGAAAACATATCACATCAGACCTTCTAGAACCTTTTCTAAGACCAGATTGATTATTACTTCTGTTTGAGAGGAGTGTACGAGGTTTTACTGTGACGAAGCCGGGTTGCTGGAACAGGTTTCCCTGATAGGATTCGATTCAGGGTTCCAGGCCTACGGATATCGGTAATAATGACCTCGCAGCCCTTTGGAAGGCCTTTGAAAATCTCTGTGAGTTTGCCTCGCATGCCTTCGGTAACATCGGCTGCGTTCTGGGCAGCGCCCACAGCAATTTGATCGAAGACGTGATTAAGGGTTTCAGGTGTGATGAGATCAATTCGGCGCGCCTTGGGATCTACCTTTGGATCCGCGGTGTATAACCCATCGACATCAGTAGCAAAAATGACCGTTTGCGAATCCAATAAACGAGCTAAATACATGGAGATTTGATCGCCACTAATGATGGTGAATCCTTTTACTGTATCGGCAGCAACATCCCCCGCGAGGATCGGAATGAACCCCTGCCGTAAGAATTCTTGCATGGACTGAAGATCCATATGAGAAATGCGTCCTTCAAGTGTGACAATGATGGAAGAGGAGCGAATAGGAA
>JAEOUH010000051.1 GCA_016839365.1 Candidatus Hermodarchaeota archaeon
CTAATAAACGAAGGGTGTGGCCTGTCGGTGCAGTATCGAAGACAACCAAATCGTAGTCACACTCATGGATAAATTCCAGCACCTTGGAGAACGCAAGGGCTTCATCAGATCCAGGAGCAGACATGTCCGTCAAATCTTCAAGGCCCATCATGTCTCCCATTGTCCCCATATCACTAGTATCCACTTGTTGAGCTGTTTGTTTGTATTGTTCATACGCTTTTTGCGGGTTAATTTCCATTCCAAAAAGATTCTTCACACCCTTAATAGGAACGACATCTCCCCCGCTGATATCTTGAGCAAAGCAGTCTCCGAGGCTGTGAGCTGGGTCTGTACTAATAACGATTGTCTCACGACCATGCTCTGCAGCCCATAGTGCTGAAGCCGCTGCACTGCTGGTTTTTCCTACTCCGCCCTTACCACCAAAGAGAAGAAATCGAATAGTCGCCTTATCAAGCAATTCGATAATGGTCATAACTAAGTATCTCCAAAGGTTAGATTCGAATAGCTTCTTTTACTTATAGACTTATCCCGTCCCTATCAGGGTGGTAGCGGACTGATAAGTTGGCTGACCGCCAGCATGGCATAGAATAAGATCACGAAGATGGCAATCAGCGACACAGCCGCAACTAAATAAATTGAATAGCGCATCCGTATGAGTCCTCCTATCAGACCCACAAACATGATGATGAGTAGGGCCACGAAGGTGATCACCGCTTCCCAGGTTGGGAGTAGGGATTGAATCGGATCAATAACAACAAAGGGGTATAGTCCATAGCCGTAAGCAATTATCAAATACCCTAAGGCGCCGCCAAATATGAGGAACAGTATAGTGGCGATTTGATCCAAAGGCTCTCTTGGTTCCTCTTCTGATTTGGTATCGTTCTCGGTATCCATTTTTAGCTATTCTCCAGTCGGTTTGTATATGACAAGGCAGATGGGCACATTTGCGGCGACCCAGCTTTGATATTTGCCCTCATATTTCAAACCATAATCACGCTGACCCTGATTACCGAGGATAAGAAAAAGTGTATTGGCTCGGGCCTGTTTGTAAAATCCGAGTAGCCATCGGTCTGTTCGGTGCAATAGTTTTTGGGCTAATTCTACTGGTGGACGGTTGGTGTGTTCTCTATAGAGGGTGTCAAAGTCAAGGAAATGGATGTAAAGGAAATCTGAACGGTTCAGTCGCTTCGCTGTTTCAATGTAAGTCCTCATGTCAGTATCGGCTGAATGGAATATCGCCTGACCTGCATTCTCTCGCTGATCTTCGCGGTCTACACAAACTGCGGACTTTCCTTGGTGAATGAGAAATGAGAATAGGTTGAAACCATCGGGACGATTTCCATGGATGAGCTCTCTGATGACATTGGTGGCATACCCATTTTCTGTATCAAGTGTCAAGAGCAGGTTAGCTTCTTTGAGTAAAAACTGAGGCTTGTGAAGGACAACTTCCAGTAACCCGAAGTTGTCCAAGTTGACTAAGACAACTCGTTCTGTGGGCGTAAAGGTTGATAAATTGAAACCTGGGGTTAAAACCGAAGGAGCTACTAAGCCGAGTTGGTGAAGAATGGTGGCGGGCATTTGAACCATTTGTCCTTCCATATTTTCAAATGACACGGCTTTCCACCAGATTTCAGCTTAGAGCTAATCTAAGACCTTTTGTTGATTACCTAAAAGAGTTTGTTGGGATAACCGAGATGTGGGTTGAATCTGCGGTTATCTCAAATGGGCATCAATACGAGGATGAAGACGAATATTTGCATCAGTAATATCATCGCTCCCTCGTAAATGTCTACTTTCTGATCATCTGTGAGTGCTCGTTTCAGGAACCATAACGATCCTGCGGCAGTAGCAAATTGAAGAAGGACAGCTACATCGAGTGGAAGGGGAAGAAATATTGCCACTCCACCTACGATTAGGAGTAGTACCTGTGTGGTTCCACCCAATGTATTGCCAATCGCTATGTCGGCTTTGCTTTTGACAGCAGCGATTACAGCAATACCATGTTCGGGGAGCGCGCCCACTGCGCCAATAATCAAGGCCATAATGGCAATGCGCTGGGTTTCAACAAAACCAAGTCCGGTCCATGGGACAAACTCGAAGCTCAATTCCACAACAGATGCTAACAAATAACCTGCAATGAAGATGCCTACGAAACCTACAATGGCTACCATTGCTGACGTTCGTTTTGTATGACGGGCTTTCGGACGAGCTTTATCCACCCTTTGTGGCTTTTTCACAGCATAGATTGCGTACAATATGTAGGATAAAACCATTAGAAGAGCTAGCACTGGTGGGAGGTATACAAGCCCTGGAATCACTCCGTGAATGAGATGATCGATATAGAATAGAATGGCAAAAGCGAAAAGCAGTGCCATAACAACGATGGTCCATCTAATCAAATCTGCATCGTCTTCAGCAACTTCACGTGGAACCTTTACAACTCCTGTTTTTCGTGTCGATATGACTACTACAATACCAAGGAGTAGGATGTTAAATCCTGCCGCCATTACAACGCTTAATACCGCAATTTCGACTAACTCAGGATTTCCTTGAGTGTAACCAGACCAGGCTGTAAGGGCACTAACCACGGCTTCAGGTGTATTGGATGCGAGCGATGAGAGCACTCCAATGAAATAAGCGGTTAGACCGGCAATGGCTCCTAATGATTCTAATCCATCAATGGCAAGATGTGAGGCGCGAAATGTTAGCCAGACAGCAAAGGCCATGGTCCCAATGATAAGAATCAAAACGTTTTGGAACACGAAAAGCGAGAGGAGGAAAAAGATGAAAAGAACGAGTGCCAAGATTCCTTCCCGACGGGAGATATGAAAGGCTTTGTGAACCGTTGGTTCACTCGATAAAATATGGGAATCCCCATCATTATTGTCGGTGTCTGTCAACGGAACCAGCTCAATGGGAGTATTGTTCTGTATCAGTCATTGTGCGGAGTAACATTCCCTCTACGGTGAAAGGCATTAAGCTTTTGGCAACATCAACAGCATCCCTAAGTTTCCCACTAGTTTCCGAATAGATTGTTATAACTGGGTCTCCCTCTTTCACACGGGAGCCTACCTTGGCATGTAAATAGAGACCTGCGCCATGAAACTTGGGTGTGCCTGCTGCTCTAGCGAGTCGCACCAAAGCTCGGTTTTGAAGAGTAGCGACGTATCCATCTGAGGGCGCTCGAAGAATAGAAGTGTGAGTTCCTATAGGAATCTCTGATGGTAGGATACTCGCCTTCCCATTTTGAGCTTCAATGATTTGGCGCATTTTCTCAAGGGCTTTGCCCGAAGCTAGAATATCTTTGGCTAATTTTCGACCAACTCCTCGTGGAGCCAGACCTCCCATTTCAAGAAGAATTCCGGCTAATCCTGTGGATTTTTCGATTAAGCTAGTTGGCCCTCCACCCATGAGGGTTTCTAAAGCTTCCTTAGCCTCAAGTGCTGGACCAATAGCATGTCCGACAGGTTGACTGCCATAGGTCATAGCGCAATGGACATTAATTCCCAGCTCAGTTCCTACGGTAATGAAATCACGACTTAGTTTTCTAGCTTCTTCCATGGTGGTCACTTTGCACCCTTCACCAGTTGGAATGTCCAACACCAAGTGCTGGATTCCAGTGGAGAGTTTCTTTGCCATGATCGAAGCAATCATTTGAGGACGAGGATCAATTTGCAGTGGGTGCTCGACTTGAATAAAGAGATCATCAGCAGGCGCTAGATTTAAGGAACCACCCCACACAATGGCGGCTTTTGTGTTTTTTACAATTCTCTGTAATTCTTCGACACTAAACTCAACATCAGCAAGCACCTCCATGGTGTCAGCCGTTCCACTGGGGCTAGTTATTGCCCGGCTACTTGTTTTGGGAATTAAGAGCCCAGCGGCTGCGACAATAGGTACGATAATCAATGACACCTTATTTCCTGGAACCCCACCGATGCTGTGTTTGTCAAACACATTTGTCCCAAAGTCGAGTTGTTCACCCTCTTCTGCAATAGCACGAGTCAAATGGACCGTTTCCTCCAAAGTCAATCCGCGGATGTGTTCAGAAACTAAAAATGCCGAAATATCGATATCTGACAGACGACCTGCTACAAGGTCCTCTACGATGGCGTGAATTTCTTCTCCTGATAAAGCCAATCCATCCATCTTTTTTCGAATAGCCTTGATGGAAGTGGGTTTAACATCACTACTAACCTCTACTAAATCTCCATCCTTAACATGTAATTCTCGTTGAACCTCATTTAAGATTCCGACCTGTCCTGAATCAACGAGCGAAGTAGACTCGGCGATGGCGACTGTTTCTGACTTTCTGTATTTGAGCAGGACGCGTTCGCCTGCGAACATCGCCAAATGAGTAATATCAACGGGGTTGAGTAAGATTTTGTGGACACTACCTGTATCCACGTCAACAATTTGTGCTTTCAACTTCAAAGGCTATCTTCTCCATCTTGTATTGGCATCACATCAATGAAAATCTTAAGGTAAAGACTCGTTCTACTACATTTGAGATCATGTTTCAGTGAAGTGCAATGGCCATAAATTGCGCATCTTCACCATTTCGATAATAGGTTCGCAAAATCCGGATCCGCTTAAAACCGAGCTTATCGTACAATTCAATTGCAGGATGGTTGGTTATTCGAACTTCCAGGATGACTTCTTTTGCGCCATAAACAGTGTCTAAGGCTTTCATAGACTGTTTTATGAGTTCTGATGCGAGTTTTTGACGTCGATATTCTCGCTGAACGGCAACACTCACAATATGACCTCGACGAACCCAGCGCATTCCGAAAGTGGAGACGCCTCCTTCCATTCTGCACATGATATACCCGACAACTTTTCCCTCGGTTTCTGCAACATAAAATGCTTCAGGATATCGCTCCTGAATTTGGCGGAAGAAATACTCAGGATAATTCTCAGGGAGAGTATCCAAGTTTATCCGCATGACTGCTGGGATATCCTTTGGTTCTGCCTTCCGTACCGCAAATCCTTGGAGCTCAGTCAATGAAATCAGCTATTACAGTCCTTACTAATGGTGATTAAAAATTCACCGCCTAACCATTTGGAAAGCTTTTTGTGTACTGGTTCTCTGGCGTGCTTAGATTTTTGCGGTGACTGTCTTTGTCTGATGAAGAAAAACCTACACCTGAAGAATCGAGAACCGAAACCGTTTTCTCGGACTCCCAGGGACAGCCATCCATTGCTGATTCTTATCTTTTGAGACTTCGAGATATTGTCAAGGAAGAGTTCGTTGTTAATTACGCATACATTGATGCTAGTGACAATTTACCAATTTTTGTTGTTGAAGTTGATTCAAAAATGAAAGAAAGGTCTCATCGCCTTACTAAACGACTTCAACCTCACAATCTACTAGCCGTAATCCGCACAGTCGAGCTCTTCGAAGGCACTGGTGAAAAAAGCACCGTAATTAAACTCATTCCAGCACCACCATCTCGAAAAGCAAGCAGTTATACAATGAACATCATCTTGTTTGTTGCCACCGTAATTACTGTTCTTTTCGCTGGTTGGTTTTTTGCTACAAATCCGGCGTTCGTGTACATCTATGTCAACATTTTCGGAATCCCTTATAATCCGTATCTTGTCATGGTTGCGTATACCATTGCCCTTCTCGCAATCATAGGGCTACATGAGTTTGGGCACGTTGGTGCAAGCCGTTACCACAATGTGGAAGCATCGCTACCGTACTTCATCCCCGGATTCTACTACGGAACCTTTGGAGCCCTGATTGTTCAACGCTCACCACCGCCCACCCGTGATAGCCTGTTCGATCTCGGAATCAGCGGTCCGGTCGTTGGATTTGTCATTTCAGTAGTTGTCGTGGTGGTCGGGCTACTTATGAGTCCTATACTCAGTCCAGCAGAATTTGCCCAGCTGTCTGCTTTTTTGAGCTCAATCGGACTTACTTCCAGCCCTCTTCCTACTCCTCTCTTATTCGATTTGATTTGGGGAGTAATCACCTTTGGAATTCCTTCAGGTTATACCGCCTATATTCATCCCGTTGCTTTTGCCGGATGGGTTGGTTTCCTAATAACCGCCCTGAATTACTTTCCCATCGGTCAACTTGACGGAGGACATGTTTCTCGGGCCTTAGTCGGTCCAAGATATCACCGACTGGTCTCCTTCGTCGGCATCTTCCTTCTCTTCATCTTCGGCTATTGGTTCATGGCAATGATTGCCTTCTTTCTCTTCGCAGGGCAACATCCTGGACCCGTAGATGATGTCTCACCAGTAAGTAAATGGCGAATGATTCTTGGTCCCTTGTCCTATGTAATGGTGGTCTTGCTCCTCCCACCACTAACTATAGGATTCCTTCTCCCCTTCCCGTAACTTCCACCCATTCGTGATAGGCAAATTTGTGCCATTAAGTAGATGGGAGAACATCTGTACCATGGGGCATAGCCCAAACGGTGGAATCGTGCCCAACTTGCCTAAAAGCTGCTTTGAGCGCTTCCTCGACGGTCTTGAATGGAGTTACGTAATAATGCTTTTCTAGCATCTTAGGGTCAAGCCTGGAGATCAAATACTGATGAACGCGTTCTGCTCCTTGTGCCATATAGAAGATTTTGTGACCGCCCATAACGAAATTTGTCTGAATCTGATGGCTGAGGGCATCAAAAGAGGGATATTTGTGGGCCCAGTCCTCAAAGACTTGGTTTCCAATCCCTTCGCGGCATTCGAGGAGGGCAATGAGAACCCCTCCATCCTTTACGGCGCCAAGCGCATGTACCATCGCCTTTGTGCCTTGATATAGATTGATGTCTTTGGGGAATCCGCAACTAGTGATCACGATGTCGGCTTTCTCTTTGATTGGCACACGGCCCATCGAATCAGCAAACTGGGCTCCTTTTAGAAATGCCTGTTCAAGATCACCAGCATAGGCTGCGATGATTTCCTTTTTCGTATTTCGTACAAAATTCACGATGAAATCTGTTCGAGCAAGTTTAGCAGCCTCAGTCATATCGAGGTGGATGGGGTTGCCCTCAAGCTTTCCTGTTGATGCCAATCCATGGGTGAGCATTCCGTGATTTTTGTTAATCGTTGCCCGTCCACTTATTGCAGGCAACACACTTTTTCGTCCACCACCAAATCCGGCATAATAATGATAGCCAATGTCACCGGTGAGTAAGTGAAGATCCGCCTCATGGAATATTCGGTTTATTTCAACTTCTGTGCCATAGGATGTCGTCCCAACACGAACTAAATCATCAGCATCACAACTGTGAACCGCAACCTTATGGCTTTGGCATGCAACATCACAGAGGAGGCTCTCTTGTTCTTCAGGTGTTGTCGCTCTGTGTGTTCCTGTCCCAAAAATAATTGTTACATCGTTCTCTTTGATGCCTGCTGTTCGCAGTTGCTCCAGAAGGGGGTTAATCAGGATATGACATGGAAGCCCCCGGGTATGATCATCAACTACAATAGCCACCGACTGTCCAGGCTGAGCAATATCCACGAGTTGGGGGGAATCAATTGGATTCAGAATGGCTTCTTTCACCGTCTTATTCGGATCCGAGACGCCTTCAACTGGTTTTGCATCTAATAACCCAAGATAATTCCTATCCGGTATTGCGAGACGAACTTGATTTGATCCATAAGGGAAAATGACTTCTGTCACCGCGATTACCTCTAAAGGTCTTCGACTTTAGAATGGATTCATCACTCTAAATAAGAATTCTGCCTCAACAATCAGAATCCATTGAAGTCCTTGGGGGCCTAGATGAGGCCTTGGCTTTGGAGCTTTTCGATTTCCTTGAATTTCTGTGGTAGGTACTCCTCGGTGACGTAGCTTAAGCCATACCGACTAAATGCCTGTTGTTCAGCTTTTCTTTCATTCTTCAGGAATAGTTTCAATTCCCTTTGCCAAAACTTTGTTTGATAGCGGGGGTCTTTCAACAGATCCTGCGTGCGTTTCTTATCGGTGTCAGTGAACGCGTCACTAGGCAGATCGTATCGCTGGATATCTGAAGCCCATACGCCCATCCAAACGGCATCCGGGGTCGCTAACCCACGTAAGTGGGCTGCTGAAGCACTTCCGGAGATGATGACCATAGCAATGTGAGCACCCCAAGGATCTGCGTCAACAAAAAGAAACGTAGGGAGATTCAACTCATACCGTAGGCGTCGAATCGTTCGTCGAACACTTCGGGGTGCCTGGCCTGCTGTGTGAATTAGAAGGGCATTTTGTGTTTCGTGTACGCCATCTTCGACAAATCGGGTAAACATCCCACCCGATTCGATTGCAATAACTTTCTTGGCTTTGCATCCGATGAATTTTGCAGAAGTTAGGTAGGGACCAATCATGAGCCCGTCAGGATGATCTGTACAATTGACCCGTTTACCTGCATATTTAGGAGGAGCGGTATACTCGATGGTAAGATCTCCGTAAATGGCCGCTCGTTCTTCGGGAAAAACTCGAAAGGATTCTCGAGGCGTTTTTAATTTTGCTTCGACATCGGTAATGGTGGTATCGCTTTCACTCTGTTGACCAAATTTCACGCCATATCCAAATGATTGATAGTAGATGTCTCGAAGCGTGCTTGATTTCCCTTCCGATAAGAGTTCTTTTAGAAATCGCATCACCCAAACGAGTTGACTAAAACTACGAATTTGACCAACGTTCCTAGTTGACCGAGTAACCGTTTTCCCTGCCAACACATATTGACCTAACTCTTGATCAAATCGGATATTCCCTGTACTGCGACTTGGTAGCTCAATCTCTGGAAATTCTCCCTTTGAGAGAGTTCGGTATAAGTTTTGACCAAGACCCTGCATATCTACACGTATTTGGTCTGGAGTTTTTTGTTCTTCTTTGAACGCTTTAGGCTCCTTTCTGATTTGGCTGATTCGTTTTGCTTCTCCCTTAACCAATCGCCACTCAAGCTGTCCTCCAACCTTGCGAGCCTCAATTAATCCTTCTTCTTCCATCTTCTTCAGGAGTCGCCGAAGCTGCCCTGAATCGATTTTCAGTGCTTTTGTAAGGCGCCTTGTAGCCTTCCAACGCCGTGTAAGCTGTTTGAGAATTAAGTCAGGTGTTACTTCAGACATTTTCCTTCTCTCCGTGTCTAATAATCCTCCTCGCCCTCGAAATCATCGGGGTTTTCTACATTCGGCGGAGCTTCCTCTAAAAGCCCCTCTTCTACAGGCAGCTCTTCTTCAACTTCCTCCTCTGCTTCAAGTTTTATCGTTAAAGCACTCTCAACCAATGCTTTCGTGTCAGGAACTTTTCGTTTACCTGCTAAGGCGGCAATATCACGAGCGATTATGGGGAGATATTTTTCATAGACGCTAGCTCGTACGCGCTCACGCTGAACCCGTTCTTTTTGGCGCAAATGCCCTTTTAGACTCCGGGCACATTCCATTAATCCCATACGAATATCGTGCTCTAACTCGGTAAGATCTGCGATGAATTCTTTTCCAGCCGTTTTGAAAGGAATTTTGGTGCTCACAACGGCGACAAAGGCCGCAATAGGCATTCCTGGTCTTATCCGATACCGCGACCAAGGAATAGCACGGATAACTTTGGCAGCCACATCCTTGTATTCATCAAAAATCAAAGGAATCCGATTTGCAAATCGATAGATGATTATCGATTCCTTTGGGGGGACATCACCGCCATAAGCCAGACCGCATTCAACGATGAACGGGTGACCTCCGTAACTATTTGGCGGGCGTTGGGTTACTTGGACAAATTCGGGGTTGAGTGTTGAATGAATGCCCGTTTCAAGAAGTTTCGTGCCTAGGGGTGAAAGAACTCGCGCATCTGGTGGCAACCATTTTTCAAAAGTCTCGAATCCCCGAGCGATCTTGACTAAGTCATTGGGCTTGAGCCCTCGGGGATCTTGTGAAAATGGCATGTTAATGGTTTTTAGAAATGCTTTAGCGGTTTTCGGTCCTACTCGGTGGAAATGGGTTCGTAGAAACGTCACCATATCTCTAGTCTTGGTTTCTTCGACCACACGTGAAAGTTGTTCGATATCCATTCCCTTTGGATGGGGATTAACCGACTGTGGGGGTGCGGGTAATGACTTCACTGTTCGTTTGTATTTATGCACCGTTCCATCGGGTTCTGTGAAGGTTAAGTTGGCATAAGGTGTTATGAGGGCGGTCTGTTCGATGTAATCCAGTATATACCGTTTGGCTGTGCGCCAGTTCCCCTCTAGGGTAAATTCAAGCGTACACCCATGCTCATCGTTTCGATTCTTACGGCGTTCCCATTTCATGAGTTCTGGTTTGTTTTCTTCAATATCTTGTCGGAGTAGGACTTCGAAGACATGGTCGCCACCCACGGGAGCAGAAGTCACATGCAATGGTTCGCTTGTGGTGATTTGTCCAAAGAGAAAGGCCATCTTTCCTCCCAGGCCAAACCGTCCTCGCGCTTGTTTGTGTTCATATTTTGACCCGTATAGGATTTGACCAAAGGCGGGAAGAATATGGTCTCGGGGAACGCCAATCCCGTTATCCTCTACGCGTAAATTATACCAATCGGGTGCGACTTCCTTCAGTTTGACATCAATTGTTGGGAGAAATCCTCCATCCTCGCAGGCGTCGAGGGAATTCTCAACGAGTTCGCGGACTGCCGTGTACAGGGCTCGCATAGTATTATCAAACCCAGCGATTGACCGGTTGCGATAGAAGAAATCGGCTGGGGATATTGACTCAAACGTCACAGTTGTGGTCATTTTTACCGCCTACACGC
>JAEOUH010000052.1 GCA_016839365.1 Candidatus Hermodarchaeota archaeon
GGACTGCCTCCCATACAAACAGGCTGGTTATGGTGCTTCTTGTCACACCCTTAGTGAGTAACAGTCCCACTTCACGACGGCGAATAGAATAGGATACATCATTCAACGTCACGCCCATATACAAAGCAATGAAGAACACAGGGATTGAAACCTGAAGAAAAGTCGCCCGGAATCCTTCTGCAATGGATGAAAAGATTTGGAGCCCATTATAGAGATTGTTAACAAGCCATCCATCATATGCACGGTACAGACGGTTTTGAATTTCAAACCCCAGTTGTTGTAGGTTTTGCATGGAGGATTGAACGTTATAGGGGTTGATGAGGGCCGCCCTATTGACTGTAATTAGCGTGAATGCCTCGAGCTCCAGTCTTTGGGGATCTGGTTGGGTAGTTGCCCACTCATAGATTGGAAAGAAAGTGGTTTCAACATCGGTGATGAGGAAAGTAGCATGTTGGCGCAGCCAACTTTCGTATTCACCCCAATAGTAAAAGGGGGTACTAAGCTCTCCCATGAGGGCCTCCAGAGCAGAAGTGCTGAGTTCAACATGCCCCACGACTTTGAGTGTAATATTCGCCAAGCTCTCATCAAAAGAGCTGGTCTGGAGACTTATCTGAATCGAATAGTTACTGCCAATGGGAAACTCACTAATGAGTGATGAACGTGTGGAGATAAGGGTTTCATTTACGCCTAATGTTAAGGTTCCTGCAGCCAAAGTTATGCCATCATATATTGAGGAGTTTTCCTGTATGCCGCTAGTCAGAAGATAATGGTCATCATTATCTTGAATGGTATCATTCCAATGTTGTATCATGGTTTCCGTTTGTTGAACATTTTCAACAGCTTCAATTTGCTGCCGTATATCGAAGAAAGTAGAAGACGATAGAATTGTCCCCCAACTATAAGTCCGCCAATACATATCCACGGAGACGCCTTCTAAAAGGCCCTCTAGCATTGTGCTCATTAGAGAATTGGCACCGATATTTGCTGCGGCAAAAAGGGAGGTAGCGATTGTGACACCGACTAATATTGCAAGGAATAGTTTCTTGTTGCGTGTTGTTCGACGTACAGCGTACCGATACACACCGAGTCCCTACTCATCGCCCTCTTCTAGGTCAGCACATAAAAGCTTTAAGGTCAGGTACGCCCTGAAACCTCGTAGGGCTCGTCAGCTCCCATGGAGGTGGAAAGTCTGTTCTCAGAAAAAGCAACTCCAATCAGTGAACTCGTCAAGGGTAATCCCGATCGTCCACTTCGTGAACCCGCATTAGTTTTGGTTGCTTGTTTGTTTAATCTCTTTCAAATCTATCAATTGATGACCATTCTTCCACAGTTAACCGCTCCCATTGATCCTTACGATCCATTTGGCTTTCTGTCCGTGATGATGATGCAACTAATTTCCGGGTTAGTCGGGTGGTATGCCATATTTTCAATAATTCTGCTAATTGGTGCAGCTCTCGTTTACTTCATTAATCGACGAATTGGAAGTGCTTTGATCCTAGTAATTTCCATTATTGGAATCTTGGC
The DNA here is from genome assembly GCA_016839365.1 of Candidatus Hermodarchaeota archaeon. Lineage (GTDB taxonomy): Archaea > Asgardarchaeota > Hermodarchaeia > Hermodarchaeales > Hermodarchaeaceae > Hermodarchaeum. Next base: position 1,525 of record JAEOUH010000052.1, read on the forward strand.
TAGTTTTATGGGCGTCACCCTTACATTTGTTTATACAAGAAGCCTCACTACTTTGATTCTTGGGTTTTTAGCTCCCGTTTTTGGCCTCATTGCTGGGATCTGGGGTATTAGGAGTAAAGACCTTACTTCCCCTGCAGCACCCCAAGAAATTGTCTAAACTTAGATTACTCGTTGAGGGTTGCTACCTTTTCGATGAAGGCCACCATCCGCCTCACTGCTTCGTCAACGACTATTTTTCCTTTCTCAGGGCTAGCTCGAGTAGCGTATCCAATGGTTCCTGAATCAGTGAAATCGGTCGTATCCCAGATGGGCATAATGTTCGGTTGCGGAGGATACATTGTTGCCTTAGTAAATCCGGGAACTGGTTCTCGACCCGGTTCATCAATCCGTTTGTCTTCAAGAACTCGTTGTCCAAGCGCCCAGGCCACCGAGGTTTCCATTTCATCCGCATGGAAATGGGGCGGTTCAAAGGTCTTCTGCACCAAATCACCCGCGATTTTCCACCATTCAATGCCCACACACCATAAACCCTCTTCGTCATGGAGTCTTCGGAGAGCGAGCGAGAGAGCTGCCGTATTCCCGCCGTGGCTGTTCATGACAATGATCTTTTTCATTCCATGATGGGCGAGACTTTTTCCTACATCGACGATGAGATCAATGAAGGTTTCACCACTTAACGTTATAGTCCCGGTGAAGGGCATGTGGTGCGGAGAAACCCCATAAGAAATCAAGGGCGCAACTGCAGTTTTGATTTTTGGCCACAATGTCTCTGCTACTCGGATAGCAAATTCTTGAGCTTGGAATGAATCATTGTCGAGTGGAAGAGCTGGGCCATGTTGTTCATGGGAGCCGACAGGGATTATGGCAATCTCCGTTTCTTCAAAGAGCGTTTTGGCTTCTTCCCAGGTCAGCTTCCCTAGCATGAAGGGTTTTACATCTGACAAACCGAATCCACCTTCAACTTATTGTTAAGGTTTACACTTCGTTAGCACTGGTTGAAAAGTTATAGCATTGGACAGGAATCGTGGTGCTAAGTTCCTTCTGCATAATCTTGATGATAGCGTTGTTGTTCAGGTGTCAACTGATCTATGTTAATACCCATGGATTCTAGTTTTAATCGAGCGATGGTCTCGTCGATTTCTCGTGGGAGGACGTAGACTTCATTGGAGAGTTCCTTGTGATGGTCTTTTAGATACTGCATGGCGAAAAACTGGTTGGAGAAGGACAAATCCATTACCGAGGAAGGATGACCTTCAGCTGCTGCCAGATTCACTAGCCGTCCCTCACCGAGTAGGTAGATACGGCGACCATCTTTCAATGTGAATTCACGGTTATTGTCACGAATCACTCGATCTTTCTTTGCCATTTTGGCTAATTCTTCGGCATTCACTTCGACGTTGAAGTGGCCCGCATTCGCTAGGATGGCTCGATCCTTCATGACCTCGAAATGCTCTTTTCTAATGACATCGCGCATTCCTGTTGAGGTAATGAAGACATCCCCGAGTGGGGCGGCCTCAATCATGGGCATGACCCGATACCCTTCCATCCGAGCTTTCAAAGCTTGCAAATAGTCAACTTCGGTGACGATGACATCAGCACCCATCCCGCGTGCACGCTGGGCAAGGCCACGCCCGCAGTGACCGAATCCACCGATCACAACAGTGCTTCCGGCAAACAAGATGTTGGTTGCCCGAAGGACGCCATCAAGTGCTGACTGTCCTGTACCGAAGACGTTATCCATTTCACGTTTTGTCACCGAATCGTTTGCCGCAATGACGGGGTATTGGAGTTTTCCATCAGCGGCCATTGCTCGCAGACGATGGACGCCTGTGGTGGTTTCTTCTGATGCTCCAAGGACTTTCTTGGCAAGATTTGGTTGTTTTGTGTGCACTGTAAAAATGAGATCTGCTCCATCATCAAGGGTTAGTTGAGGATTAATCTTGAGCGTTTGGTCGATACACCAATAGTACTCCTCTGTATTCAGGTTGTGCCAGGCAAATACGGAAACATCATTTGCTACAAGTGCTGCTGCCACATCATCCTGTGTGGAGAGTGGATTACAGCCACACCAGGCAACTTCAGCGCCTGCCGCTACGAAGGTTTCAACTAGCACAGCAGTTTCTTTGGTCACATGTAAACAGCCAGAAATCCGAAAACCTTCAAGGGGTTTTGTTTTGGCGAACTGTTTTCGGATACCCATTAACACGGGCATTTGGGATTCGGCCCAATCAATCTTCTTTCGACCTTGGTTGGCTAGGCTGAGATCTCGCACTTTGTGGTCTACCATTAGAATACACCTATACCTGTCTTGGGCGACATCTTTCCTTTAAGGATTTCACCACTCTTTAGAGTAGTAAAAAGGTGAATCCTCAAACGAGCCCACATCTATTTAATCAACCACGACACAAGTGAAGCGCGGTGTCGATATGAGCCTCATGTTAATCGTGATCGCCATTGTTGGTAGTCTCATAGCTGTTCTGCCCGCCTTCTTCGTCTTCCTGTATATTGCCCGATTCAAAGGAAGTATGTGGCTCTCTGCCTTACTTGGAGGCGTCTTTTGGCTCGTTGCCCTATTAGCTCGGACTCCAATTCTATTAGTGCTTGAGCTCTGGGGGCTAACCATTCCTCCTTCCTTCTATGTCCTTTTCATAACCATCGTGATTTTCATGAGTGCACTTCTGGCCGGTCTGTTTGAGGAAGGCATCAAATATGGCTTCCTGAAGAAATTTCCCAACTTCGTGAAAACCGTGAAGCATGCCTTATGTTTTGGTTTGGGCTGGGGCCTTTCTGAAGCCCTCTTAATTTATGTAGTAACTGTGTTGACTTACGGGTTTCTCTATGAATGGTTGATAACCATCATCACTTTACCCCCTGAATCCTCTCTGTATTTCAGCTTCATCCTCGGTGCTTTTGAACGAAATATCGCAATTGTCTATCATGTCTCTGCTACTATTCTCATTGCCTTGGCAGTTTGGCACCGCCGATTTCTCTTCGCATTTCTCGCGATTCTGACTCACTTCCTGTTCGATTTCATTCCAATCATGCTCCTTCAATTCGTCCTCTATCCCCTCCTTGATCAGTTTATCATTGGCATCCTCGCAGAATGCCTCTTTGCCATCTTTGCCATTATCTTCCTCGTGCTATCTTACTGGCTCTTGAAACGGGAAGGCGGTCCCCCAGAGATCGAGGTGAAACCTCCGCCAGAGGACAAAACTCAAGTAAAGCTTGATGTGTAGGGAAAGCCTGCGAGCGGAACACAGTGCCAGAGCTGCCGGACCTTGAAGTAGCCAAAGCAGTCCTCACCCGAATATTGACAGGCCACACCATCGAGCAAGTGGAAGTTGGGAGCCCCATACTCTTACGTCGTCCAACCGCAGAACGATTCAAACAGGAGCTTACAAACCGCTCTTTCAAAGCTTTCGCTCGTTATGGGAAATTCCTCATCTTCCATTTCGAACCAGAAGCCCAACTATACATAAATTTCATGCTCGCTGGACGGCTCAAATTACAATCCCCCTCGACACAAAAACAGAAGAAAATGGGTTTTCGCTTCCAGCTTGACACTGGTTGGGATTTACGCTACTTAGATGCAAAGAACATGGGGAAAATCTATCTCCTCCTAAAAAATGAACCCACCTCCTTAATTCCTAACTACGATGATCAAGGACCCGATGCCATTGATCCCGACTTGACACTAGAAATATTTTATCAACGAATTAGGATCTTCAATGGCGTTGTCAAACATGTCCTAATGAATCAACGCTTCATCGCGGGGCTCGGCAATGCCTACGCTGATGAAATCCTTTTCACAGCCAAAGTACTCCCGTTTCGGAAACGGTCAACTTTAACGGATACAGAGATTGAAGCCCTTTATTCAGCCACAAAATCTGTCTTACACCATGCCATCACAACGATTACGGCTCGTGTTGGGGATACACTCCAATTTGAAGTCCGGGACTTCTTACAAGTCCATGGAAAGGGAGGCGAATCCTGTCCGACCTGTGGAACAACCATCTCATCAGTGAAATCTGGTGTACGCGTAGCGAATTTTTGTCGTCAGTGTCAAATCTAGCGGATTACGTGAAACTCTATTTTTTGGCCCTTAAATCTCTAAAGGGAACAGTATTAAATGTCATGTTCGACACAGGCTGGTTTGCTAAAGCTTGTATAGAATGCGGCTTCATACAGGCTTTGGATATCTGCGGGAATTGAAAGATACTCTGATACAC
>JAEOUH010000053.1 GCA_016839365.1 Candidatus Hermodarchaeota archaeon
ACCATTTCGATGGAGTTTTCGATGTGTTGGTTGATTTTGCCGCCTTTGATGTGGCGTTGGGCGAGGGTTTGGACGCCTTTGTCCATGCCGGGGTTGTTGCCGACGGTGGAGACGATGAGGTTGACGTTGGTGAGGATGCCGTTGGGGTTGGCGGTGTAGTCGTGGATGAGGAGGCCGCGGGGAGCTTCGAGGACGCCGACGCCGCGTCCGCCTTTGATTTGGAAGGTGGTCATGATGTCGGGGCTGGTGATGGCGGGGTCGGTGAGGAGTTCTTTGGTGCGTTCGATGGCGTAGAGGGTTTCGATCATGCGGGCGTAGTGGTAGAGGAAGGTGTGGTCGGGGGTTTTGCCAAATTGGGCACGGAATGTGTCGAGTTCGGCGTTGGCTTCGGGGGTGGAAATCTTGTCAGCGACGTTGATGCGGGCGAGGGGTCCGACCCGGTAGATGCCTTTGGGCCAGCCGTGGGGGAGGTAGAAGGGGAATTTGAGGTAGCTGTAGTCTTCGACGTGTTCGCCGATGTATTTGAGGTAGTCTTTGATAGGGAATTCGGCAAGGCGTTTACCATCGGAATTGACGATGCGGACCGGGCCATCGTAGAATTCGAGGTTGCCGTTGTTGACGAGGCCGACGTAGCTGGTTTTGAGTTCGTCGAGAACTTCGACTTGGCCGAGGAGAGGTTGGACGACAGGGAAGAGTTCGTGGAAGAGGTTGTAGGCTTCCTGGTTCCATTTGAGCATCTCGTCACGTTCCTCTTCGCTGAGGGGTTTGGAGATGCCGCCGGCTTGAGAGGTGACCGGGTGGATAGATCGGCCACCGGTGACTTTGATGCCGTCTTGGCCGATTTGGCGGAGACGGATGACCTTCTTTACGAGGTCAGGGTTTTGTTTGAGAAGGGTGACCACATGGCGGGTTGAGGGATCGCCATCTGGAATAAGGAGGTCAGGGGCGGCCAAATAGAAGAAGTGCAATACGTGGGAGTGGAGCATTTGATTCTGGTGCATGAGCTCACGGAGAAGTTTGGCTGTTCGTGGTGGATCGACCGCGTAAAGTGCGTCAGCAGCTTTGGAGGACGTTAGATGATGGCTGACTGGGCAGATACCGCACATCCGGGTGGCGATACGGTTGGCTTCTTCGACGGGGCGGTTTTGCATGAACTTTTCATAGCCACGGACATCCATGACGGAAAAGTGGGCTTTGGCGACGTTGCCTTTTTCATCTAAATTAATAGTAATTGCTCCGTGTCCTTCAACGCGGGAAACGGGAGCGATTGTGAGGGTTTTCTTTTTTGAGCTCATGTTGTTGCCTTCATTGGTTTGGTTTTGACCGTGGGAGTATGGACGGCTTTCTTGAAGGTGGAATGGGCAAAGGTGAACCGGAGATAAGTGCCAACGAGGTCAGGGACTTCTTTGACAATTTTCTCAGGAGCAGGGGCTTTGCTGGGATCCTGAACCACAATGCTGCCCAGAGCACCAATCATTTTGGCGGCTTGATCTTCAACATTCTCGGTGGGTCCAAAACAGCCTCTACAGGGAGACAGGGCAGTGGGGCAGCGGGCTTCGCAGCCAGCTTGAGTGCTGGGTCCAAGGCATTGATAGCCTTGTTCGAGGAAACAGCGTTCGGTGAAGACTATGTCAGTGCCCCAGCGTTTGAATTCGGTGACGGCTTTTTCTTCTTTGATGAGGGGGCATTGATCACAGACAGTTTTAGGTTCGAGGTGGAATTCTCGACCTTCGAGTAGACAGGTAACTAGTTCCGCAATGAGTTTGGGTGGGGGTGGACACCCGGGGAGGACATAGTCGACTTTAACAAAGTCGTCGACCGGGTGCAGCTCTTCGAGCATTGGGGGTACGATTTTAGGGGGGATGATTTTCTTGGGGTTGACGGTAGACTTGGTGTTGATGTAGACTTCTTCCATGATTTCGTCCTTGGTATGCAGGTTCGCTAGTCCCGGGACTCCGCCAAAGGCGGAGCAGGCTCCGAAGGCGACTAGGATTTGTGAACGTTCTCTGAGCATTTTGAGGCGTTCGAGGTGTTCTTCGTTACGGACGCCGCCGGAGACGAAGCCGACAGTGACACCTTCTTTGGGTGGTTCACGGTGATCCATGAGGACTTGGATATATTTGAGGTCGATGGCGTCGAGAACGTCTGCGAGCGCCAGGTGTAGGTCGAGGATGGCGATTTCGCAGCCGGAACAGATGCTGAGGGTTTCCACTGCTAGACTGGGTTTGGTCATTTTTCGGGTCCTCCGTTGGCTAGCGGATTGGGTCCTAAAAGCTTAATCTCATTTACAAATGCCTTCATGGTCTCAGCGAATTTGTGCCCTTCTGCAGCTGAGATCCATTCTAGGCGGAGTCTTTCGGGTTCAAGACCGATTTCCTTGAGGTACTCCTTAAGCAGAGCGACACGCCGTGAAGTTTGATAGTTGCCCGAGATATAATGACAGTCGCCAAAGTGACACCCGGCAATGAGTACGCCATCGGCTTTCAGCTTGAGGGCACGGAGAATAAATTGGGGGTCGACGCGTCCGCTGCAGTTGACACGGATAACGCGGGCGTTGGCGGGGTATTGGATCCGGGATGTCCCGGCCATATCTGCTCCAGCGTAGCTGCACCAACGACAGGCAAAGCAGACGATTTTGGGTTCCCAGTTCTTGTTGGTCATGGTTATTTCGCTTCCTGGAAGAGGGCGTCGAGTTGGGCGATGATTTGCTCCATGGTGAAGTGTTGGGGTGCAATTGCTTGGTTAGGACAAGCCGCAGCGCAGGTGCCACAACCTTTGCATTGGGCTTCGGTGACCTGGGCGAGATTATCGACCACTTTTACAGCTCCGTAGGGGCATGAAGCTTCACAGATGCCGCAGCCGGCACAGAGGTCTTCGTTGACTATCGCGGCATAGGGTTGAACTTTTACTTGGCCCGCTGCGACCATGGCAAGTGCACTGGCTGCAGCTCCTTTAGCTTGGGCTACGGAATCAGGGATGTCCTTGGGTCCTTGGACGGCTCCAGCGATGAAGATGCCATCTGTGTTGGTTTCGACGGGTCGCAGTTTGGGATGGGCTTCTAAGAGGAAGCCATCGGCACTGCGTTGGAGACCGAGAATGCGGGCAAACTCAGATAGATCTTTGGGGGCTTCAATGCCACAGGATAAGACGACGATGTCAACTTCGGCTTCCACTGGTTGACCGAGGAAGGTGTCTTCTGCCCGGATTACAATTTTGTCTGTTTCGAAGGATTCACGCACCTCTGATACGCGGCCACGCACGAAGGTGACGGCATGTTCACGGGCAGTTGTTTCGTAGAATTCTTCATAGCCTTTCCCGAAGGCTCGCATGTCAATATAGAAGATGGTGACATTGATCTCCGGGTATTTTTCGCGGATCTGACGGGCTTGCTTCAAAGCAGCCATGCAGCACACCCGTGAGCAATAGGCGTTATACCGTTCATTCCGAGAACCCACACACTGAATATAGGCGATATGTTTGGGTTTCTTCATAGTCGATGGTCGAAGAATTTTGCCTTCTGTGGGTCCAGCGGCGCTGAGCATGCGTTCCATCTCAAGGTTGGTCATGACATCAGGATACTTTCCATAACCATATTCGAGCTGTTGCATCGCATCAAAGAGCTCGAAACCTGTTGCGACGATAATGGCGCCAACGTCCAGCTCGAGGATTTCAGGTTTCATCTCATAATCGATGGCTTCCGCTTCACAGGCATCTTTACACTTGCCACAGGCGATTGGGGTCATACCAAGGCAGTGTTCAGTGTCGATTACATAGGCGTTTGGCACCGCTTGCGCAAAAGAAATGTAAATAGCCTTTCGCCAACCAAGCCCAGCATTAAACTCGTCAGGAACATTCACTGGGCAGACTTCAAGGCAATCTGCACATGCGGTGCATTTGTCTTCGATGACGTACCGAGGCTTGCGTTCAACTTTCACCTTAAAATTACCAACATACCCATCAACCTCACGAACTTCACTGTAGGTCAGTAATTCAATGTTCGGATGCTGACCCACTAGACTCATCTTCGGAGTCAAGATACAACTGGAACAGTCAAGAGTTGGAAAAGTTTTATCGAGTTGGGCCATGTGTCCGCCGATGCTGGGTTCTTTTTCGACGAGATATACTTTGTAGCCTGCGTCAGCGATGTCAAGAGCGGCTTGGATGCCAGTGATGCCTGCACCGACGACGAGGACACTGGCTTTGACGTCGACTTGTTTTTGCTCGAGTGGTTTGAGTTCGGCAGCGCGGGCAACGGCCATTTTGACGAGGTCTTTGGCTTTTTCGAGGGCCGCTTCTTCTTCATGGGTGTGGACCCAGGAGCAGTGTTCACGGATATTGGACATGTCAAAGAAGAAGGGGTTTAATCCGATATTTTCTAAGACACGCCGGAACGTGGGTTCGTGGAGGGTTGGGCTACATGCAGCAACGACGACGCGGTTGAGGCCTTTTTCTCGGGCGCGTTCTTTGATGAGGTCTTGGCCTGGGTCTGAGCACATATATCGGTAGTCTTCGGCTACTACGACATTGGGGAGAGTTGCGGCATACTCGACTAGTTTGGGGATATCAATAACACCGGCGATGTTGGAGCCACAGTGACAGATGAAGACGCCGATTTTGGGGTGTTCTGTTGACATAGGATTTCTCACTTCTTCGTGGTTGATTGTTCCATGGCTTTGTGGCCGAGTTGCATGCCCTCGTCGAAGGCACGGAGGTTGAGTTCTTTATATTTGGGAAAGGCATTGGCAATGGCTTTGCGCATTGCTTCGGGGGTGACCGCTTTGCTGATGGCGGTGAAGGCGCCGAGCATCACGACGTTTGTCACCAAAGGATTTTTGAGAACTTGGTGAGCCGTGGTAGCGGCTGGTACTTGGTACAGGCGCACACCTGCCTTAATTTTTCCCGCTTTCACCAAGTCTGAGTCAATAATTACAATGGCTTCTTTGCTGAGATCCTCTTTGTATTTATGGAAGGCGTCATTGGATAAGGCCACCATGACGTGTGGTGTAAGAACGAGGGGATAATCAATGGGTGCGTCGGAGATGATGACTTCGGCTTTGCAGGCACTGCCACGGGATTCAGGCCCATAGGAGGCTGTTTGGACGGCTTCTTTGCCATCGTGAATGGAAGCGGCTTCGCCGATAATGACGGCAGATTTGATGACACCCTGACCACCTAATCCGCCAAGCCGAATTTCTGTACGTGCCATTGGTTCATCTTCACCTCTTTTGCAGCCTATCCGATTGTTGAGCTAATAGGTCGGTGAACTCGGGTTTTTCTGTGTCCACGAATTCGCCGCAGACTATTCGTGTGCGATAATCGATTTCAGCCTTCATGGGGTCTGTGAAGTTGCGAATGACAGAAATTTCCCGATACTTTTTCATGACATCGAGACCGGATCCATATCGATTATAGCGGTCATAAAGCGTGGGGCAGGGCGAGATGACTTCGATAAATTTGAAGCCTTTCTTTTGGAGCGCTTTTTCGATGGATTTGGTGAGGCGTCGAGCATGGAGTGCTGTCCATCGGGCAACAAAGACAGCACCAGAGGCGGCTGCTACACTCACCAGGTTGAAGGGGTGTTCGATATTCCCATCTGGTGAAGTCACGGTGATGGCAGAGTCGGGGGTGGTGGGTCCCATTTGTCCGCCGGTCATGCCATAGTTGAAGTTATTGACGCACAAAACCAGCATATCGACGTTTCGACGTGCGGCATGGATGAAATGGTTACCTCCGATTGCAAAGAGGTCACCATCACCACTTATGACTACGGGCTTCAAATCAGGGTTTGCCACCTTTACTCCCGAAGCAAAAGCAATGGCACGTCCGTGTGTTGTGTGGTAGCTATCCGCGGCAAAATATCCGCTTGCGCGCCCTGTACAGCCAATTCCGCTAATGACAACTAAACGGTCCATGTCAAAGTTGAGGCTTCGTAGCGCGTTGGCGAAGGCCTGGAGTACTGTACCGATGCCGCAGGCGCTGCAGAAGATGTGGGGGAGCCGGTCGCGGCGGATGTAGTTGAGGATTGGGTGTTCCCCTTCAGTTGTTGTACGTGTTGTTTGGGTCAGTTAATACGCCTCCTAATTTCTTTCATGAGTTCGTCGGGAGTGTGTGGGGTGCCACAGACCCGTGGGATCAAATGAACCGGGACTTCGTTCCGAATGACCCGTTCGACTTCGCCAACTAACTGGCCATAATTGAGTTCGGCGACAACGACGTGTTGCGCATTGGCAGCTGCTTCTTTCAATTGTTCCTTGGGAAAAGGCCAAACGGAGATTGGTCGGAATAAGCCGATTTTTATTCCGTTAGCCCGGGCATCCTTGACTGCGCGTAATGCAGTCCTAGCTTCGCCTCCATAAGCAACGAGGAGGATTTCGGCGTCTTCGGTTTCGGTATTTTCTGCCCTCGTGATCTTGTCAGCATTTTTACGGATTTTATCGCAGAGGCGGGGCACCAATGCGAGTTGGGCTTCTTCGTCCATGACGGGGTAGCCGCGTTCATCATGGGTGAGTCCTGTGGCGTAGAAGTGATAGCCTTCGCCAAAGGTGGCCATGGGAGGGACGAGGTCTTCCTCTGCTTTGAAGGGGAGATACTCTTCGGGCGGAACGGTTGGTTTTTTACGATTCACGATTTCGATTTCGTCTTCAGGCGGGATGACCAAGCGTTCGCGCATATGACCGATGATTTCATCGGCGAGGACGAAGGCGGGGACGCGGAATCGTTCGGATAGGTTGAAGGCTTGAATGGTTAGATCAAACATTTCTTGGACCGATGAGGGAATGAGCGCGATAATTTCGTAATCACCGTGGCTTCCCCATTTAGCTTGCATAATATCGCTTTGACTGGCTTCAGTTGGTTGGCCAGTTGAAGGCCCACCGCGCATGACATTGACTAAGACCATGGGTGTCTCGGTCATCACGGCGAGCCCAATGGTCTCATTCATGAGACTAACGCCCGGCCCTGATGTAGCCGTCATAGATTTAACGCCAGCATAGGAGGCTCCAACCACTGCGGTGCAGGAGGCGATTTCGTCTTCCATTTGGATATAGCGCCCACCGATTCGTGGAAGTCGATAGGCCATGCGTTCGGCGATTTCGGTGGCGGGGGTGATAGGGTAACCGGCAAAGAATCGACAACCGGCAGCGAGTGCGCCTTCAGCTGCGGCGATATCCCCTTGGGTGAATCTCTCTCCGGTCAGCACTGCTTTTTGCATCATTTATCACCCTTTTTGGCCTTGATTTTGGCCTTCTTTTCTTCAACGTGGATGGCAAAATCGGGACATAGAGCCTCACACAGCCCGCAACCTACACAACGGTCAATGTTGACCGCTTCAGGGGGATAGTAACCTTTGCTGTTGAATCTTGTTGATTTCTCCAGCACTTCACGTGGGCAGAAGGAATAACAGAATCCGCAACCCTTACACCAGTCTTCGTTGACAATAATCTGGTACTTCGTAGCTTGCTCCTCCTCTGGTATAATGGGGGTTCGTTCCTGCCTTGTCAACATCACACGCTCATCCCGATTTTTTCTAGGAATGGTGCAACGGATATGTAGTGCTTATCTAGTCCCATTTGCTTTGGTGTAAAGCCTTGGGCTAGCCCTAAGAGTTGAGTATAATACAGGACCGGGATTTGGTAGTCAGTGCCAAAATGCTTGTTTGCTTGCATTTGTCCAAGATCAAATTGTAGGTGACAGAAGTTGCAGACATTGACCATCGCGTCAATCTTTGCTTGTTTCATCGCTTCGAGTTTTTCTCGGACCATATCCAGTGAGACTTCAAGTTCTGCGGATCGTAATCCACCTCCGGCACCACAGCACATATCTTTGAGTTTGTAATCGACGATCGTGCCACCGAGGGCTTCAACAAGTTCATCGACAAGGGTGAAATCCTCAACCACGCCCCATGGTCGAATGTCACTGGGTTTGAGTAGGTGACAACCGATATGAATGGCAAATCGTGCATCGATGGGGTTCACTACGGTTTCTTCGATAGCTTCTTTACCGATATCGTTGTAGAGGACCTCCACTAGGTGTTTGGCTGTAATTTTCCCCTGGAATTGATGTCCGGTGCCTTTTAGGATCTTGTTGATGCGTTTAAGGGTCACAGGGTCTTTTAGATCATGTACTCCGGCAATGAGAGTTCCATAGCATCCATTACATAAAACAAGGATGTCTAAACCATTCTCTTCAGCGATCGCCAAGTTTCGTGCAGTGATTGACAGCCAGGTATCCTTATCGAAGGATTTAATGACTCCTGGCGCCGGGCAGCAAGAGGCTCCTTTCATTTCAACAAGTTCAATATCTAACTTTGGCGCGATGAGGCGAGTGGCGGCTTCTATTTGAGGAAGTCGGTTGGGAATAACGCAGCCCAGGAAGAAACTGTATCTATGTTTTACCATCCTTTTTGCTCTCCTTGTAGTTAACTAGTTTATCAAAGCCGGTTTGTTTGATAATGTGTTGAATCTCCTTGACGGCTTTGGGGTATGAATGAACGGTGGGAGGCAGGGGGTCCAACCCGAGCTCTTCCCGCATTTTGCTCCACTTTGGATCATCGATGGGAACTGCGTGTCCCGTTTCGATGAGTTTATGGGAGACACCTTGGTGTTCGGGTCGCATATACCCTGCTTGGCAGGAGAGATTTCGGAGATAAAGAATGGCTTCCGTAACATCGATTTTACGTGGGCACCTTTCAGTACAAGTGCCACATGTCGAACAGAGCCACAGATTTGGGTCTGATAGGACTTCTTCCCGTAGTCCTAGGAGAGCCTTACGGATTAGTTGACGGGTTCTGTAAGCGGTGCGACGCCCCGCGGGACAAGACCCGGTACAGGTTCCACATTGAATACAAGAACGAATACGATCCAGACCTGCCTTTGTCATGTCGTCAGCGAGCTTACCATCTATTTTTGACCCATTAATTACCCGGCGATCGATCAACAAGGTCACCCCAAGGAGGTATGCCAGGGCACCTTGACATTTGTAAAGGTAAAAACATTTTCCTCTTACCGTGTTCCTTGAGGTTAATTTGTGAACCGTAGGGATGACAAGATGAACGCATTTCAGAAAAAAGGCTTATATGGGGAGACAAGGAGACTCAGTAATGAAACATTTCCGTGCGGAATGAGGTTATTATAATGCAATTTACCTCAACTGAGACATTCATTATTGGTTTATGGTATGTTATCATTGGCTACTTCTTTCTCTTGTTCGTGTATTTTCTTGCGTTTCGTTTTCGTGAGAAGCGTAACCCCTTCCATTTAGGGTTTGGGCTTTTCTTCTTTTTACTTGGCGTGGGACGGATTTTTTATCTTATTTGGGACTTCTATGCGCACATCGAAATTTGGTGGCGCCTAGCCACAGTGACATCTTGGCTAGCAATTTTCACTGTCTTCATCGCGTTAGCCTATCAGATTTTGGAGAGGAAGTTGTGGCAAATTATCCTGATTTCATCTCCACCACTCATCATCGCGTTACTCATTTTGGTGATACCCGTTTTGTTTTGGCCACCAACACTTACTAGTGGCATTTTGACCATCGGGTATATCATTTCTAATTATGCAATCCTTCCGCTGTACGTCATTGTGTTGCCGGCGTTGTTCTTCTTTATTGGATTTCAGCTTATAGGCCAGCTTCGGATGAGTAATTTTCTACTGGGTTCAGGGCTCCTAATCTATTATGGTGGTCGAGTTCTTCAAGCTGTGCTTCCCGACCTTGGAATCATCGTGGCACCCGTCCTGGTCCTGATTGCGCTTGGGATAATTGCGATGGGAGTATTACTGGAGGCTAGTGAATAAGCGCTTACAAAGGGAGATCCTATTCGATTAGGTCGAGTTTATTGAGGCGATACAAGAGGACTTCCACATCATCTTGGGTCATCCGCAGGTTTTCAGCGATTTCCTTTGGGGTTTTGTTGCCGCAACACTGTTTGGCGACATTATATTCGATTTCGCTGATTTGCCCTAATTTGACCATAAGTTTGGGAAGGCCTCGTTTTAGTTTGGGTTGGGGTGCATCCTTTTCGCCGATAAACCCGTTATTAAGCATTTGATTCAGTTCAGGAGTGAAGGAGAAGAAGACGAGTTTTCCATCCCATGCTTTGAGAGTTTCTTCATAAAGGTCTGAAAACCGTTCAATGACTTGGTCAAGGGCCTGAAGGACTTGGAGTCGGTTGTCTTCTTTGTCAACAACGGCAGCTATAACGATGTAATCGCCAGCAGCATAGGTAATGTAGAATTCACCCATCTCGACGACGCGTGCTTCACCTTTCCCTTTTGAAATCATCCGGGCAAACTCACGGATTGCAGAAAAAAAGCCGGCCACTAGCGTCGAGTCAAGTTCTAATTCTCCAAATTTTTGGTCAAGGAGACAGACCCCGCTGGGATGCATCAGATAAACTACGTGTAGCATGCGTAAGGCCCCGTGGGAGAGGAAATCCGTAGTAGAAGCTAGGGTATTCGCAGTCAAAAAGGTAACGATGGGAAATTGGTGCGGGGGGAGGGATTTTCGGAGCTCGCAGTGCGCTGTTCCTTCGAACCCTCGAACCGCTGCCGGACAGGATGTCTCATTTACCTGGTTAGATCTTGAGTAACGCCGTCTACCTGCCCTTGCAGGCGACTCCTGCGCCGTTAACCAGGCTTGGCTGTGGGGTCTCCACCAGAAGAGATACCCCCGCCACCTGTAAGGCGGCAAAGACCCCTTTCGGAAGGGTCCCCCGCACGAGAGTTGTGGCAAAGGATTATTTCTGAATGTTTTAAACGTTTGTTTTCAATTTTTATACAGCCTAATCCTTGAAAAGCTTCAACTAAACAGCTATATAGTTAGAGCGTTAAAACGCGAATTCACCTAATGAACTGGGGTCTTGTAAAATGAGTAAGATTCCTGCTGATTTGCTGTATACAAAGGAACACGAATGGGTTCGCCAAGAGGACGGTGTTGTGCGTGTGGGCATCACTGATTATGCCCAAGAAGAGTTGCACGAGATTGTCATGGTGGAACTACCTTCGGTAGGCACTGCTGTTAAGACCAATGAGGTGTTTGGCACCGTTGATTCGGTGAAAGCCACCTCGGAGCTATTCTCACCGGTCTCAGGTGAAGTAGTTGAGATGAATGAAAAGCTTGAGGAAGCGCCAGAACTGGTAAACAATGATCCATACGGTGATGGATGGATGGTAACCATTAAGCTTGCAGACCCTCATGAGGTAAAGAACCTCATGAACGCGGAAGCTTACAAGGGTTTCCTTGAAGGACTGACTAAATAGTCATTGAAAAGTCTGGTGTGGTCGGTACGAGAAATTTTTTAAGTACACGTAATTATCATGGCACCACTTTACATGCCTAATGGTGAATGAATGTCTGTACGCGGCGCGCTACGGTCCATATGGTCTTTTCTTCGTCGATACATACATGGACCAAGGATGGAAATTTCCAGATCAAATATCATAGCAGCCGTCGCGCTCATTATCATCTGCCTTATCACTCTAATGCTTCGGCTTCTCCCCATGATCGGATTCGAGATTTTAGTACGCGCATTTGATCCTTGGTATAACATCCGAGAAGTTGAATTTATTTTGCAAAACGGGTTCGGCGCCTGGTTTGGCTGGTATGATTGGACCACATGGGTCCCCTATGGTCGGAATATTCCCCGAACCTCATATCCCGGTATCCCGTTTACTGCCACATTTATGTACTTAGCATTTCATGCTCTGGGAATCAATGTCGATGTCATGACTGTAGTGGTCCTGTTCCCGGCGCTAATGGGTGTTTTTGGTGTTTTAGCCATCTATGCGTTGGGTGTTGAAGTAAGCTCCAAGGAGGTTGGTCTTCTGGCCGCCTTCTTTATGGCGGTTCTGCCTGCCTATACTCAACGGACCATTGCTGGATTCTTTGACAATGAAGCCGTTGGTATTCTTGCTATTCTTCTTACCTTTTTCTTCTTCATCCGCGCCATGCGGAAAGGTTCAATCGCCTCAGCAATTTTGGGTGGTTTGTCATTAGGCTATCTTTCTGCAAGCTGGAGCGTATATCTGTACGTGTTCCAGATTTTTGCAATCTTTGCCCTTATCATGGTGCTACTTCGCCGGTATTCTCGTCGACTCCTAGTGGCATATTCAGGTGTCGTCATCACCGGTATGATCATTGCGGTTTGTGTCCCCCGTATCGGTCCTGACTGGCCAACCGGTACCACGGGTTTGATACCATTAGGTGTTTGGGGCCTTCTGTTATTAGTTGAATTTAGTCGCACCTTTCGATTATCTGAACTCGGTCTCCCCAACCGTTTGACAGGTCTAGCTACACGGATTCGCCCCTATTTTGGTTATATCTTCGGGGCAATGTGTGCTCTAATTGTAGTAGGATTGGGCTATCTATACCAATCCGGTTTGATACTTACGCTCGCTTCAGGAGAAGCCCCGGGAATTCTTGGAAACCTCGGGAGTAAGTTTTACACCGTAATTGATCCATTGATACGACAAAACGCATTTCTCCTCGCATCCGTGGGCGAGCATCTGCCTTCCCCATGGGCCACTTTCTGGTATAATTTGAGCTTCTTAATCCTGCTTATGCCATTCGGATTCTACATTGCTTTTCAACGTGAACGCGAAACGGACATCTTGCTCATTATCTTCGCTCTTACCGCACTATATTTCACAGGATCGATGATTCGACTGACACTCATTCTCGCTCCTGCAGCCTCTATCCTCGGCGCATATGGACTTTTAATGGCGATGCGTCCCTTCCGCCCCATCTTTTGGCAACGCCCCATTCTCACTCGACGCCGGCGTCGCATTACCCCTCCGGTTGGACGAGGATTTGCTAGCATCGCATACCTATTTATCATCGTGTTGCTCCTTGCCACGACGATTAACGCCATTGACGCCGTTAACGGCATGGGAAGCCCTGAAATTACACCCGGATGGCGCGATCAATATACAGGAGATCCAGCCTTCCTTCGAGATTATCTCGAGACGTTCTCGTGGATGCAACACCACACCCCTCAGGGAAGCATTTTCGTGTCCTGGTGGGATTACGGTTATTGGACCCGACAGGCGGGTGATCGGTTCACCGTAGTCGATAACGCGACGAACAACAAAACCCAGATAGCATGGGTAGGTCGGATGTTAATGGAAACCGATCCTATAGCAGCGCTTAGAATATGTCAAATGTTCGACATAGACTATGCCTTTGCGCATTTCGGGCTAAATAACCCCGGATTAAGTGGCGATGAGGGCAAGTGGCAGTGGATGATCCGTATTGCTGGCGAAGTCTTTGGCGATGAAGTCCCCAACGAGTTTATCTTCTGGGATCCACAGCGGCAAACTTACCTTGAGCCATTCTTCAACACAATCCTATACAATATGCTCTGGCTTAACGCGAGCCTCGTAGGGGTTAATCCCCCAACACTGAATACTACTAATAATCCTGGACCAGCACCGAGCTTAACTACCGAACCAGGTCGAACGATTTTCAGCCTCTTTGTCCCTACCTATTTCAGCCAAACACAGCTAATGAAGGTTTACCAGTGTAATTACACGTATATTGAAAGTGGTATGGAGATTACAGGTGCCAGTGCTTTTCCTGTGCACCAAGGTAGTACTGAGGCTGAAGACCTCTCACAGATTATTGTAAAAGTACATAACACGGGTATTCATCCCCTTACTATTGCTAATGCAACAATTGTGTACTGGGATGAGCGACTGGGACAAAACAGAGTGTATCAGCCCCTCGATTTCTATCTAACAACAGATACGAGTAATATGACGATTTTACCTGAAGAGACTGTTATGTTACACATTCGGACGCAACGCTTCTTCACTGTGGGCACTGATATCAACGTCACAATTAATGCAGCTGGATTTTGGCCCCCACTAGAAGCCAGTATTACAGTGCCAGTCAGACCGACACCAGCTTATGAGTTGACTGGTCTTGTTGCCAATTCTTGGGCCTATGATAACGGCACCATCTACGTAGAGGTTCAAAATACTGGAGAAGGTTTCATCGAGGTTGACGAGGAAGGTCGCCTTAATGACGATGATTTTTCGATCGAGAACGCTATTCTTACGCGGGGGCGCGTACTATTCACTGGTGAGACTCTGGGAATCACCATTGACGCCGACTATTGGAATGTTGATTTAGTTGCTGGAGAAGTAGTAACTGTGCAGCTGCACTATATGAGCAGCCAACCCCTATATGCCGGCTTGAATGTGACAATCCCCATCACGATACAGGCGGCACCCCCTCCCCCGAGTTCCTCCAAAGCTGGACCAGCTAGTTCATTGACGGAATTTACGCCACCTTTATCGGTGACCAATATTTTTGAAGAGAGTTATCTAGACCCCATTTCATTCTCGGTGCTGTGCTTCATGATTAGCTCTCTTTTCATCTTTCGCCGATATACGCCGTAACGGTCTTCAATGGAGAATCTTGCCGGGTGGGCATTTTCGACCGATCCTTTACACTTAGGACAAAGTGTAGAGTTAAGTGTGTAGGTATTACACTGACGACATTTTTTCAGAAGTTTGGTCAGTTACTTTTCCCTCGTATCATAGTTGGCTAGTGGACTAGGATTGGGTGGTGACCTTCCCTTCGCCACCACATTCAGCAATGATTTTCAGGCTCTTTTCAATAGCCTCTTGTAGCAGTTGTTCAGCCTGTTTGTAATCTTTTCCACTAACTTGAATTCGGTATCGGGGTGCCCCTTCAATGAATACACTTCCTCCTGACGGTTCAACAATGGCTTCGGCCCCGAGTAAGGCTTTGCGGATTCCTTCCACTCCCTCAGGCCCCCGACAGATAAGCTCAATGGTTTTTTCCACGCTGACATCCCTGATGAGCACATGTGCTTGGGCGAGTTCATATAATACATCAGCCCATTTTTTCGGAACGCCAATATCAGTTAGGCCTTTTGGACCCTTTTCCTTGGCTTCTTCCAAGGCTTCAAGCATATCTGCGTAGTTAGCCTCCATGGCTTTTCCTGCGATTTCATAGGCTTCATTGGGTGTTTTTTTCATCCGTTCAGCGGCTAAAGCCAGTAATTTGCTTCCGCGTTGAGCGCGTTTCCATTCTTGAATCTTCAAACGGCCTTGTTCTCTTGTAACACGCCGTAAGGAGGTATCAACTTGATTTCGATCAGCATCGACTCGAAGAACCTTAACAACTACCTTTTGATTTTCACGGACATAGTTTCGAATATTACGAACCCATGTTGAGGCGATCTCCGAAATGTGAATGAAACATTCCTGGTCTTTGAATTCATCCATTTGACAATAGGCTCCATGGGAGGTGATTCGGTTAACTGTTGCCAGAACTAAATCTCCGACTTCTGGAATGTTCGATTTTCCTGATGATTTACTACTGTCTTTGGACAAGGGATGCACCTCTGGGTTGGAGTACCGGTGATGGTAGGAAGGTTTAACTTAGTTCTTGGATGACTTCTCCAAGGATTTGTGACTTTCCCCCAGTGGGTTGTGTTAGGGGCTTTCCGCACACATTACAGACGACCTTTTGAGTGGCCCATCCAAACACTGTCTGTTCATTGTCACATTCTTTGCATTTTACTAAAAGGAAGCGTGACCGGGGTTCGTCAATGGGCTTTTTCTTTTTTGTCAACTTTTTTCCCTCCAAGGTTAGACTAGTTCCAATTTTTTCAGCCGAATACCCTCTCGGACAGTGACATGTTCACACTCTTTACACTTCAATCGGAGGGACTGTTTTTTGGTTACCTTTGAGAAGCGTTTTTGGATTTGCTTGGGTTGGGAACCGTATCCGGATACTTTTCGATCGTAGCGGCGTCGACCAGCCGAAAGGGTTCGTTCACGACCTTTCTTGTACAGACTAGCGGTATGTTCTGTGTGTTTTTTACACCGCGCACAGTAGGTTCTCATGGTTTTAGGAGCCTTCATGGTGAATATCACCTAGTTCAACAGGTTCTGCTTGATTTTTTCTAATGATTAGCCGGGCGTTTTCAGCAGGAAGCGCCGCGAGGTCATCCGCTTTGAAAGGTCCGTAGGTTTTTAAATCTACTCCAACGAGCTGCGGGTGTTCATCGAGAAAACGCACAACCAACAACTTTGACGGGCCGTTGGCATCTAAAGAAGCAAATAAATCTTCTGCAGGCATGAGCGCTGAACGAAGGTTGCGGGTCACTTGGTCCGCAAACCGACGCTCGTTTCCAGTTAGGAGGTCGTAATCGATATCCTGTTCAACGAGTTTGGCAAGTATCTTTTCTACCCGCATGGTAAGCAGACTTCTCATCATAAATCGCAGATTCATTAACTCGGTTTCAAACAATTGTCGTTGAATTTCAGACGTATTTTGTGCCTGACTTCGTTCAAGCACTTGCACTACGTAGTCCCGAAGGTTCTGGAGGAAAGAATCACGGAGAGGAAGCAGGTCTGACGAGTCACGTTCTGCTTGCCATCGTTCGAGGAGTGTAGCATACACGGGGGAAGCCTCCTTTAGTTCGCAAGTTCGGCTACCCCTTTGCAGAGGAGTAGCATAGCAGCGGAAAGCGGAAGCTCCTTTTTAATTGCGCGCATTGGAGGATATTGTTTCCCGTTCAACGTAAATGCAGGGGCATCTAAGACCTTGACGGTGGTAGTGCCGGAGAAGACCTGGGCATCTTTGAACGGATCAAAATCTTCGAGCTCAGATAATTCAAGTTTCTTTACCTGAAATCCCGTTTTTCCATGTAAGGACCCGGGAAGTCGAATTAACCGGTGAATGTCAGTGGTTACCGGTTCATCGACTATAGCAGCTAAGGATTCGACGACATATTGCGTGATGGTATACCAGGCCTTTTGTCCGACTCCTTTGGGTGTAATGTAGCGTGGAGGCGTTTCAGTGAGCTGTTTGTATATAGCTTGGGCATCTTCTTGCAGGAGTCGGATTTGATTGGCCCGGAGCCCAGGAATATGGCTCAGTTGTTGTGGACTCTGAAACAGGCGTTGAATTCCCTCTGCAATTTTCCCTTCCCATCCCGGAGTCTTCGAATCTGGTCCTTTAGGAACACCATAGCTTTTCTCGACGAAGCCATGATACCGATATTCAATACCAGTTCCTGAGATGTAGTCGACGATTTCACGCCGTTCTTGGGACCCAAGGATATGCAGCTCTGGGGCGATGCTGTGGATGTGATACCCCCGATGACCTGAGAAGACTACCATGATATTCTTTTTTGAGATTCCCATGTCGGGGATGAGGAAGTTTTCAATGATCTTAATCGCTTCGGCTTTGGAGTGTGATAAGCATTCTTCGCACATCCATTTGAAGGTTTTGAGTCGGGTGCTGTTACACTTAGTGCATTGCTCAGGACGGTGCCCATAACCACGGTGGCCACAATCTAAACAAGACCATGAGTCATGTTGTTTTTGGCATGCTAAATCAAAATGGTCTGCGTCAATGTCAAAGACCAAATCCGCACCACGCCAACCCTTTAGGGGCATTTGGGGGGCATCTGGAGTGTCATAATAGGCTGCAGAATGGAATATGTGAGCGGGCCCTTCCTTACTGATGAACTCGACAAGTTCCTCAGGATTTACAAAATTAGTATGACGGAACACCCCTTCACGATCAAACCAAAAGAATGCGAACTCCCGACTTTCGAATTGACGGGGAGGAGTCAAGGGGGTTATTGGATTGAGGTAGTAGTTAGCAAATTGCTTGATAAGGAAGGTCAGGGTTTTGATACTCGTTTCCTCCTGTAGCGGTAGTAATTCAGTGGGTGTCGTCGAACGCCCACCTGGTCAGGATCAACACACAATCGTACGGATAACATGTAGGCACAGCTTGGAGGCGTATAGACTGTGGTCCCCCGTTTCCCAGCAATATGTTCAATCTGATAACGGGCTAAATCCTCACGGAAATCAGGGGCTTTCATGAACAGCTCAATTATTGAATCAACTTCCATACCAACGTTCAGTAAAAACGCCGTTATAGCGAACCGCGCAATATGAGATAGAGGCTTCCCCTCCTTCAGATCTGAGAGAATCGCCTGCATACAGGGTGGGAACGCCTCAGGAATGATTTCACCCTCGATTTCCTGTCTATGGCGGTCCACTCGCTTTCGAACTTTAGCGTCAATTTCATCATATACCTGTTGAATGTTAGGTGGAAATTCGGCGTCGACTTTCTTGATATCACGGACAAGGAGTTGTTCCACTGCGGCTCGAATAACCCGGGTTGTTTCAGTTTTTCGGAGTAAGACAAACCCAGTAGACAGTCGCTTATTCACGAGTTTCCATTTGAGGTCGCGAAGTCCTTCAGTCGCGGTTAAATAATTCGTGAAGTGGATGCTGTGGGTGAACGACCGGCCTGCAATTTGTGATTTCACCGTTTTCATTTGCCAGTTGAATTCGCGTATTGCGATTTGAGCGAGTTTCGAGTCAGTTTCTTTGATGAGAAACTCTTCTGTTGATTTTGCTTCTGCTGTTGCCCATCGACGTCGCAAGTACATACTAGCGATGGCGTCTACTAACGCTTTTGCCACAAAAAAGCTGGTCAGTTCGACGTAGGGATCATCATTTAATCCCATGGTGTTTCGTGGAACCTTCGTTTCGAGGGCATCGATCAATCGCAGCTTTGCACGCTTGGTGATCCGAGGATTGTTATCCACTTCAGCAAGCAAAACGTTGTATTCTTTGAGTAACGACCTAGCCATCACTGACCAAGGGTATTTGGCTGCTTCATGTATCGAAATATCCTCTTGCATTTTCGTTTCCTAATATTGGGAACGTTGTATTTAGGAATTTAGAAGTCGTCTTCGACTCGTGGAGCAAGGAAGTAGGTAATATGTCCTCCACTACTGACGGCAAAGACTAGTTTAATGGGAGTACCCTTACCAAATTCCAATTGCACGGTATCAGAGGCTGCAACGGCTTTCATCATGTCGTTGAGATATTCAAGGGCATATAGGGATTTGGCAGGTTGTTTAACAGTATACTCTAAGAGCGCCTCCTCAGATTTTCCGATGTTGACCTCTAAGTTGCCTGTATCACCTCGGGCTGAGATCAGTAGGCTGTCAGGGGTAGCATCAATTGCGATAAAGTCACTGATGATGTTCGCATCCTGTATGATTTCCTTGAGTGTTTCGGCGGTAATTTTGACATTAATGTCAAAATCCACATTTAGGCTTGGGGGGCGATCTGCTCCAAGATCAATGAGGGAAATGTTGAAACTCCGTTTCGTACGACCCTGAAGTGTGATTCGTAACTGATTCTTTTCCCTATTAAGCCCTAATTCTAGGCTATTTCCTGCACCGGCTCGTTTCACAATTTTGTCCATTTCGTCCAGATTTATCCCGATACGTCCTTCCTCATCACATTCGTAATGACTAAATGCGCTCTTCGGTAATTCGAAATCGACCATCGCAATCCGTGACGGATCCATGGCTCGAAGCGTAACGCCTTTAGGTGAAATCTCGAAGTTCGCTTCATCGACCAGGGCTGAAATGGCTCCAATAAGGGATTGCCAGGTTTTTGCATCATCAAATTTTGCAACAAACAACTAGGAACTCCTCCCGCTGGGGGCGGCTTGGACTATTTTCAATACACGCTTAAATAACTGTTTATCAAGGGCGGTGAGATCTTGTGTAATTTCCGCTCGGAGTAGAAGGGCACCCTCCGGGGATACTGCGACTGTACCAAATACTCTTACAAAAGTTTGCAGTTCGGGTGGCTGATCAGTAGCTACGGAGATTCGCCCCGTATCATCACTGATTGTAAAGCCTGTATTCTCTTGAATGTCAACGACAAAACCGATTATCCGAAACCGTCGACCTGCAGAATCGGAGGTGATATTCCCAATATCGGTGTACACAGCTGGTGTTCGGACAAAGGGATCGGTTGACATTGAAAGCTTCCGCCAGTTGCTCTATCATAGGATGTCTCACTATGTTTCTTAAAGTTGTATGGTTCCATCAGCTTCCCGAGAAAGGAGAAACTTTAAAATGCCCCCATGTCAGTCTTGACCTGACATCTCAAATGAGATGTATCTTACTATTCAGTTCAGAATATTTTCTGCTAGATTGTATAGCGAGGTTGAATACTATGACGTGGAGAACAATTCCTCTTCGCAATGTTATTCTCTCTATTCTTGAAAAGCGTCAAGGAGTCCTCATCGACAGGGAGTTAACGCGGTTGTTGAAGACCAACCGTGTTAACGTGGAACCCCATGAATTGGACCGAACACTAATGGAGTTAGAGATAAGCGGGAAGATCCATGTTCAACAGATTACCAAAACCAAACGGAAAATCGAGTTGCTTGGTGAACGCCGGTATTTAGCCATTGCCGAGGACTAGAGTACCTTCAATCTTTGATTCACAGTTGTCTAAGTAAAGGGAGAAGTATCAGGGCGAGTTTGTTTCGCTCGTTTGCCCCAAGATTGGTAGGCTTTTTCCATTTCCGGAGTTATTGTTGGAGTCACTTCGCCAATCGCTTTCAAGAAGTGGGTACGCGTAACCTTCGTGGATTTCATGTTTTCCTCAAGAGATGCAAGTGCAGCTTCACGGCAGCACGCTGCGATATCACTTCCCGCGAAGTTTTGAGATTTCTTCACTAACTCATCCAAATCCACATCTTTAGCAATAGGCATATTCTTAGTATAGATTTCGAAGATTTGTCTGCGTGCGGCTTCATCAGGGGCATGTACAAGGATATGTCGATCAAACCGCCCCGGTCTTAGCATTGCAGGATCCAAGAGGTCAGGACGATTGGTTGCGGCGAGAACGACGATATCTTTCAGAGTTTGAATGCCATCAATTTCGGTAAGGAATTGACTAATTACTCGTTCTGTGACATGTGAGTCTCCGGCGCCTGTTCCTCTTGAGGGTGCGATGGCATCAATTTCGTCGAAGAAGATGATTGCGGGAGCAGCGTGGCGGGCCCGGCGGAACACTTCACGGACGGCTTTCTCCGATTCACCCACCCATTTGCTAAGGACTTCGGGACCTTTTATACTGATGAAGTTCGCTTCGCTTTCGGTGGCAACGGCTCGGGCAAGCAAGGTTTTGCCACACCCTGGGGGTCCGTATAGAAGTACACCACGGGGTGGTTCGACACCAAGCCGCGTAAATGATTCTGGGTGTTGTAAGGGCCATTGAACCGCCTGTTGCAGTTTATGCTTGATCTCCTCAAGCCCACCAACATCGTCCCAACGCACGTTCGGTACTTCAATCGTCACCTCGCGCATGGCGGTGGGTTGAATTTCTCGGAGAGCTTCGACGAAGTCGTTGTTGGTGACGCGTAAATCAGCGAGAACCTCTGGGGGAATCTCATCTTCTTCGAGGTTAATTCGTGGAAGATAGCGGCGTAGTGCATTCATGGCTGCTTCGCGACAGAGAGCCGCTATATCCGCACCAACGAAACCGTGGGTGATGTCAGCAATGGCCTCAGGTTTGACAGATTCGAGTGGCATACCCCGAGAATGAATATGCAT
The DNA here is from genome assembly GCA_016839365.1 of Candidatus Hermodarchaeota archaeon. Taxonomy (GTDB): domain Archaea; phylum Asgardarchaeota; class Hermodarchaeia; order Hermodarchaeales; family Hermodarchaeaceae; genus Hermodarchaeum. The sequence continues at coordinate 21,425 of JAEOUH010000053.1, forward strand.
GATTTGAAGCCGCCCCTCTTTATCGGGGACTCGAATCTCGATTTCGCGATCGAACCGTCCTGGCCGTCGAAGAGCTGGATCGATGGCGTTAGGTCGATTACTAGCCCCAATGACGATCACCTGTCCACGTTGTTGGAGCCCATCCATGACAGCGAGGAGCTGAGCAACAACTCGACGTTCAACTTCTCCGATAACTTCTTCGCGTTTCGGTGCAATGGCATCCAGTTCATCGATGAACACAATACTGGGTGCATTCTTTTCTGCATCTTCGAAGATTTGACGAAGGCGTTTTTCAGATTCTCCATAGAATTTGCTCATGATTTCGGGGCCATTAATGGAGATAAAATGGGCCTCTGACTCATTGGCTACGGCTTGCGCCAGAAGTGTTTTCCCACAGCCTGGGGGGCCATAGAGCAAGACTCCTTTCGGAGGATTGATTCCTAAGCGAGCGAAGAGCTCGGGGTGTTTCAGAGGTAACTCGACCATTTCTCGAATCCGCTGAATTTCGTGGCTAAGGCCACCAATTTCCTCGTAGGTGATAAGAGGAACACCAATTTCAAGTTCCTTTGGTGGTTCACTCATAATTGTAAGCTGTGAGTTTAATGCGATGACCACAACACCGGTGGGACGCGAGCGGCGAACACTAAATCGCACAGGGCGCCCAAGAATGGACACATGAACCACATCGTCTTTACAGACCGGACAGTTGAGGAGCTTCTGTTTGACGAAGTCATCAAAATCTTTCACCGGGAATCGCATTTCTAAAGGAGCCAAGACAACTGAGAGGGCTTGGCGTTCTTGAACTGTATAGACCGTGACCGGTTCTTCTAAGCTGATTCCAGCGTTGCGGCGCATCCGTCCATCCATTCGAATGATGCTTTGTCCTTCGTCCTGCGGGTATGCTGGCCACACGATGCCTGCCGTATCTTTTCGCCCCTTGATCCCAATGATGTCTCCCGTTTGGACACCAAGTTTTTCCATCGTTGAGGAATCTATGCGGATGATGAATCGGCCTGCATCACGTTCGTGGGCTTTTTTCACGCGCAGGTTGATGGTTTTTCCTTTCGGAGGTTGATCTTCTTCCACGGTTATTCTCCATATAATGCAACAGCGCTAACACATAAAAAACTGTCAGAAAGTCAAGGGAAATCAGCCTAGATTGGTTTTATATGAGGCTGACCGCTTCGACTTCGATTTCGCCAACACCAGTGACTTTCTTGATGCTTTCTTCAACGAAGGCAGTGCCTCCCGCTTCGTCGTCGACAATGAAGCGCAAGCGAAGCGCAAAGAGTGGTCCAAATATGGGAATTTCCTCCCAGGCTTCGATGCGTACTTTCCCTTCAAGAGCCTGGCCGATCCGCTGGCGTAATTCGTTAATGGGCTCATTTGCGTCTTCAGGCATGATTTTCATTATAGCAAGAACCTTTCCCATGTCAATAACCTTCACTTAGCAGATCAAAACGAATTAAGGTCCCTCGAAATTACAGGCGGGGCAAGTGTAGGTATTTGCGAATTCCCGACACTTTTGACACCTGCGAATTGTATAGTTCGCGCATGCAGGGCAGGTGAACTGGACCGAGTTTTCACGGGGTGTAACGAGGCCACCACAACAGGAGCAGAATGATGTTTTGCTTTCACTCATCGTGTTCGCCTTTCTGGTTTAACGTGATTCTGATGGATACATGTAGACTTCTTAAATTTTGTTGACTACCACACTCAATGTCAATCGATATGCTGTTTGTGAATCGCCCGACGTTTGAGCGTAGTCCCGCACACTGGACAAGCAGTTTCGGTTGTTGATCCTGGTTCTTTGTGACCACAAGCCTTGCAATAGGTCTCCCAGTTGATGATTTCACGGATACCGGAAGTTGAGATTGATTTGAATTCGACACCAAGTTGTTGGGCAACGTTTTGAATTGCGTAATCGTCGGTTACCAAGACAACCCGGTAATCTTGAGTTGAGAGGTCTAAAGCGAGTGCAAGGAGTTGTTGATCCGGTTCAGAGAGAGTTGGCAAATCTCCCAGCTCCTGAGCAGTAATTTTCACCTTCTCGAGCGAATGGGGTGTAGGTTCGATGATGCGGAGTTTGTTGGTTACGATCAAGAGGTCGAGGCTTTCCTTGAGTCCTTTTTGATGCATTTCTTTTTCAATAATTGGTGTTGTCGCTAGTTGTATGTCTTCGGCGGCGAATTGTTGTTGATGGTAGAGTGCAGAGGTATCAATGACAAAAATGACAGGTCGTTTTGGTTGCACTATTAACGCCTCTAAATTCAGAAGTGCTTATCAGATGTATCCTCAAAAACTGGTCACGATTCCCTTCTATTTGGACTTTTGCGAAGTAGCAAAAAGGTTTAAGAGAGCGCCTGAATTCTATCCGGAACGGTGGCAGAAATTGTCGCATAAAGTAGTCGAAGCGGGTAGCTTGAAAGTCGGACGACACCTCGTAATCGAGGAGGACGTCTACAAGGTAGTCAGTATTGAGAAGAGCAAATCAGGCAAACACGGGCATGCCAAGGCTCGAATTACAGCAGTGAGCATCTTTGATGGGTCGAAGAAAAGCATTGTATTGCCTACAGATACTAAGGTTGATTCCCCTGTAATTGATAAGCGGCTCGCTCAAGTCAACTACATTACTGATGCCACTCCCCCTCAATTGGGGTTAATGGACATGGAAAGCTATGAGAGCTTTGAGGTCCCAAAGCCAGATCCTGAGAACTTCGAGGGTGAAATTGAGCAAGGTATCCAAATCGAATACTGGATCGTGTTAGGTCGAAGAAAACTCATTCGGCGACGATGAAAGGGCCTCTTCACCTACTTGAAATCACTTAATCCGGATTTTTGACAATGTCGCGTCGCTTCGTCAAGCAAATGAAACTCAAAAAGGGAATATCCCTGCACGAGTTAGTTGAGCAATATCGACAGTCAGGCGTATTGGGTGCGGGGCGAGTAGCGAGAGCTACACATATTGTCCGAAACATCTTTACAACTCCAGAAAATGTCGTCTTCTTAGCAATGGCCGGTCCGATGGTTCCAGGAGGATTACGCGACATCATCGCCCAATTAATAAAAGCTAACCGCATCCATGCCATCGTAACCAGTGGTGCTAACATCGTTCATGACGTACTCGAAGCAATCGGAGGGCACCACGTTATGGGCGACCTGCACGCCAATGACCGCGAGTTAGCGGAACAGCAACTCGGTCGAGCGGGCGATGTCTATGTAGAAACCGAAGGCTTTACAAAATTCGAAGATGAGATTAGGTCAATTTTGAGCAGAATTCCTGAAGAGAAGCGTAAGGAGGGCCTCTCCCCTTCAGAGCTCATCGCAACAATTGGCGAACAGGTAACGGACCCCGAATCCATCGTGCACCAGGCCTATCTCAACAAGGTTCCCATTTTTTGCCCCGGAATATTAGACTCTATGTTGGGGTTACATATTGCCCTTTTCAGCCAGCTTCAGCCCATGAAACTCAACGGGCTAAAAGATATGGAGATCCTTTACGATCTGGTGCATGATGCAAAACGCGTAAGTGCCATTATTCTTGGTGGTGGCCTCCCGAAGCATTTCACCTTGGGAGCAAACATCCTCCGTGGAGGACTTGACAATGCTATTCAAATTACCACAGCGCGAGAGGAAGATGGAAGTTTGAGCGGAGCCAAGCTCCAAGAAGGGATATCATGGGGAAAGGTGAAGGCAGAAGCGGAGTTTGAAACTGTAATTGGTGATGCCACAATCCTGTTTCCCCTCATAATCGGCGCCGTGTTAGAAGACTTGGAGTCTTTTTAGAAAGAATTAAGATGGTGTATTGGGTTATCCGCCCAGTATTCGACCATAGAAGGCAAATATGATGGTCTTAGGAAAATTAGGTTCATCACTTCACCAGGCCGTGCAGAAGCTGCTACGGTCTTCAGTAGTTGACGAGAAGTCAGTGAAAGAGCTCGTGCAAGACCTTCAACGAGCACTTCTCCAAGCCGATGTGAATGTTCACCTCGTGATGGACCTAACGAAGCGAATTGAACAACGGGCGCTCAAAGATAAAATCGCTCCTGGTATTTCTCGCCGGGAATATGTCGTTAAGGTCGTATATGAGGAACTGACTGATATCCTCGGGCAGAAAGTCGTACCCCTCAAAGTACAACCCAACCAATCGAACATCTACCTTGTCGTCGGGATTCAAGGAAGTGGAAAGACCACTAACATAGTGAAATTAGCAAAATTACTCAAAAAAGAAGGACATACAGTTGGTGTTGTTGCAGCGGATACCTTCCGGGCCGGTGCCTATGACCAGTTGAAACAACTAGCTGACCGAGCGGAAGTTCCCTGTTTTGGAGACCCCAAGGAAAAAGATTCCATCAAGGTTGCCAAGAAAGGTGTGAAGCACTATCAAGACCAAAAAACGAAGATCATCTTGGTCGATACCGCAGGGCGCCATAAGGAAGAGACGGGCCTTATCAGAGAAATGAAGCAGATCGCCAAGGCACTCAATCCCACTGAAATTATTCTAGTCGTTGATGGTACTTTAGGCCAACAAGCCTCATCTCAGGCTGAAGCCTTTAACGCGGCAACCCCTATTGGATCTATTATCGTTACAAAGCTTGATGGTTCAGCACGAGGCGGTGGTGCACTTTCAGCTGTTGCGGCTACTGGAGCCCCCATTAAGTACATCGGCACGGGCGAGAAAGTCAACGATATTGAGAAATTCGAACCTACAAAATTCGTTGGGCAACTCTTGGGAATGGCTGATTTCGAATCGCTTCTCAAGAAGGTACAAGATGCAGAAGCGATGCCAGACAAGGAATTGGCGAAAGCGCTTCTATCAGGTAAATTCACCCTGAAGGATATGATGGCACAAATGGAAGCCATGGGTAATGTGGGATCAATAGGAAAAATCTTGAGCATGCTGGGTCTGGGTTACAAAGTGCCCGATGAGATGAAAGAGGTGGCCACAGAGAACTTGGAGAAATGGAAGGTCATCCTGAAATCAATGACTGAAGAAGAATTGGAAAATCCAAAGCTCATTAAAAGCTCCCGCACTGCTCGAATCGCCCGTGGCTCAGGAACCCAACAAAAAGACGTTAAAGATTTGCTCAAACAGTATCAACAGTCACGGAAATTCATTAAGACTCTTCGCAAACGACGCGGTGGTCTTCGTATTCCAGGAATGGAAGGTATGATGGGTGGTCAAAAACCTCCTCGAGGCGGTCGCTAGTTGCCCCTGTTACACATTTTCCTTGAATCGCCCGCCAGTAATGAACTCACCAAAACCGAACTCGATATTGGAATCGTAACTCACCCCTATGTAGCTATCGCTCACTGCATCCGCGCAGGATTTTGCGTCTCACACGCCCTTCGTGACTGGGTTCGGATCACCATCGGGTTTACTCAACTCGAACCTTATTCACTGACACTAGACCCCACTACAATTCGATACCTAGGCACTGACGAACGATCTATTCTCCACGTCATTCTTCGTGCTCAAGAATCCCGCCGACGCTCCAAAGTCAAGGTTCCTTATGGTGTGACCGTTCATGAAGAACCATATCAAGACCAGCTTGAAACTAGCCTTAATCAAGATGTGCTTCTCTTAATCCCAGACCAAAGGTCATCATGGCAGCCAAAGATTTCTGAATTTTCAAAATTTGCTATGTTTTGTCCACTTTCTGAGGACTGGGACCAGATTGAACAACCGCCATCAAATATTGCCTATTACCATGATTCCTTTGCCCGAGATATTGCCATTCTAGAAGTTGTTCATGCCTTAGACCGGTTGTAGATCGTTATGCAGAAAGACTGAAAAAGTGGCAAAGTCGTCCTTGGCTTAATGACGTTGGGAAATATGGTGAATAAGGCTCAACGGATTCTTCGTCTCTTCACCATTGATGACTGGTGTCTAGGTAGACAGTTTGCCATGCAAGGATATGGGCTGACAAACAAAGATCGAGGAATTGCGTTAAAGACCCTGCTGCTGATGGCTGGAACAGAAGCCTATCAGCGTAATCCCCAGCGAGGCATTACCCTTCTTCGTCGCCTGGCAGAAAATGGGCAATTTCATCCTGCAAGAGAGTTCCTCGAAAAGGAAGGAATAACTGAGCTGCAGTCAAGTCGGAAGTGCGATATTTGTAATGGTGTCATGGATCAACTCCCTCAAGCAGCGAAAGCCATGATTCAAGCGCTTAAAGGCTGGGAAGCAACCTCCCTTCTTATCGGAACCAAAGTCGATCCAACTATAATGGAAAAGGAGGAACAACTGCGAAGTGAGCTACAAATTGACACCGGAGAACCCATTAAGGCAGAACTAAACCGAGAGATCGGAAAACTCGTCACTGCTAAACTCAATCTGGACGTCGATTTTGATGCCCCCGATATTGTAGGGGTTATTCAAATCCCTGGATTTATTGTTGAGCTGGAAGTCCATTCTTTATTCATCTTCGGACGCTATCGGAAACTGGTTCGTGGAATACCACAGACTCGATGGCCCTGCCGCGAATGCCGTGGAAAAGGTTGCCCACGGTGTAATCAGACTGGAAAAATGTATACTGAGTCAGTGGAAGAGCTCATCGCCCCTACAATTCTCGAATATACAGGAGGAAAGGATGTCAAATTCCATGGTGCAGGACGTGAGGATATTGATGCACGAATGCTGGGCACAGGCCGACCCTTTGTCATTGAAGTGCTCTCTCCCCACACACGTACAATTCCCCTTATTCAAGTTGCGAATCGCATTAACAACTCAACCGATGGCAAGGTGGAGGTGAGTGATCTTCGTTTTGCAAATAAGGAAGTGGTGCAACGAATTAAAAGCACCGCTACGTCGTCCAAAAAGGTTTATAAGGCAATTGTGCATGTTGACGAGCCCATTGCCCAAAATTCGCTGAAAACCCTTCACGAGCTGCCGTTACCGCTAGAGGTGCATCAACGAACACCTCAACGAGTCAGCCACCGACGGTCAGACCGTATACGGAAAAAACGTGTCGATGCTTTAGAAGCCGTTTTCATTGACCCCAATACCTTTGAACTGACCATCCAGTGCCAAGGTGGCCTCTACGTCAAAGAATTTATATCGGGCGATGAAGGACGCACTGTACCAAGTATCACCAAAATCTTGGGCACACCTGCTGCATGTACACAACTCGATGTGATAGATGTAGTAATCGCGGAGGAAAAACTACCATGGTAAAACGCTCCCACGGATACCGCGTAAGTACCCGTAAACTAATGACCAAAAAAGTTCGCCAACGGGGTATGCCTAGCCTAGGCAAGCTCCTGCACACGTATAATGAAGGCGATCGTGTTGATATCATCATTGATTCGGCAATCCATGGTGGTCAACCCCACCGACGTTTTCATGGTCGCGTGGGAATAATTCAGAGACGTCGTGGCCAAGCCTACGAAGTTGAAACCACGTTAGGAAAGAAAACGAAGTTACTCATAATTCGTCCTGAACATCTCCGCCCCAGTGGGAGCCAAACAGAATAATCAGGGAAGGGAGCAATTATGGCAAAGGAAATTATTGAATCACAGCCGCTTACTCTTGCAGAGGTTAAGTCAACCCTAGCTAAGCGTGGTAAGAAAGCGGAGCTAAGTTATATTCAAAGGGTAACTTTGGACCATACTGTGAAGTTCTCATCACTTTCACCGCGTACTGCAAAAACACTAGTCAAAAAGCTGGTGAAAAATTACGAGATGGAAGAAACCTTAGCTATTCAAATCGTTGATATCGCTCCAACCACAACAGATGAACTCGCTTCTTTTCTCGCTCGATCTCCCCGCACTTACACACCTGATGAAACAGCTGACATTTTAGAGCTTCTTGTATCGTCGATGAAGAAGGAGGCAGCAAAGAAAAAGAAGTAATCCCCTAAAGGAAACGGGAAGAGAGATAAACCCGCTGCACCTTCAGTAAACTACTTTCATGAGGGCAAACTATGACATCACGTCCACCCACGAAAAAGTTTGAGGAATATGCATACGTCCTAGATCATTTGCCACGTGGGTACCCCGAAGACACCCGGCCTATTTTCAAAAAGGATCCCATCGTTCAAGCCGTCGGTGACACCTACTTCACCCTCTTAGAGCTAGTCCCTCGAAAAGGAGCACGATTCAGCCCTCAAGAACCCATATTCATTGGACGTGACCGACGAGACAAAATCGACCATGTTAAACGACGGATCACCTTTGACATTCTAACCGCCACCGCGCGAAGTGAATTACCCTTCATAATTGAAAAGCTCGTTGAAAAATCTGAACCCCGGTTTGTTGACTTTTTCAATAATGCCCGACCGCTAACAACCCGGATGCATAGTCTCGAGCTGCTTCCCGGTATCGGAAAGAAACTAATGTGGGACATCCTTGAGGAGCGCCGAAAGGCCCCCTTCACCAGCTTCCAAGATATCGCTGAGAGAACTCAGATTCGTGCCCCCAAAGAAATCATCGTAAAACGAATTCTCATAGAACTCGGTGCCGAAGACAAGTATAACCTGTTCACCCGCAAACCCATTGTAGAAAAGGAACAAGATCGAAGCTAAAACGGAGCCCTCAAAATGACCCCGGGATCTCTTCTCACCCGGACTAAACAATGGCTCAGAAGAAATGATATCCGCATCTCCAAACAGCTTGGTCAACATTTCCTCGTGGACGAACAAGTACTCGAACGAATAATCAAATATTCTGACCTCTCCCAAGACGAACAAGTCCTAGAAATCGGAACGGGGAATGGTTTGCTAACTCAAGCCCTTGCTGAACACGTTCAGCAAGTTTTCACAATCGAAAAAGACATAAAATTGTATCAAGTCCTATCAAACGAACTTGGCTCAATAAAGCAGATTACACTGATTCAGGGCGACGCTACCAAAATTGAGTGGCCCCAAACTGACAAACTAGTAGCTAATCTTCCCTATTCAATATCTTCTCCTGTGCTATTCCGTATTTTCGAATCCAAGATCCCTTCGGCTATCCTTATGCTACAAAAAGAGTTTGGGGAGAGACTTACTGCTCAACCCAACACAAAGCAGTATGGACGATTAACAGTGATGGCAGCATACCACTCGATGGTAGAGCTATTAGAGGTGGTCGAACCTGAGGCCTTCTACCCTCCTCCGGCAGTGTCATCAGCCCTTGTTCGAGTTATCAGAAAGGACCACCCTAAATTCCTAGTTAAAGATCAGATTTTGTTTGGACAACTGGTTATTGCACTTTTCAACCAACGCAGGAAAAAAATCCGAACCCCATTGAAGGCGTTTTTGGGGGAGGATGAGTTTCAACAGCTCCAGGATGAAATTGCCTGGTTGGACCAACGCGTTGAGACCTTGAACCCAGAACAGCTGGCTGAAATTGCGAACATCATCTATGAGGAAAGAAGCACATGACCCCCTCAGTGGCGTTTTATGAAGATATCTGGGTCGTTGTAGATGACGGCGTCTATGAACCTGCTGATGACACCTTCATGCTCTGTGCAAACCTTGAGATTGCACCTGGTGAAACCGTACTTGAAATTGGGACAGGCTGTGGGCTAGTCGCCATAGTAGCAGCAAAAGCAGGGGCCAAGGTCGTCGCCACTGATCAATCAGCTGCTGCAGTTCAAAACGCAAGGAAGAACGTAACGCTTCATGGATGTGGATCTCGAATTGAAATTCGGCAAGGAGATCTCTTCGACCCCATCAATACCAAGGAAACATTTACCTTGGTTTTGATTAATCCCCCGTACCTTCCTGGTACCAAGGAAGACCCGGCATTTGATCCTGCTTGGTCAGGAGGAATCAAGGGATATGAGCTTACTGAAAGATTCCTCGATCAGTGTGTCCAATACCTTGACCCGAACGGCCGGCTCCTTTTGGTTCAGTCTTCTCTGACTGATCCCGAACACATCCAGCTTAGACTTGAGCGGCTTTTTCGCATGGTAAAAGTGAAAGACGAGAAAGCATTCTTCTTTGAGCGCTTATTAATATTTGAAGCCCAAGACCCCAAATAAAGCCCATTATTGATAAAATTTTAGAGTTAGTCTCTGCTGAATGGGATGTGTGGAGCCCCATGCCCGTTAACTTGACCGCTGAAGCTCAAGCTGCGAAAATTGCTTATGAACAGGCATCAGGCCTGGATGAGCGGATCGAGAAGCTTGAGAAGTTCATTTCACTTATTCCAAAACACAAATCGTCAGAGAAGATGGTTGCCCACTACAGGCATCGATTGACTGTATTACGGCAAGAAAAGGAAGACGTACGAGCGCGCCGAAAAATGGCGACCGGAGGACCGACTTACTCGCTAGCAAAGGAGGGAGCTGGACAAGTTATCCTGGTCGGTGTCACTAATTCGGGAAAAAGCGCCCTTCTAAACCGATTAACGGGAGCTAAGGCCAAGGTTGGTGATTACGAGTTCACCACCCAACTTCCTGAACCAGGTATTTTGAAGTACGGAGGCGCAGACATCCAGATAATCGATATGCCCTCGCTGTTCGAAGGTGCTATTGACAGTAGCATCGGAAGGCAAATCCTGGGAGGGATACGCAACGCGGATCTCATCGTCTTAGTCATCGATCTTACCCGACCCCCGAAGCCCCAACTCGAGTTTCTTTTATCAATTTTAGAAGAGTCACGAATTAAACTCAACAAGCCCCCACCTCCAATTCGGTTCACCAAAACCGGGAGTGGAGGAACTAACATCGTTGGTGTTACTAACTTTCAAGGGGATCCGGAGCTAATCCGCCAATTAATGCGTCGTCGACGAATTCATAATTTCTCAATTCAATTCCGTGGTCCCGCAACCTTGGAAGATTTAATAGAAGTCATTGATAGCCGAACAACGTATGTTCCTTCAATCATTATAGCGACTAAAGGTGATTCACCTAGCAGTTCAACAAATTTTGGTGAATTACACAGGGAATATGGTGAGGTTTTTCCCATGTTTCCGGTTTCAGTGGAGAAGGATATAGGTATTAAAAACGCAGCAGATGGGATTTTCAAAGGGCTAAAGGTACTCCGCATTTTTACACGAAAAAGCACAGGAGAAATTGGTGAAAAACCACTTATTTTACCCTTGGAGTCGAATGTCGAAGATCTCGCCAAACGCCTTCACAGTGAGTTTCATAAAAACTTCCGGTATGCCATCGTTTACCGGTTAAGTACTGGGCAAATGCGTAAGAAAGTCGGATTCTCCTTTGTGCTAGAAGATCAAGATGTCGTCCAAATCTTTACCTTCTAGTATTGATTGCAGCCTGTTAGCACGTAAGATTAATAAGACGGCAAGATTTGCCATACTTCCTGCCCTCTCTCTTGAGGTGAATCATTATGCCTATCAGACCAGGAAAATGCTATAGACTAATCAAACGACCGCCATACACTCGGAAAGAGTACATCAAGCGAATACCAGGAAACAAAGTGGTGCTGTGGCGTATGGGTAAGAAACGAAGCCGTAACTTTGAATTAACATTGAGCTTGCTAGCGGATGAAGCAGTTCAAATTCGGCATAGTGCACTTGAGGCAATGCGTATTGCAGCCAATCGTCACCTCACACGAATTTTAGGACCCGAGGGGTACTTCTTATGGGTTCGCACCTATCCGCATCAAATTCTTCGAGAGAAGAAGATGATGGCCTTTGCTGGTGCTGACCGGATCCAAGAAGGAATGCGCCGATCTTTTGGTAAGCCCTTTTCGTTAGCTGCACGAGTAAAACCAGGCCAACCTGTGTTGACCTTAGAAGTCGATTACAAGAACCTGAAAGCCGCGAAGGATGCCCTCCGTCGGGCAGCAATGAAGCTTCCGACACCTTGTACCATAAATCTTGATGAAGCTCCAGAAGAGCTGCGTAAAAAAATCGGTTTCTAGCAAAGTCACTCTCTATCTCAGAAAATAAAATGAGTAGTGCGAACAGGCGTAGTTGCTAGTTTACCTTGAACTTTCGAAACTGATCTCCAGCATACCTACCTTTATCCCCTAAGTCTTGGTTGATTTTGATAAGACGATTATATTTCGCTGTTCTTTCACCTCGAGCTGGTGCCCCGGTTTTAATTTGCCCACAAGAGAGAGCTACCGATAGATCAGCAATGAAGGTGTTTTCTGTTTCTCCACTACGGTGGCTAACAATAACAGTGTAACCGTTTGATCCCGCAAGCTTAGCCGCTTCTCTGGCTTCTGTGAGCGTGCCAACCTGGTTGACTTTGAGCAATAACGAGTTCGCCGCACCCATATCAATGCCCCTTTGCAGACGAGCGCTATTTGACACAAATATATCATCCCCTACAATCTGGACTGACTGACCAATTAGTTGGGTTAGTTGGGCAAAACTTTCGAAATCATTCTCTTCAAAGGGATCTTCGATGGAGATGAGCGGATACTCTTTGCTCAATTCACGATAGAAATCGAAGAGATCCTGTGTTGATAAGTGGCGGCCATCAACTGCATATCCACCCTGAGAATGAAATCCAGTAGCAGCTGCATCCAAAGCTAAGCCTATCTCTTTTCCAGGTTTGTAGCCTTCTTGTTCAATCGCAATTATTATGGCATCGAGGGCCTCGCGAGTGTTTTGTATTGGAGGAGCATATCCTCCCTCATCACCGATGTTCTTGCCTGGGGGACCATACTTTTGCGCTAGTACCTTACCGAGAGTTTGATAGACTTCTATACCTGCGCGTAAAGCTCGGTGGAAATCATCAAATCCAAAGGGCATAATCATAAACTCTTGAATGGAAAGGTCATTTCCTGCATGGGCTCCACCATTTAGGATATTCATCATGGGAACCGGTAGCACATATTCTTCACGTTGGGCAAGATATTCGAACAGGTGCTGGATGCCAGTATCTGCTGCGACTTTAGCCACTGCTAGCGATACGCCCAGAATTGCATTCGCGCCTAGATTGCTTTTGTTGTGAGTACCATCCAATTGGAGCATTATCGTATCGATTGCTCGTTGTTCTCGAGCGTCCTTCCCGATGATGGCGGGCCCAATGATTGTGGAGATATTTTTTAGTGCTTGGAGAACGCCGCGCCCGTGAAAGCGCTTTGGATCGTTATCGCGCAATTCGACAGCTTCGTATTTCCCTGTCGAAACCCCTGATGGAACCATTGCTCGCCCATATGCTTCCTTGGTGAGAACCTCTACCTGAATTGTTGGATTACCACGGCTATCCAAAATCTCCATGGCCCGAATATCTTTGATGGTATATGGATTTGACATAATTTGATTACCTCCGAGTACTCAAGATTTTAGCACCTCGATGCAGTTAAGTGTTAACAATACAATGGTTCTAAAAAAGCTAGAGGGCGAGAATGGTTTATGTCAGCACTTCTACCCCGAAAGCAGTTGGGAATATTGCTTAGTCAACTCAAAGGATTTCCTGATCCTAGCCCGAATATGGAGCAATATGAGGTGTCTGATGAGGTAGCGGCCACTATAGTCTTCACAGCTGCAACGTATGGAGACATTGAAGACCGGACCGTATATGATCTTGGTTGTGGCCCAGGACGCTTAGCCATTGGAGCCGCGTTGCTAGGGGCTAGCAAAGTTGTTGGGGTCGATATTGATTCGAAAGTATTAAATGTCGCAAAACAAAACGCAGTTCAAGTTGGTGTGCAAGAGCGAATCGAATTCGTCGCACAAGCCATTGAGACACTCTCGGCCAAGGCAGATACCGTTCTGATGAACGCCCCATTTGGAGTTCAACGGGTTCATGCTGATCAACCCTTCCTCCAAAAAGCGTTGGAAATCGGTAAGGTGGTTTACTCCTTGCATAAAACCTCGGAAGGGGGGCGAAAATTCATCACCCGGTTTGTCTCAAATCTTGGAGGACGAATCTCATTTGTTCAAGAAATGTCGATGGCACTTCCAGCGACCATGAACTTTCATGAGAAAAAACGATATACCATTCAGGTTGATTTTTACCGAATAGAAAAACAGGAGGAAACTGTATGACCGGTCAACGTATCAAAGAGGGAGATTCGGTTTTACCCGGAGTAAAACTAGGAGTGATTGAGGAGTTCCTGCCAGGTGAGGGAACCTTTCAAGATGAAGATGACATCATATACGCGAGCATAACTGGTATTGTCCACATAGATATGAAAGAACGGAAAATCAGTGTCGAGTCGACAACGCGGAAACCAGTATATCCAGAACGGAATGACATTGTCTTGGGTTTTGTCCAGACTGTGACCAAAAAATCGGTCATCGTGAACATCTTTCAGATTGGAGACAAAGAATGTCCAGTTACCTTTTCTGGATACTTATTCATCAAAAACGCCGCAGGAGGTTATGTCGATCAAATGCGTGATCTGTTTGCACCTGGTGATCTCATTATTGCACGGGTACAACAGCATGCAGATGGGCTTGCGCGCCTTTCAACGGTCGGCTCACGATTTGGAGTACTCCAAGCCAATTGTAGTCGATGCGGTGAACCCCTGCATTTACAGGGACAGCGGCTCGAATGTGTCGATTGTGGGAACTATGAACGGCGAAAACTCGCCCAAAATTATGGGAAGCTTCCCGCCTCTGAAACTCGGATAGAGAAAGAAAAAGACACAGAATAAGGAGTCGAGGCAAGAGTGGCTCGTTGGACAAAAAAGAGCCTCACATTCCAAATAACTGGTGCGCAAGTTCAAATTGATTTCATTGACCAGTTGAAACGAAAACTCAAAGTTGATTTCCACATCAAAGCTGACCAAAGAGGAGTTACAGTAACATTGCGTGGGGATCCTGAAAACGTTCGAAAAGCCGTGTCTCAAGCTCAAGGAATATTTCGTGATTTCAAATAGAATATCCACTCGTCAAGGATTCATGAGGTAAGCAAGATTTTAAAAGCAAAGTTGTGTAGGATTCGCCTGCCTAAAAAACATTGAATTGGGATTTGATGGCCATGAACATTCATATCGTCAAAAATACCGCCAAGGAATTAGAACTAGACATAGAAGGTGAAGGACATACCCTTTGTAATCCCCTTCGAGAAATTCTCTTTGAAGACACACACCTAACCTTTGCTGGCTATTCAGTGCCCCACCCACTTGAACGGAGTGCAAAGTTTATCGTGCGAACGGACGGAAAGGTTAAGGCCATCACCGTGTTCAAAACTGCGGCGCAAAAACTGATAGAACGCACAGAAGAATTTCGCACGGAATTTAAAAAAGCCCTCAAAGCCGTGTGACCGGCGTGTCGTTATTTGAGGATTTACGTACACTTCTCGAAACCAAAGGTATTCATTCACTCGAGTCCGCTTTGAGAAACAAAGAATTAGCCAAGCTTGGAGATCCCCTCACGAACTTAATATTCTCCTTAGCTCTTTCGAGTCATTCCAAACGATTTGAAGGACAGAAGGTGTCAGGAAAGATCCTTGCGGCCGCCCTTCGGCTAGCCGAACTCCGTCATTTGGCACCTTCTCGCCTTGATGCTCATGGCCTGGGAGATTGCGTTGAGGCCATGATAGCATATGGGTGGCTTCGCGGGTTTTTAACCATCCCTGAAGCAACTCAGACCTTACATGAACAATTTATTCGAACCGGAGTAGGAACAACCCAATCAAAGGCGGAACATAATGAAGCAATTGCCATGGGATTCGCCGTTTTACTGCAACAAATATGGGAACACGAACAAGCGGAAAACTCTGTGTAAAGCCAATACATTCTTATGCAATTTCTCGAATGCTTTCCAACCCTTACCGGCTGGGAGATTACTTTAGATGGAATTTTGCCCTGAATGCTCAAGTATCCTCACCCCCCAAAAAAATGGAGAGAAGAAAGTCTTACTCTGCCAGAGTTGTGGTTACACCAAGCCTCTCACTTCAAAAAGTGAAAAGAAGTATCGATATGGAGACAAGATTGATCATATCCCCGAAAAGGAAGAGGTTGTTGTCATCGATGAGGAAATGCTTGAACAGCGAACCATGCCCACAGTTCGTGCGGTTTGTCCAAAATGTGGGCACAAGGAAGCCTATTATTGGCAGGTTCAAACCCGGTCGGGAGATGAAGCAATGACCACGTTTTATCGCTGCACCAACTGCAGTCAAACTTGGCGTGAATACTAATCCGAGGACTGAATTCTACCCCCAAATGAGGCGGGGTAGAAAACGGACTTTTGATATCAACAATCCTAGGACGCTCCGCAACAACACAGGAGAGGTAAACGCGGTCGTAATAAGTCGACCTTGGCGGTCAATATCCCCATAATCTTCAATGATTTGCCGAGCGCGACTATGCTGGAGGCTGTTAAAAAGGCGATCGAGCTCTTCGTTGGTGAGAGTATTAATTAATCGGCGAAGAAGGGACATCAGATGGAGTTGGCGGCCCCAACTACGTTTCCATCTGCGCTCGTAACGTTGGAGTTCTTTATGATTATAGGATTCACCCTGAAGAGCTTGGTGAATGCTCGAAGCAGCCATGATTGCACAGGCACCTCCCGCGACCACACCACCACCAGTAGTTGCTTTCGTTTGACCCGCCGCGTCTCCGATGTTTACGAAGCGTTCAGCAATTGTCCGCGCGGAAGGACCGCCTGAATAAACAATGCCTCCATAGCGTTTGTCAATCTTGGCCCCTGCGATAAGGTGGCAGTTCTTGAGAAATTTGTCCAATGCTGAGGGGGCCTGTTTGTTGACCGTTGCTAGCCCAACCCGTGCATGCTGGGCGTCAAGGGGAATCAGCCAGGCGAAGAAGTCTTTTGCTAGTTGGGTGTCAAAGAACAAGTGCACCGTATCTGTCGGTAATGAGACGTTCGAGACTTCATACTGGAGGGCAGGGAGCATATAGGCCCGTTTCGGTCTAGGTAAGTTGAAAGGCTTCATCAGTTGGGCATTGATTCCTTCGGCGTTGACCACCAAGTGGGTGC